>JBNJGT010000001.1:0-109576 GCA_051819765.1 Nanobdellota archaeon
AATCCATACAATATCGGTACATCTTTTTTTAATGGTTCCATGGTTCCACATGACGGATTTAAGCTCTAGTAATATTGATGCTGTTGGACCCCACATGCGATAAATATTTAAATCCAGTGACCCTCCAGGGACGTGGGTGTTTGAATGAACAAGCAATTTGACGGTATAGTATTTCGGACCATCATCGAGATAATGGGAGCGCCTCCCGAACACATTGATAAGTCATTGCGGAATTTCGTAAAATCCTTGAAAGAATGGAAGGGACTTCATATAAGAAAGTCGGACTATTCAGAGCCGCAACAGCAGGAGAACCTGTATTCCATGTTTGTGGAGCTGGAGATCGAGGCCAAGGATGTGACCGAACTCTTGGGCTTTTGTATCGAGGCCATGCCTTCCACAGTGGATATTGTGGATCCTGAGGAACTTTGTTTTGGCTCACAGGATTTTTCCCAGATCCTCAATGATCTGCAGGCAAAACTGCATGTGGTGGATCGTCGGCTCAAGGAGTTGAATGCCCAGCAGTCACTGCTGGAAAAAAATACGCATGCGCTTGCCACTAACCTGGTATTGGTTTCCCTCAAGGAAGGGCCAAAATCACTTGAACAGTTGTCACGGAATACCGGCATTGCCCAGGAAAAGCTTAAATTATTGCTTGATGGGCTGACGCAGCAAGGGCGTGTCAAGGAGGCTCAGGGAACCTATTCACTATGACTGCAACAAGCGGACTCAAGGCGCAACTGGAATCAATCCTGTTTGCCGCAGGAAAGGCTGTATCTTTGCAGGACCTGCAAAAGCTTTGCAAGGCAGAGCCGGATAATATCAAGGCTGCGCTTGCTGACTTGGCACAGGATTACACTGAGCATAACAGCTCACTCATGCTTGTGGAAGAGGGAGACAGCTACAAGCTGACGGTGCGGGAGCAGTATCTGCCTCTCGTGAAAGATGTGGTCTCAGAGACTGAGCTCCCAAAGAGCATCATGGAGACCCTGGCGGTCATCGCGTTCAAGCATCCCATACTCCAGGCTGAGCTTGTCAAGATCCGCTCCAATAAGGCCTATGATCACCTGAATGAGCTTGAACAGACAGGCTATATCAAGCGTGAGGCGTATGGCCGTACCAAAAAAATCCACCTCACCCAGAAATTCTTTGATTATTTTGATTTGCCGCCCAATAAGGTCAAGGAGGCGTTTGCGAGTTTTGATGCGGTCTCCCGGGAGATTGAGAAACAGGAAGCGGTGCTGGAGGATCAACTCCATAAGCGCCAGGAAAGACGGGCAGAAGAGAAGCGACAGACTGAAGAGGAACGCAAGCTGGGCCAGCTTGATGTGTATGAGACCGCTCCGGATGAGCCTGAGGAAAAACCGACGGTGTTGCAGGTGTATGACACTACTACCATGCCACTGGGGAATGTGGAGGTCATCCGGGGGGATGATTCAGTGAAACAGCCGGAGCTACCCTTAGATTCGGCAAGGCATGAGGTGCTTGCTGCTTCAGAGGATGAATCAGAAGAAGAGGATGATTACTTTGATGACTCTGAGGGGGAAACCTCTGATGAGGATGCTGCTGATTCCGATGAGGTGTCTGCAGATTCTGAACAAGATGAAGAGGTTCCTGAACAGGCTGAGGATGGTCCTGAACCGGATGGGGAGGGTTCGCCTGAGTCCGAGGATCCGGACGCTTCAAAGCAATCTGGGGAACCTGAGGGATCAGAGGACTCAGCGCAATCACCAGATTCTGATGAGGAACTTTCGCCTGAATTGTCTGATGAGCAGCCAGACTTTTCTTTCTCAAAGACTGATCCGGATAAGGAAGGGGATGACCTTCTGGAGAAGCGTATCAAGGCAAAGGAAGAAGCCTTGTTGGGGAAAGATCCGGAAGAGAAAAAGACAAAGCGGGATGAGGCCTTCGATTCAATCTCCCAGGATATTGAGGAACAAAAGGATGTCCTCGGAAAATAGGATTGTGATGACTGTCCGGTGCCCTGAGTGCCAAAACACCATGAAATACCAGGCCGCGAAACTGAACCGGCGCAAGAGATGTGTGTATTGCGGTAAATCATTTAAAGTCTGTGATAAAACCATTGTAGAATGAAGCGGCTCTTGGGTCTTGTTGTGTTTGCTTATGCTTGTGTCATCATCGGCTTGTTGTGGTATTATCGTGACTCGTTCTTGCATATGAACCTGTTTTTTATCGGAGGGGCGGTCATGGTGATGGCTGTTGCCCACTTCCTGTTCGTCTTTTCGTGGCGGTACATGCTTTCCTGGTGTGGGGTTTGTCTGTCATACAGCCGCGCGTTTCGCTACCAGTGTCTTGAGGATGCCTGCATGTTTTTGCCGGCAAAGGCCAATTATCTCACGCTTCCCTTTCTCCTACGCAAGTTCCATAAGTGGTCTTTTTCCCGGGGAGCTGCATTCAAACTGGTGGTTGTGGCGCTTGAATTGTTGTCAGTCATCACACTCATTCTGTTGCAATGGTTAGTGGTCCTGCTGTTTTTTATGCTGGTATTAGTGCTCTTCTACTTTGCTGAGCCGGTCTCGAGATTTATCGGTCGCTTTTTCACACTGCCGCAGAAGTCACTTGCCCGGTTTCTGGATTTCCGCTTCCTTACCACGGGCTATCTGCTGCTGTTCCTTTTCTGGTTCTTTGAGGGAACAAGCCTGTATCTGATCCTGTTGGCATTCCAGTCCGAGCTTTCGTTGCTCACGGCAGTGGCAGTGCATGGGGTCTCAACTATCGCAGGTGCAGTATCCTTGATCCCGGGGGGAATGGGTGTGCGGGAGGGTACCATCGCCTATGTGCTGCATCTTAACCAGTTGTCCTTTACCTTAGGGATCCCCATCGCAATCCTGGGGCAGATCATCACAGTGTTCTTGCCGGTGTTTTTCAGCTATGTGTATTCAAGAATCAGTTCTTTCCCAGTTTCTCAAGCAACCTGATCAATTCTTTCCTTGTCTGGTGCAGTTCCCAGGCGCCGATGAAAATGCCCACTGCAATGGGTACCTGTGTCAAAATGATTGATGTTGTCGTGTCCATGCTATCACCTCAGTTCCTTGAGCTGTTTTCTGATGCCCCGTATGTAGAAGATTCCCACAAAGGCTATGATGATGTAGGCAATGTGGGTCACGATGAGTGCTGTGCTCGTGTCCATGGGGTTTGTAAGCTCCTGCAATTTTTTAAATATTTGTTTTTGTGTGGTGCAGGAGACTGATCGCGCCAAATATGGTGGTGAGCCAGAGAGTGAAGAACCGGGTCATCAGGATGAGGGAGATCGCGTTGGACTGGTCCATGAACTGTGAATAGAACAGGATGGCGCTTCCCTCAACAGCTCCGACACCACCCGGAAGCATTGATATCACCCCGATTATCAGGGATAACAGGTACAGGGAAAACAGGATGAAGAGTGGTGTCTCGATGCCTAAAGCCTGTCTTACCACAAAAATCACTCCTGCCATGCTCAGGTAACTCAGGGTTGTGGTGAGCAATGCAATAAGGTGGGTTTTTGGATGCATCAGTTTGCGTGCTGCCTTTATTGCCACAACCAGTTCTTTGAATATCCTGATCCTGGTCTTCTTGTGCAGCCATTTGCCGATATGTATGTACAATGGTGCCTGGAGGCTCACAAAAAATACCAGGACGAGGGCAATGGTGATGATGAAGGCAAGTGGACTCAGCTCTATGAGGATGGGGCTTGCAAGCAGTGCAACCACCAAGAGATTGGTCATGTTTGATATGAAATGGATGGGCAGAGACGTGGCAAGGCGGATGTTCTCTTTTCTGAGCAAGTGGTAGCGCATGAGTTCCCCGCTTTTTGAGGGGAGGAAACTGAAGGCGAGGCCTGAGAGGAAAATCCGTATGTTAGCAGTGAGCGGGAGTGACACATGGAGATCACGCATGTATGCGGCCCATCGGAGGAACTCGAAGAAAAGCGCAAGGATAGTGAAGGCAGTGCCCAGGATGAGATCGGTCGCATCCAGTCTTGCAATCTGGGTGACTATTGCACTGGTATCTCCCAGGTACAGCACCGCTGCATACATGAGTATGATAAAGATGGTGGATATGACAAGGCGCATGAGGGTGGTTACTTTGGATGGGTTAAAAAAGTTTTGCGGATGTTTTGGTGTTGATAGGTGGCGCAGTATCGGCACTGTTCATGCCGGGGAAGGTGGGTTGCGTTCCGGTAATTTTGATAACGTTCAGAGTTCCAGATATCGATTATCGATTCGTGGTTGATATTGCCCATGATGAGGGCATCATCGAGCAGTCCGCAGCAGGGAAGCACCGACCCGTCTGATTTGATATCAAAGCGCCTGAGCGGCTTGCTGCAGTAGTAGCGTGAGTAGACAAACTCACCAAACCGTTCATCCATGAAGGCCTTGATCTGCTCTGATGCTGGCAGTTCTGGGAGGAACTTTGGTATCAGGTTGATCTGTACAGTCTGTGCACGCCTGCAGAGCGCAGGGTAAATCTCTTCATGAAATGAGCGCAGCTGTTCTGAGGTCAGTCTGAGTTTTTCCAGCTGTGGTATGTACATCTTGAGGGGAGCGAGTGTCAGGTGTGTTATGCCGATCTCATCGGCAAGGTCAATGATCCCGTCAATCGTTTGATAGTTCTTGTTCATGATCACCGTATTGCAGTGGAGTTTCATGAAGGGGTCCTTGGCACGAAGGTACCGGAAGGCCTGCACTGCTTTTTCGAAGGCACCTTTCCTGCCTCGTATCCTGTCATGCAGTTCGCTCTCCCCGGCATCAAGGGATATGGATACCTGATCCAGGCCAAGGCGCGCAAAGCGGTCGGCTGTCTCTTCTGTCAGCAAAAGCCCGTTGGTGCAGACCTCAACAAAAAAACCTTGGGCCTTGGCGTTCTCTATTATCGCATACAGGTCGGGATGGATGAGGGGTTCGCCTCCGGTTATCCTGATCTTTTTGATGCCCATCTCTCCAAGGTCCTTTGCCAGAGTAGCGAAAGTGTCATAGTCAATCTGTTTTTTGTGGCGGTCAGGGTCCTGCCAGTGGCCACACATGATGCACCGGTTATTGCAGTCTCGTATGATGCTGATCTTCACCTCGCGGGGTGTCTCTTTGAGCAGGCCGGGGATTGCCATGTATCGATGAGTGGGTCTTCTGCTGGTGAGGGGTTGGCTTGCTCTCGTCTTTTGTTCGGCATCGCTCGTACGGGGAATCACCTGTGCAGGGGTTTGGGTGTACATGAGTGCTGAGAAGGTGTTGTATCCTGCCATGCTTATGGAGCGGTCGGCAGCGTTGAGGTAGGAGAGGAAAGAGGGATTGAAGCGGGTCACCCTGAAGCGAGGGTCTATCTCTTTTAGTCTTTGGTAGTCCTTGTCAGGCATGAAGGGGCCTGCGGCGATGAGGATTGTGGCGTTCTCTTTTTTCAGTGATTCAATTGCTGGTTTCAGGGTCGCATATCCATCCCGTCCACCACCGGCACTCACCACAATGAGCTTATCCGTTATGCCCAGTTGTCTGCGGACCTTGTCTTTTGGCATGATCTCATTCATGTCATATGGGGGCAGGTAGCCGGTGTGGAACACTTTGTGACGGGGAAGGTCAAGCACGTCTGCAGGATCGCATTCGTCCTCATCATTGTGCACGAGAAGCATATCAAAATAGGCAAGCTGCTGGCGCACCCAATCAGGATCCTCATTGCCGGTGAGGGCTCCCCTGAAGGAACTTATGCAGCGGGTGCCATTCTCCCGCGCAAGATCCAGCAGGGTATGGATCTCTTGCGTGAATCGATTTCGTCCAAAAGGGAAATGCTCGATGATCAGGTTCTTTGGCATCACATGGAGAAACAACCCCTTTATCTCTGGCTTTCTGGCTGCAAGCATTTCAGGTATATCTTTCGTCTCGTCTGTGATGCAGTCCAGTTGTATGAGATCGATATCCGGGGGGATGCGGAGTTTCGGCATGGGCCCTCCATAGGCGATGGTCGTGTTGCCCATGATACGGGCAAGCGAGAGCATGCGCATGAGATGCCCGATTCCATAGGTACTTTGGACATAAATCAGTGTCTTATCCATTGTAAACCTTCAGCCATTCCTTTTTTTCTGACTCTGGGATGTGATTGGTCTTTATTGTGTGTTTTGCTTTGGTTGCGAGCCGATTTCTGAGTGTGGGATTGTCAAGCAGCTCCTTTACCTTGTGATAGATCTCTTCGGGGCTTTTTGGTTCGATGAGGATGCCGTTCTTGGAGTCTAGTATCTGGGGCATTGCGCCAACACGGGTTGCTATGATTGGGCGAGCGCAGTACATGGTCTCAAGGAGCGCGTTTGGGCAACCCTCTGAGATCGCGGGGAATACGGCGATGTCCAGATTCTTTATGTGGTTCAATATCAGGCTCTTCTCGACCCTGCCGGTGACAATGATTCGGTCCTCAAGTTGGAATTCCCGTATCATATCGTGATATGTCTTCTCCTCTTCAGGCCTGAAAAAACCGACAATCATGAGTTTCACGTCATATTCTTTGTTCAACCAGCTGAAGGCTTTGAGAAGGTAGGTGAAGCCTTTCTTGCGGCGAATTTCGCCCACTGTGCCTATGATTATCTCATCATGCGCTGTGTGGATCCCTTCTTTGTAGTAGAACTCTTTGGGGTTCAGGGAATTCAATATGGTGACCGGTCGTTTCATGTCTGCGATCAGGGCTGCCCGCTCAAGGAGTTCTGCTGCCACGGATGTGACCACGTCAGCGTTTTCCAGGGTCCACTTTATGATCGGGAAGAACACGGAACTAAACATATCTTTTGCGATGTCATCCCCCCTGATGCTTACCACCGAGCGCTTTGAGAATTGTTTTCCAAGCAGTGCTGCCAGGTACCCTGCAGGTTGCAGGCGGAAGCCATGGAACACATCGAATTCGTAGGGTAGTCGGGAAATGTAGTCGAACATGTTCTGCAGTTCATGGGGTGGGACATTCACCAGGAGCCCTGATGAGGGTCCTAAGCGGTGCACTGTAAGAGTGCCGGTCTCTTCGATCCTAACAGTCTCTTCATTGTTGTAGAATATATTGGGTTTACCAGGGTTTGTTGTTATGACGTGTACCTCGTGGTCTGCTGCAAGGCTTTCTGCGATGCGTCTGCAGGCAAGACCGATCCCTCCTTTCAGCGGCGGGTACTCAAATGTCAGGATACAGATTCTCATTGCTTCATCCTCTTTGGACATCTCTTGCAGATGGGAAGGTCACCTTCGATGAGTGTGGTCATGAACTGGCGGTATGCTGGGGAATTCCAGATGGATTCGATGGATTGTTCCCTGATGTTTCCAAAGGTGTTGCGTATCATACGGCAGCCGATAGCGTTGCCTTCAGGGTCAATGCGCATGGTCGGATACACAAGATTCTTGCACACTCCATGGTTCCCTTTTTCCTTGTTTTCTCCTGTGCGTACCATGAGCCGGGGTTCCTCCAGGATCGCCCGTAACCTGTCCTTGGTCTCTTTGATCTCTGATTCAGTGTATGCTTCATCAGGTATGATGGTGGTCTTGATGCCTTTTGACTTGAGCTCTTCCACCAGGTCTGTGAGCGGTTGGTCCATGTCAACTGCCGAGATCCTGATGTCGTTTGTTTTCAGTTCTTCGATGAAGTGCATGGTCCTTTTGAATGATCCTGGTTGCCTGATTCTGTCATGCACGGTTTCCAGTCCATCCAGGGAGGTGCGTATCTGCTGAAATGGATACTCTTTGAGCCTATCGATCATCTCCTGGGAAGTGAATCCGTTTGTCAGGAGGCGGATTTCGATGCCCTTTCCTGCAAGGCCCTCGATGAGTTCGATGATGTCGTCTTTTAACAGGCATTCCCCGCCGGTGATGGATACGGTCCGGATCCCGTCAATACAGCGGAGAAACTCTTCCGCAGGAATCTCACTGTAGGTGTTGCGGTATTCCTTTTGGTAGCACATGCTGCACTGTAGGTTGCAGCGCATGGTTGCCTCATATTCAATATGGAGTGGCTTGCTGTTGAACTTCTTTTCAAGGATCGATTGCCTGCTGAGGTCCTCGACGGTCTTTCTGATTGTCTGTGCGAGGGATGACATGCGTTGCAGGTCAGGCTTGACAGGCAGTTTGAGTTCGAGGGTCTGTGCGTGGAGCTTCTCAGTTGTGGGGAGGCAATCGCATCTGCACTTGTCTCCCTGAAAAAGAGGTTGCTGGTGGAGTGGAAGGTAGGGGTCTTCTTTGACGGGAACTCCCTGTTTTTTCAGTTCCATGAGCAGTGTCTTGGTGTCTATGTTATCGGTTCTGTTCTGAAGCCGGTAGGAATAGTAGGACCGAGCAGTGCAATACGGTGCTGAATCCATCCCCTTCACAAAGGGAATCTCTTTTAGTTTCTTGGTCAGGTAGTCGGAGTTTTTGTTTTTGTACGCGTTCACCCGGTCAAATTTTCTCAACTGGGTCGCGGCGAGTGAAACTACCAGTGGGTGCGGCCTGTACTTGAAGCCCAACCCTGATCCATAGCTGTGATACTGTGTCTCCTCCAGCCTGCCCGGGTGGCCAAGGAAGATTGCGCGCTCGTAGACTGACCGGTGTCGTGTCGTAAGGATGCCCCCCTCACCACAAGACAACGGCTTGTTTTTTTGCATACTAAAGCAGGCAACATCGCCGATTGACCCCACTTTCCTGTTCTTGTATTCGGTGCCGAAGGCATGGGAACAGTCCTCAATGACCCACAGTTTGTGTTCCCGGGCAATCGCCAATATCCGGTCCATGTCACAGGGATGGCCCCAGGCGTGCACCACGGTTATGGCGCGGGTCTTTTCTGTTATCCTTTTTAGGATATCGTCAGGGTCGATACAGTAATCCTCGGTCACTTCGCAGAAGACAGGGATGGCATTGACATGGAACAGGGGTGATGCGGTGGCATGCCAGGTGTAGGAAGGTACCAGTACTTCGTCATCCGTTGTGAGGCCGATGGCGAAATAGGCGGCATGCAGTGTTGAGGTCCCGCTGTTCTGGACCAGGGTATAGGGGGTTTGCAAGTATGCTGAGACCTGTTCTTCGAACTGTCCGATGATCCCGCTTCCATCCTTTATTGAAATGGATCGTGTGCTCAGCAGGTCAAGGACACCTTTTATGTCCTCACGGGTCAGTATGGGCCATCGCATCACTCCTGCTAAGAGCCTAGATTTTATTAAACCTATCCTTTAATCAGTTAAAGCTTTAAATACAGGGCGCTCACATGCTGGGATGATTCTGGGTATCTGGGACGGGCATGATTCGGGCGCTGCGGTGGTCGGGGGCAACCGGATCGTTGCCGCAGTGAACGAGGAGCGATTCACCCGGCGAAAGCTTGAGGTGCTTTTTCCCAGGCATTCCATCGCCTATTGCCTCAGCCAGGTGCCTCGCGACGCACTCAAGGGTGTGGCCTATTCAACCACTGATTTCTCTTTGACCCTGACCCGTTGTTTTCCCCGGGTGAAGGATTCCTACTATCATGTGCGGCGTAAAGAGCGCAAGGCACGCTTCACGCACCTGAACCGGGAGATCCTGAACATGACCGGGCGCCTGCGATCCAATGCATTCAATAGGTTTGTCTCGTCGCGTCTCATGCGGGATATTCTTGCCCGGCTTGATATTGATGTGCCCATCCATGTGGTGGACCACCATGAAGCCCATGCTGCCTCAGCGTACTATACCTCAGGGTTCGGGGATGCGATGGTTGTGACACTTGATGGGCTGGGTGATGGATTGAGCGGGACCATCAGCAGGGGACAGGGAGGGGTGCTGGAACGGGTGGCTCAGCTGAAGACCCGTGATTCCCTGGGCCTCTTTTACCAGGAGGTGACTTCATTGTTGGGGATGCGTATCCTTGAGGATGAGGGGAAGGTGATGGCACTTGCTGATCATGCAGGATCGTTGCGCTCAAATCCCATGCTCTCCTTTTTCTCTTGCGAGCATGGGCGGTTGCGGGCGCGAGTCAGTCCATCTCGGCGCTATCATCGTCTGAATAAACTGTTGCAGTCAACGTCTCCTGAAGTCTTTGCCCGCATGGCACAGGAGACCCTGGAACACTTCTCAGCAGAGCTTGTCGGATACTATGCAGGCGGTCAGGTTGTCTGTTTTGCTGGTGGGCTCTTCTCGAACATTAAGAATAATCGGCGCGTGCTTGAGGGTATCAACCCGTCGGATTGGCATATCTTCCCGCATATGGGTGATGGAGGACTTGCGGCAGGGGCAGCGCTTGCGGTTGCCGGGCGAACCGGAGCCCAGCCCGCAGCACTTGACTCGGTGAACCTGGGGCCGGCATTTTCAGATGAGCGAATCCGTGAGGCACTGTCCAGGACACCTGGCGTGAGTTGGGAGCAGACATCAGTTGTGCCGGTTGCAGCAGATGCCATCGCCAGGAAGGATATCGTTTTCTGGTTCCAGGGGGCTATGGAATACGGTCCGCGTGCACTTGGCTCACGAAGCATCCTGGCCCATCCGGATGATCCGGCACTCAGGGATCGATTGAACTCCCGTATCAAAAGGCGGGAGTGGTACCAGCCGTTCTGTCCTTCAATCCTGGAGAGTGAGGCACGAGAGCTTTTTGAACCCTTTGGCAAACCGGATCCTTTCATGACGAATGCCTACCGCATCAGAAGGGCTGATGTCTTGCGGGGCGTGCGTGATAATGAGGGGACCTGTCGTCCACAGATGGTTATGGGTGAGGGGGTCTATGCGCAGCTTTTGGAAGCAGTGAAAGAGCGTACCGGCGTAGGAGCGGTCCTGAACACAAGCTTCAATATCCATGGTGAACCATTGGTGGCGACACCCGAGGATGCACTTGATGTTTTCCTGCGAACAGATGAGGGGATATTGATCCTGGGGAATTATGTGGTGAAACGATGGATGTGATATTGTTCTTGCTCATGATGGTTCCGGGGTACCTTGCGGCGCGCATCCTTTTTCCTCATGACCAGACGTATGTGCGTGTTGCTGTGACCGTGGGGTCTGCGCTTTTTTTGCTTCCTGTGATTATATTCTTTTTCGCCTGGGTGCTTGACATCCTTATCTCTGGGGCGTTGATCGCCTTTGTATGTGTAGGAATGACAATCCCGCTTGTGCTCATGTCTGGTGGGAGGCCCAGATTTACTTTGAATAGAGTGTTTATGGTTGTTTGTATCCTGATCTTTGGTGCGCACTTCCTGACCTATGCGGGTCCGGCACAGGATTATTGGAGCACCTATATTGTTGCCGGAAGCATGTTCATGGCAGGTGACCCGGTCACCTTTCTTGATATCGACGGGAACGAACTCTATGCGTATTCGCTCGGAGACAGCATCAGGGAGAACATGATCGATGACTCCTATGGGATCATCACCAAGGACCAGCGGATCGGCGCATCCATTGTCTATGCACCCTATTACGTGATGTTTGGTTTGGGGGGATTCCGTATCATGCATGCATTGTCGATTGTCATAGCCTTCTGCTGCGTGTATGCATTCATCCGGTCGCTTGGGAAGCCCCGGCTGTACGCATACCTGGGCGGGCTCATCGTGGCATTGAATCCCTTGCTCTTTTATTTCAACCGGCCAAACGCCAATGTGCTGGCCATGACTCTTGTGGCCATAATTTTGTTCTTGCTGGTGCGGCGTCTTTTTTTTGTAGGAGGGTGCTTTTTGGGTGCACTGGGGGGTGTGCGTAATGTGGCTCTCCTCTTGGTCCCGGGATTCGCGTATCTCATTCTTACGTATCGTGGACGGTTTCGTAAACTGATGCTTTTTGCAGTGGGGGCTTTGCTTTTTGTCCTACCGGTCCTCCTGTGGAAGTCATTTGCGTTCGGCGATATGCTTGCGCATCCAAGCCAATACGAGGGTCTTGAGGGACATCGTCCAGAATTTGGACATTCCCTCCTGGGGTATGAGTTCTCTTTCAACGGGATGTTCAATTATCCATTACATGACCGTGTTGTGCGTACACCACATTTTCCGTTCCCCAATTTTTTGACCATGCCCCTGTTGGTGCTCAAATCACTTGGCCTCCTCTTGTTTGGGTTGTTTGCTGTAGGACTTGTGACAAACAAGCGATGGTGGGCGTTGGTGATGTTTCTTCCATTCTTTTTGTTTCTCATGGTGCAGGAGAATTGGGAGGAGCTCAAATCAAGCTTTGTGCTCATGTTACTTCCCTTGGTAGCTTATTTTTGTGTGGTGGGGCTCTTGGGTTTAGTACGCTCCCGGGGTGCCCGCTATTGGTACGGTGCTATCCTGGCAGGGGTCATTGTCTTTGTCCTTATGCTGCATCAGTACCAGGCGCCTCTTGATGACCGGTGGTATGAGCGCTTTCCGCATTCGGCTGAAGGTATGGGGCTTGCACACGATGACCGGCTCAGCTGGGAATACTTTTATACCAATGAGACACTGCGGGAACATGAACGCATGCGTGCCTTGTATCTTGACCTATCGCCTGCTCCGGCGTTCTATTCAAGACCCTCACTCAATCTGGACTACACTGGCGCGCGTAACCTGACAACGCTCGAGATCTGGAATTATATCTATTAACATGCTGTTCTCAAACTTTTACCATCAAAAGGACTCAGAACATATGTCTCTTGTGTCACGGGTGCCACCACTAGACCTTCTGTATTGCCGTGAAATGGTTGGCAAGGGCCATATCCTAGATGCTAATAACCTACGACTGTCGGCGCAAGAACATGCAGGGGTAATTAACGAGTTCAGACCATCAGTTGTATTCTTCAGCCTTGATGTGTGCTCACTTCTACAGGCCCGGTTGGTTGTTCCTTTGCTTGAGCGTAGGTCTATGGTGGTGGTCATGCTTGGCATGCTACCCACAACAAAACCGAAGACCATATTTGATGAAGATCTTGCGGATGTGGTCATCCGTGGAGAACCGGAGTCGGTGATTGCACAACTTGTCACATTGTTCGAATCTTCTAAAGATGAAACCCTCGCGCGTATCAAAGGCTCGTCGTTACAGGGTGTGGGTGTCCCTGGCCGGATCGGGAAAGAGGCGTCCCTGGTTCAAGATCTTGATACGCTTCCCATACCGGACCGTCGCCAGGACCATGTCTTTGGGACTTATTGCTATGAGAATCCCTTCTCCCGGCGCATAACCGTCATCAGGGCTCATCGGGGGTGCCCATACCAGTGCGTGTACTGCGATGCGCGAAAGCTCTACGGTGCATCTCTTCGCATGCGGTCTGTCTCTCATGTCATTGAGGAGGTACGTCATTGCGTAGAGGCGGGAATCAGGTTCATATCATTCCTCGATCATACCTTTACACTGGATCGGGACTGGACATCTGAGTTCTGCAGCCGCATGATACAGTCAGGATTGTATCGGCGTGTCAGCTGGATCGCTATGACGCGCACCGATTGCGTAGACCGTTCGCTCTTGAAACAGATGGGGCGGGCAGGGTGCGTCATGCTTGGCTATGGGCTGGAACGGCCCTCGCAGGCTGAATTGGACCGCATCAGGAAAGGAAGGGGTAACCGGGTGGTGCCTGTGCTTTTGGATACCCGTGCTGCGGGGATACTCACCATGGGCTACTTCATGATGGGATTTCCAGGAGAAAGCTATGCACCGCTCAGGCAGTTCATCATGCGTTTGCCCCTTGATTTCGTCCAGGTCTCTTTTGTGACACCCTTGCCGGGAACGACGCTCTTTGAAGGCTTTGAAGGTGACCTTTCTGACCTTCGATTCCTGCAGGAACCGGTGCTTGCTGATGATGCACATGTTGCCCGTCGTCAACGAAAGCTTATCTTCATATCATTTTATCTTGCTCCCGTGCGTGGGGCTTTGCGGTTATGGCGGCTCCTCAGGCACAAACGGGTCTCCCGGATGCAGGTCAGCCGGTATGCGTTCCGTCAGTTCTGCCGTCTCATCTGTTCAAGGGATTGATGGTAGTATCGCTTATGCACCGCGTGGATCTTTTTGTAGTCATCAGAGCCTTTTGAGATCATCCAGGTCAGGAAGAGAAAGAACCGGTTGAGGAGCCTGAAGAGAAGTCTCATCTGATCAACCTCTGTATCTGTGTTTCTTTTTCCTTGAAGAAAGCCTCTATCTTTTCTGGATCGTGAGAAGGCCTTATATTGCACAGGATGTATGGTGCATAGTAGAGTTCGCCGGGGATGCATTTTGGTTGGATGCCCATGTTGCGGTTGAAAATCTGGATGCCTAACCTAAACCCTTTTTTTTGCAGGAAATCTTTCTTTTGTTCCCGGGAAATCTTGTAGGCGGGGGAACTGAATGTGATGGAGTGTGCTGCGTATAGCTCCTTTATGAGGTTGTGGGCTGTAGTGCTTTGCTCGACCATCTCAGCGGTATCGGCGGCAGAGCCATCATATACCTGTTTGATGTTGTACATGCGGCAATGGTTTATGGTCCGTATGTGCATTGCCAGTTTGCAGGAAAGACACCAGGCGAAGGCGGGATAGTCGGTGCAGTCTTTGAGGTATAGGGTCCTGAACAATGATTTGATGGAGAGGGGATGGTGAGTGAACTGGCCGTGTCTTTTCAGTTCATGATAGCGTTTTCTTGCCCGGTTGAAAAAGAACTGGCCATAGCCGTTGCGGTAGGTAAGCAAATGAACGTCGGTTTCTTTTCCCACCAAGAGGGCGGTATAGGTCGAATCGATTCCGCCGGAGAACAGCAGGGCAGTTTCCATGGTAAAAACGTTTAAACCAAATTTTAAATAGGTATGGGTTATCAGGGGTTTTAAGACATGCAGCTTTTCTATATTTCTGATAGCGATAGTAGGGCCTGCCATCTGATCCTTAAAGGGAGCGTCATGTGAAGCGATTGGCGTATCGGATGATTTAAAAATCAGGAGCACTTTTCCTGGACGCATGATCATGCGGAACATGAGGTCAGGGTGCCAGGTGCTTGGGTACCAGCTATTTCATAGACGAGCTCCCCTGAAGATCAATTTTATCTCGACCTATCGTTGCAATGGCAGGTGCGTATATTGTGATATCGATTCCTGCCAACACCAGCAAGAGCTTACAACCGCCCAGGCACAGGACATGATCAGGTCTTTTCGTTCCCTTGGTGCACAGCATATCACATTTATCGGGGGTGAGCCCCTTCTCCGTGAAGATCTGGGGGAGCTTGTTTCCTATGCCAAGAGGCTCAAGATGCTTACCACCATCAGTTCAAATGCATTACTGTTTGCTGATGCTTCTTGGCTGCGGCATCTGGACCTTTTCATCTGTTGCCTCAATGGTCCGGAGGATGTGCACGATGCGACCCGGGGAAAGGGCAGCTATCAGAAGGCAATGCAGGTACTCTCAACATCTCATGGAAGATTTGCTACCATGATCCTGACACAGCAGAATATCAATTATATGGACTTTGTGCTGTCAAAAGCAAAAGAGCTTTCTTTCTGGGTCAATTTCCAGCCGGTCTTCTACAATGAGCTTGCAAAAGCGGATGCAAAGGATTTGGATGGCATCATCCTCTCCACTCACCAGGTGAAGGAGGCTTTCTCGTACATCAAACGACGGAAACGGGCAGGTGATCCCATCGTCAATTCTCCATCAGCAATCAGACACTTTGCAGAACGGGGGTTTGCCAGGTTTGGACGCTGTCATCATGGAGGCTTGTCTGTGACTGTTGACCCCTCGGGCAATCTGTACCAGTGCTATAAGTTCGTGAATGGGACCGGCGTCAACGGAGCGGCACAGGGATGGAAGGAAGCGTACCAATCAATGCCGATGCACCCGTGTACAGATTGTCATTATGGCTGCCACATCGAGGATAACCTCTTGTTCAATCTTGATCCTGGATCAATACTCAACCTGCTTAAGCTGGGGAGGATATTTACGGATGGATAGCGCTGAAATCACCAATCTGAAGAACATATCCCGGCAGTCAAATTACATCGCATGGGTCTATGATACCATCGCGCCCTATCTGCGGGGTTCGATCCTTGAGGTGGGTGCAGGTGTTGGCGCCTTGACCAGCCGTATGGAACGAGATGGCCATACAGTGGTTCCTGTAGATAAACGCCGGTATGATGCGTGCATGTGTGCTGCGGGGGTAAAAAACATCGACATAACGAGGGATGTTACGACCCTTGGTACGTTCGATAGTGTTGTCTGTCTCAATGTCCTTGAGCATATACAGGACGATATGGTTGCTTTGCGTAATATGGAATCCCTCATGCGGCCTGGGGGGTCTATGATTCTTATGGTCCCCTTATACCCGCATATCTATGGCTGTATTGACCGGGCAAATAATCATTATCGCAGGTATTGTCTGAAAGGCATTGTTGCGAAGTGCAGGAAGACAGGGTTACGCGTGACCACAGTCAGGCGTATGAATCTTATTGGTCTTTTGGCCTGGATATACCTGAATGCACGAGGCAATCGAGTGCATGATGAAGGTGAGTTGAGACGGTTCGATCGTATGATCCCTCTGATCCGGCGGTGTGAATCAGTAGTCCCTCTTCCCTGGGGGTTGTCAGGTGTGGTGGTGGCAGAAAAATGAGACGGTTCTGGTCCAAACTGCATATCGTCCTTCGCAGACCCCGTCTGTTTCCGCGGCTGCTCAAGAATTATTTCATGTTGTTTACCGGCAAACAAAGGTTGCGGACGGTGGAGATCGCCTTGACTTATGAGTGTCAATGCAATTGCGCGCATTGTTCAGCTGAGCAGTTGAAGGATACTTCAAAGAGTCCGCTTTCGCTTCGGGAGATCAAGCATTGCATCGATGAGGCCATTTTTCTTGGCGCAATCCATATCCTGTTTACCGGGGGAGAGACATTGTTATCAGGGCATCTTCCCTCTCTTGTCAGATACGCCAGTGAGCGTAATTGTATCGTCAGTATCGATACCAACGGGCAGCTGTTTGATGATGCCATGGGGCGCACGCTGGCGCATGCAGGGCTGGATGTTGCCTGCATCAGCATCGACAGTCTGCAGCCTGGAGTGCATGAGGGGATGCGGAATTGTCCAGGATTGCTGGAGAAAGCCATTAAGGCGGTCGACATCTGCCGGAAGCATGGGATCCACCCTATCATCAGTACACTGATCACCAAACAGAGCCTTGCGGGTGAGGTAGAGGAGATTCTGGAGTTTGCGGCAGGGAAGTGTGCTGAGGTCATCTTCTGCCTGCCGGTGTCAACCAAGACTTGGCAGTTACCGCTGGATAGGCGGGACATGAAGCGTGTCATGCAGTTGCTGAAGCATAAATCCGCTCGGATCTGCGCGGGAAACAATTATCTGTCCATGGGCTGCGCTGCGGGCTCTGAAAAGATCGCCCTCACCTTGTATGGAGACATGATGCCATGCTCTTTCTTGAATGAACCGTTCGGGAATGTGCAGGAGGAGTCATTCGGCTCTGTGCTTGGACGGGTCAGAAAAAAGAGACGGTATTCGAGGGTGAACCGGGATGTCATGTGCCTTGCTGCAAAAAAAACGTAAAGGTTTTATAGCTGATTTGAGCGTGCGTATCGTATGATCGTGTTTGATATAGTACTTATCATTTTTCTGTTGTTGATCCCTCCCTATTTCTTGAGCAGATCATGGGAAGAATTCGGGTTTTACAGTGTTGTCTCATTCATCTTTATGCCTGTTGTGGTGTTCGGTGTCGCCTTGGTTTCAGGGCAGTTGCTCAGTTTCTGGCTCGTGCTTGGCATTGCACTCGGAATCTGTGCCATATGCTTCATGTTCAGGAGACAATTGTCGGGGAGGAAGCAGTTTCTTACTGTCGCTATCCTGCTGTTTGTCTTCATATTCCACTTTTTTGCCTTTGGCCATTATGAGGAGGATGGTTTCAATTGTGCTGACAATTGGGCCTATCTTACGCTTGATACCCCTCTTGTCTTCGGATTGCACACTGATTTGAATAATAGTTGGACTGTTACGGATCTCACAAATGCAACTCTCCGGAAAGAGCTGTATGAGTTACGCGATATTTATCCCTTGCATTACCGGATTAATGAGAATAAAGGTTCCATACTCGGCAATTTCAAGCTTGACTATGCAAATGACGAGTCATTTACGCTTGCGATCCATCCCTCCTTTTTTCTTGCGTTGAGCAGCCATGGCCTTCGCATATTCAATGCACTTATCTTTGTGTTTGCCTCTTATCTGCTTATCAAGCTGTTGTTGTATCACACACGCAACTGGTTGCTTGCGTTGCTGGGTTTGGCATTACTTAACCTTTCAGGGTTGTTGTATCTGTCCCAGGCAACTAACAGGAATATATTTTCAATGCTTCTTTTGCTTTTTATCATTTATGTATTTGTCTTCCGACGAAATTATTGGGTGGGGGGTTTAGCGTATGGCTATATGGTGGGGCTTAATCCCATTACCCTGCTGCTTGCTCCTGCCCTGTCAGTATTCTTCTACAAGCGTCTTCACAAGGCAGTCCCTTTTGGAGTGGGAAGTCTCATGATCCTTATCCCCGTATATGCTATCCGTTATGCTCTTTATGGTAGTGTTATCTTTGAGGGCTTTCTGTATCAGCCGCAGTTTGCTCATTCCATTTTAGGCCTGAAATTCTATATACCAACCCTTTTGAACTTTCCCTTCATCCCTGAGATTGTCAGATCGCCGGGGTTCATGTATCCCATGTTCATCTATCTGCCTCTTGTCCTGATGAGTACTTTTGGGCTAGTCCTGTTCAGTGCAATCTTTCTGTCAAGGGTGAGGGATTATCGACTTCGCTGGATGTATCGGTTACTCCCTCTTTTTTTTGTGGGTTTTCTGATGGTCAATGAGAACTGGGTGGACCCAAAAACCACTTTTTTGTTGGTATGCATGCCTGTCTTGGTAATACTTGCGTTAACAGGCCTGCAGGAGTTGATAAACAATCGTAGGATTACCTCCTTTGTCCTGATACTGGCATTAGCCTTCTCTTTCATTCTGATTGTCAAACAACTTGAATTTCCAGTGGATGAACGCGCATATCTCATTGATCGAAGGCTTATGCATAATGAGCTACGGGGACCAGAGGTCATGTATCCTTCAGTCTTGCCTGACTTGGCATTTTTGCCTCCATCATTCCAGCTGAATGACGCCTATTTTCCTCGCTTGTTGAATAAATTCGAAGGTTGCCTCTCAGATGGTGCCATATTCTCTGCCTATGATGTGGACTATCTTGATAATACCACATGGGATGTCTCTCATAGGGTGCAAGGTGTCCAACCTGCGGATATCACAGTCCTAGATCTGCGAAGGAATCTTTCCCTCCATAATATCAGTTCGCCTTCCGGGTGTTACAGCTTTGATTTGTCTGTTAAGAGGCAGCCTGGTATTGTAAACATATCCCTTGTGAATATCTCTTCACGCGCTGGAAATCAAGTCATCGCACCGCAGGTGAATATCCTGGTCGAGGGCACGGTCAATGTCCGTGTGTATGAAGAGGGGATACTTTCTGATAAAAGAACCATTTTTGATAGTCAGATTTAAATAGACCTGTTTCTTGAAAATGGGAATGCGTTTCTGGTATGTCTGTATAGTCCTGCTTTTTGTCTTCGGGTGCGAGAGCGCTGAGGATGCGCCTAATCCTGTCCAGGACAGGTGGGATACGTGCATCTCTACTCTCTTTCCAAAAACCAGCGAGTGCGTGGGATTTGTGAAGGATGATATCTCTGCATGCGAACATCTTACTGAAGAGAAGTACTGGTGCATCTCGGAGTATCATTTCACCCATGGGCTTGATAGGTGTGATGCTATCCCTATCCCGGAGATGGAGCATACCTGTGAGGCAGTGGTCATGTCTGATGTGACTGTCTGCGATGCTATCCGGGAGGCACATAAGAGGGCTTTCTGCCGGGCTATGGCTACTAATAACATATCATCTCTTGAGAATTACCGGGAAACTGACCTGCTGGAAGAGTTCATATACCTTCGCGCACTCGAACAGTCGGATGCCCGTCTATGCGAAGGCATAGAAGAACCTGAGCGCCGGACAAAGTGTTTTGCACAGGTGCATGATGATGCCAATCTCTGTCTTACTGACGAGCAGGTCATGGGGTGCATGGATCATGTTACGGATATTGTAGATAATGCGTCTTTGTGCTCGAACCTGCACCATGAGCAGCTGTGCCGTACAATGGTACAAAGGAAGGCGGATCATAAGGCAGTCCTGGAAACCATGGGAGATTATGATAACCAGTCTCATTGTGATCCTATTGTCAACCGGTCAGCGAAACAGGCTTGCTTGAGTATCGTGAACAGAGATCTTGACCAATGCCTTGGAGTATCCTCAGAAAAATTCAGAGAGATGTGTATCCTGATGTTTATTGAATTCAATGATGATCCTGCCCTGTGCAGTGTACTCGACGATGGATCAACGTGCAGGGATTATGTCAGACAGTTTGGTGGTGATGTATGAGATATCTTTCTCGCTCAGGGCATGAAATACCGGTAGATATAGAACTTTCTGGTTGAATGATTCTGCCTGGGGGTAGCCTGTTTTGAGCAGGTCGCAGAAATCCTCTTTTGTGTCAATCCCTTTCATGATAAGCTTGAGGGTGTCCGTCGCTCTAATGGGGTAATACAAGGCACTGTGGCCTGGACTCTTTGGTACGGCATGGGTTCCCAGGTATGAGTCATAGCGGTCAGCATGTTTTCTTTGCTTGTTTATGATCCCTTTGATGCGTTCTAACCGTTTTAATCCCAGTTTGGCCCTGAACGGGTCAAATCCCTCCGGTCGTGCTTTTTCAAATGACTTGCTGATGATCTTCTGGCTGGTGTCCTTTTTGATCAATTTCCTGCTCACGAGTTGGAAGGGATAGGTGGTGAAAAATCCGATAGCCTGGTTTGTCGACAGGAGCAGATGAGTGTAGCGTAGTGATATCTTCAATTGGGTGAGTGGTCTTACCCTGTGGGTCTCATGTGCTCTGAGGTATTCTGCAAGCCTCTTGTTGTCGGTGATCGCGATGCCGCCACCCATGAGGTCAAAGTACTTGCCCCGTCCGCAACTGCAGATGCCAATGTCACCGAAGGTACCGGCGTATTTTCCATTGTGAGTTGCTCCGAAACTTTGGGAGAAGTCTTCGATGACTTTGATGTTTTTCGGGATGGTTTGAATGAGGGTTTCCATGTTACACATGCTGCCGCTGTGGTGAGGGACGATGATGGCTTTGGTTCTTTTTGTGATTGCGCGCTTTGCTTCCAAGGGATCGAGGTTCATTGTGGTATCAACGTCAGCAAAGCGGGGGACTATCCCCCTTTCAAGAATCGTTTCATAGATCCCTTTGTATGTGTATACAGGCAGTATGATCTCATCACCTGAACTGATGCCATAATAGGCAAGTGTAGTGTCAAGAAGTTTCATGCATGATGGGTAGCAGGCTGCATGGGATACATCAAAATAGCGACATAGTCCTGATCTGAATTGATCGATCCAGCGGTGTTCTCTGGTCGGAAAGTAAGAGGCAATAATCTCTTTGCCTGTCAGGTAGAGGATCTGCCGGGGGATGTATCTTAGCATGACTAGGACTCCTGAAACCATTGGCAACTGGCATCTACAGTGATGTCGCTGTTGCCCGAGGGAATGTCGATTGCGAACCGGAATACCTTTGGCTCCTCCGGGTACAAAACACCTAAGGTCTCTTCTTGAAGGGTGTCTCCTAACTGGATTGTGGCATGGCAATCCCCTGGGATGGAATTCCTGTTTTCAACACTAAACCAGGCGTATTGTTCTGGGCCATCCTCCTGGATCTGCAGGCAGCTTGGTGCCACAAGACATTCAGTGCATGGATTCTCGCGGTCACAGGAGAACTTAAAGGCAGTTGCCATCCGGTACCCGAATATTGATGCGATGATCAATAGGATGATCGCTGCTGCAAACAGGCCGGTTCCAATCTTATGTCTTTGCAGGAACCCTGCAGCTTTCTTTGTCTGTCTGCTTACGCCCTTGGCTAATCGGTGATTCTTGCGCTGTTTTTGCTTGGTCTGCGTTATCCTTTTTTTAGCTGCCTGTATCTTGGCCTCTTCTTCGTCAATCTGGGCTTTGAGGTCTTCTTTGGACTCAGTGAAAAGCCGTTTGAGGGCAGGTTGCTCGCCCATATGTTTCATCTTTTCCTTATTTTGGTGGATTATCCTTTCAGACCTTGCAATATCTTCCCTTATCTCTTTCTCTGACTCTGTGAAAAGGTTAAGAAACTGCTCTATGATCCTCATACAGCCCATAGCTCAATTATACCTATATAAATCTTCTGATTGCATTTCTCGAAAAAATGACTTCCTATATCGAACTTCACATACGGTGAAAGCTGTTGTGCACAAAATCCGGAGCGTAGGCTCCCAAATCTCGCAGGGGAGGTTCTTACGGAGATGCCCTTTCTAAAAAATAGACGAGGCCCAAGTCCGGACAGGATTATTCAAGAAACTAGGATTGCAGCAAATATTTATAAATCTACATCTGTCTGTGCACCCCATGCACGGGCTTTTGAAAAACGTGACTGTGGCTGTGGTATCCCTTATTGTCATCTGCTTGTTTTTGGAGATTGCTCTTAGGATCGGAGGGTTTGTTGCCTATCCGCATGAGTTACATGATGAAGACTGGATCCAAGAACGGTATGTACCTGATCTCAATTCTTATGGGGTCCGTTCACAGGGTTCGTTGGAGAATGCCACAATCCTGATAGTGGGAGATTCTTTCACGTATGGGTATGGTACTCTGATTGAGCATACGTATCCCAAAGTAATCCAGCGACGAATAAACCGCACTGTAGTGAACGCAGGCTATTCAGGGTGGAACACACGAAAGGAACTTCAGTTTCTGCAAGACCATATGGCTGAATTTGACCCTGAACTTGTCATTGTCCAGTTCCTGATCAATGATCTTGAAGGGTATGAGAGTGAGCAGCCGGCGTATGCTGTTGCTCCTGTGTATGACCCTTCCTTTTTGGTGCGATATTCCCATCTCTATCGTTTCCTGTTCCAGCGTATGGAGAATGCCTACCAGTACCGGCAGTATTACGATTATCTTGAATCAGTGTACTCAGAGGATTCGCCGGCCCTTGAAAACTTCACGTCGGACATCAGGAAAATGAAAGGGGTCGCAGAGGAAAACAATGTCGAGTTAGTGTTTTTTCTGACCTATGAGTTGGTAGAGGGCTATCCTTTCCGACAGCATTACAAACAGGTTATCTCTATTCTTGACGCGAATGATATCTCATATGTGGACAGTTATGGGGTGCTGCAGGAGCATGATCCTTCCATATTGAGGGTATCACATTCAGATGCGCACCCAGGACAGGAAGGCCATCGGTTGCTGGCTTCGGTTCTGGTTCAGGAGCTTGACCTCTACGGAAAGTTTAAATAACAAAGTCTGCCCTCGTTATGCATGAAGCCCTCCAGGCTGCGCGACAATCTGGGATATCTTTTTCGCAATAAGGCATGCCTGCCGGCAGTCATGAAAAATCATGTGCGCTATCTGTGCCGGGGCCACCAACTGCGGACGGTGGAACTTGCACTCACCTATAAATGCCAGTGCAGTTGCTATTATTGCTCAGCTGAGGCGTTCCGTGGTACTCGCAGGCATCTTACCCAATCACAATTCAGGAAAGTTATTGATGAGTGTATCTCACTGGGGGCTATCCATTTCATGCTGACGGGAGGTGAGCCTCTTTTGGGTGAATGGTATGATATTGCCTCTTACATCAAGAGCAAGGGGCGAATCTGCTCTCTTGTGACAAACGGCGCTCTTGTGCGTGAGCAATTGGATAACCTTGCTATTCTTGATCTCATCGAAATCAGTATCGACAGTGTAGTGCCTGGTGAGCATGACTCAGTAAGGGGTATGAACGGGCTTTTTGCTGATATCATGGCGATTGTCCCAAAGATTCCGGTCAAGACCATGCTCAACTTTGTGGTTCGTCGAGAAAATGTACATACTCTGCATAGGCTTGATAGACTCTCCCAGAAAATGAGGGTGCCTGTTAACCTCGGTTTTATTGCAAATGTGGCAAAGAGCTCGCGTCTTTTGACTGGTAATGATTTCAGGCTCATTGAATCCTGTCTTGCAAAACCCAATTTCAGATGGTGTGGTGAGGCCTGTTATGGGAAACCAGGTTGCTCGGCAGGTTCACAGAAAATGTACATAACACCCTATGGTGACGTGTCTCCTTGTCCGCTGATACCCGAGTCTTTCGGCAATGTCACAAAAGAGCCGTTGGATGCTATCAGGAAGCGCATGCTTGAACATCCCTCGTATGCCACTGTGAATGAGGGAAAATGCCTGCCTGCATGCGATCCATTCAGATCTCATTCTTCCTGATATACTCTATGCATGAGATGCACCCTGTCTTTTGATGGAGCACCTGTTCAAGGGTACTGCGTGAGTGTTGTTGCCTTCGTTGTATCAACCATCTGGTGATTGTCCCATCGGTGGTTCGCCCGGAATATTCTTCCAGGTCGTAGTTATGAAAATAGAACACCGAGAGACTCGTGTGTCTCTTGAGGAGGAAGGGTGCATTGTTCAGGAAGGTGAGACCAAAGGGTATCTTCAGGAAGGTGTAGCTGGTTATGGGGATCTCTATGATGGTCTTCCCCTTTTTTCGAAGATCTGGACCTGCCCGGTAGGGCTTGTTCGGGATGCTGCGGTTGTTGTATCGACCAGGATAGTAGGATCGGCAGAGTGAAGAGTCATAGGTGAATCCTTGCTGATGCAGTGTCGTTCCCAGCTGTGGCGGTACCATATTGAAGGGTGCCCTGAACCCATGGCATGGTTTTCCCAGGGATTCAATCGCCTGCTTTCCGCGCCTTATCTCCTCCTCAACATCCGTTTGTTGGATTGTCTTCAGGTTCTTGTGGGAGTATCCATGAAGCCCGAACTCAAATTGATCAGGCACTTTCCTGAAGAGGTCCCTGTGCTTGTGAATCAATGCGCCAACAATAAAGAAGGTCGCTTTGGCCCCTGATTCAGTGAGTATCTTCACGAGGGTCTTAAGGTTTTTCGCAAATAGGTGCTTATCATTGAAATCCTCTTCGATATCGACAGTCACAATGATTGGCATGCGTGTTCCTTGTGGGGCTCACTAATATATTTTTCCAAAAGCAGAAGTTTTATCTATGCAGTTATGTTAGAGGGGTCGTGTGATTGCTCGCAGGCGAATTCGGTTTTATCGTGGTGAATTGCTGGATATCATGAGGCTGGTCCTTAAGGGTAGGTTGATTAATGGTCAATCAGTGAGACGGTTTGAGAAGCGGTTTGCCGGATATATCGGGATGCCCTATGCTGCGTCAGCAAGCAGCGCCCGAGTGACCCTTGGCATGCTCTTGCGTTCATTGAACTTTCCGTCCGGGACAGAGGTCATTATTCCCGCCTATACCATAAAAGGTCTCGTGTCGGTGATAGAGGAGGCTGGGTACCGACCAAAGACCGCTGATGTCAATGCGGATACATTCAACATGGATCTTGCGTGCCTTAAAAAGGCGGTAACAGAGAAGACCCGCGTGGTTGTTGCGACCCATATGTTCGGCTCTCCCTGTGAGATCGACAAGATCGCCAATTTTTGCAGACGCAAGGGTCTTTTTCTGGTTGAGGATTGTGCCCATGCGCACGGAGCTATTTATAAGGGGAAGAAGGTGGGCAGCTTCGGGGATGCAAGTCTCTTTTCATTCGGGCCTATAAAGCCCATAAACTGTTTTGAAGGAGGTGTTGTACTGACCCGGTCAAAGACACTTCATGCTGCCATACAAGACCGGGTAAACAACCTTTCCGCACCAGGTGCAGTTTCACTCATGGCTACCATCGCACGGAACTATGCTGAGGAGAGTGTGTTGCGTTCTCCACTGTTTTATCTTTTTTTGCCGGTGTTTTATTTTGATTTTCTGAATGCTCTCTTATATCGCGTCTATACCTCGGGGAGGTGTGCAGGGCGGAAACTCGCGAATGTGCAGGCCTTTGTCGGGCTTGGACAACTGGATGAGCTTGACAGGAGAACTGCAGAACGGAATGCAAACAGCGAGTTGTTGCGAGGCAGGATCGGGATACGTGCCCAGGTGGATCTGGAGGGAGGGGTGCCTTCTGGATATTTTCTTGTCTTCAGGTACAAGGGAGATTTGCGCGTACTGCAGAAGAGACTGCTCCTTGCGGGTGTGGATACGAGTGTGGGTAATGAGCTTAATGACAGGTGCCATAAACTGACCGGCGATGAGGCCCCGGGGGCTGATGAGGTGTATGCGCATGCTATCCAGGTTCCAAACTATGAGGGACTGGGTAAAAAGGAGCTTGAAAAGATCATATACACGATCAATGATGAGATGTAGACATGTAATCAAAGGTGGAATGACTTTCCTGGATAATTCCCTTGTGTATGTGTTTGGCACAAAACCAAGGCGCGCTCCATTATTTGTCAGCTGGGATATCGCGGATACGTGTAATGCCAGATGCGTCTTCTGCAACAGGTGGAAGATGCCTGCAAAAGGGGTGAGCTATGATGAGCAGATAGCAATCATCGATATGCTTGGCAGATCAAAGGTCTGGAGCCTGAGTCTCTGCGGGGGGGAACCGTTGCTCCTGGATAATCTTGGCAGCATTGTGAGGCGGGTGAAGTCCTGGCGGATGGTGCTTAATATCTCAACAAATGGATCCATGCTTGCTGATCGGGCTAAGGAACTGAGGCATGTTGATAGTGTGACTGTCAGTGTGGATTCTGATCAGCCCTTGGAACATGATTCCAACCGGGGCATGCCAGGCCTTTTTGATCGCATCCATGAGGGCATGCGTGTTCTGGAAAGACTAGAGCGCCGCCCGAAGATATCGATCCGGTGTATTGTGCATGCGGAAAACATCGACAGTATCGGGCGGATTGTGCGTTACTGGAGGACGTATGCGGATGAGGTGCTTTTGCAGCCAGTGCATCTTTCACCAGTGATCGGGTATGTTCCTGAAAAAAGGTTTTTTGCGATCAGCGATGCTCAGGAGAAACGCTTTCGGGATGATATGCATCGTCTGGGCATGGCCGATCGGTATACCATGCTAATCCCATCGTTCATCAAGAACAGGGGGTCTGTCAAGCAGCCCTGCCTTTCAGGTTTCTTTTTTTTGGAGATTGATGCACAGGGTATCCTTTGGAACTGTAGTGAGCATAAGGTAAGGCTGGGGGACTTGACATCTCAAAATCTTTTTGACCTGCTTTCACGGTCCCGGGTATCAGGTTGCAGTTGTATGCATAGCAGCACCATGCTCAATACCTACCTGGCGTGGCTTGCCAAAATCCGGGGAGTGTTTCAAAAGAAGGCATAGATGAAGGGTGAAACCGCAGTACTCTCTCCGACTATGATCGCCAACCCAACCAGCACGAGCATGAAGATGATGGGAGAGAGCCACCAGGCTTTGCGGACCTTCATGAATTCCCATATCTCGGCTATAAGTGGCTTGTTTTTTTTCATCGTGTCACCAAAAAGCGATCCATAATCAGGTAGTCTATCTGTGTTCCTATCATGCACTTGTATGCATTGGCGGGGGTGCATACTATCGGTTCATTGTTCCTATTGAAGCTAGTATTAATAAGTATGGGTATGCCTGAACGTTTGCCGAAGGCTTTGATCAGTCTGTGGAAACGCGGATTCGTATTCTTTTCGACAGCCTGCAGCCTGCCTGTGCCGTCAACATGGATCACTGAAGGGATTCTCTTGTGCCATTCTTTCTTGCAGGGATACACCATCAGCATATGCTGCAGTGGAGCTGGAAGGGGTTTGTCGCAGCTGAAATAGCGCGGTATGTCTTCTCGGCAGAGTGCTGGCGCGAATGGCCTGAACAATTCCCTGTGTTTGACTTGTTTGTTAAGATGGTCACGTGCTTTCGGGTTGCAGGGATTAGCAAGGATGCTTCGTGCCCCAAGAGCGCGTGGCCCCCATTCCATCCCTTCCTGGAACCATCCAATGATATTGTTGTTATGGATCAATTCCGCGGTTTTTTCGATAAGTTCATTTTCACTGGTAAACTCAGTATATGGTATCTTGTTTTGGTCAAGGAACTCTTTTATATCACTCCTTGTGAATGCTGGTCCCAGATAGGGCGTCTTAAAACTGGGCCGCTTGGCAAAATGGCTTTGTATGTATGCTGCTACTCCCAGGCTGCTTCCGCCATCTGCCGGATTTGGCTGTAGCCAGACTCTTTTGAAGGGGGTGCTTGCAAGGATCTTTCCATTATAGACACTGTTGAGGGCAACACCTCCAGTAAGGACGAGGTTGGCGCATCCGGTTTGTGCATGCGCATGCAGCAGTATCTTGGTCATGACCTCTTCAGTTATCATCTGTAAGGCGGCGGCAATATCCTTATGTCGCTGTGTTATCCTTGCTTTGGGCAGCGGTCCTCCAAGCAGGTCATGCAGCGCATGAGAGGGCATCTGTTCGCTGTAGTGGAATGCGAAATAGCGAAGTCTCAGTGAAAAACTTCCATCTTCATTTACGTCAATTATCTGTTTGAGTCTTGTGTAGTATGGATTATTGCGTTTCTTTCCGTAGGCTGCAAGAGCCATCACTTTGTACTCTGAGTTGTTCACCCTAAAGCCAAGCAGTGCAGTGATCGTCGAGTAGAACAAACCTATGGAATGCGGGTATTGTATCTCCCCAAGTAGCCTTATTTCGTTTCCTTCTCCAATGCCGTAGGCTGTAGTGGTCCATTCGCCGACTCCATCCACGGAGACTATCGCTGCCTTCTTATAGGGGGATAGAAGGAAGCTTGCCGCATGGGACATGTGGTGATTTATGAACATGACTTCTTTCCTGTAGCCTTGTTTTCGTAGAGTGTGAATGATGCGAAGCTTTTTGGCAGGCCAGCTGGGGATAGTGCGGATGAAGTTCCTGAAGCCCCGGGGAAAGGTGGCGAGGTGCTGGTAAAGTATCCTTTCAAGTTTGAGCAGGGGTTTTTCATAAAAACCAACGTGATCAATATCACTCATGGTGAGACCGCCTTTTTTCAGACAGAACCGGATTGCATTTTTGGGAAATGAGGCGTCATGCTTCACGCGTGTGAACCGCTCTTCCTCAGCTGCAGCGACTACAAGTCCATCTTTGATAAGTGATGCTGAGGAATTGTGGTAGTGGCAGCTGATACCCAGAATATTCATTTTAAAATTGCCTGTATATGTCTTGCTCTTCTTGACTTGCCTTCCACCGGGGCTTGTTTTCTTCAAGGAAGTCACGACCTGTCGCTCTGGCTATGATTGCTGTGATTCCTACTGTCAGATAGACAAGTGAGATGAGGGCTGTATTTGTCAGTATCGATAGCGTGTTCGCAAAATCCTTCATACCATTCTTGAAACTTCCATTCATTGTATCCACCATTTGAGGAGCAGCCCAAGGGCTGTGAGGAGTGCTGACAGAGCCAGGGTCTGGACATAGGTCATTGGCAACGGGATGTAGAGTATGGTTGTGAAGATCAGGAAGGCAACCGCAAATCCAAGCAAATAGGGAATCTGTCTGCCCATGCCTGAACCGGTGTGCTGAGTTTTATAAATGTATGTGTCTTGATTGCTTATGGCCGCTGTATTCGGGGGTAGTTTTTTATAGGTTGTTTTCTGGGTGGGTGTATGCGCTTTGTTGCTTGGATGCTTGCATTTGGTATATTATTTTTGCTGCCGTGCAAGGAGGGAGGATTAGTGGAGAACCTGACCGTTCTTTTCCTGCTTGCGGGAGCCTTTTTTCTCTTGAGTTCGGTGCGCAAGTACCCCTTGTTCCATACTTTCTTTTTGCTATTGCTGGTGATTGGGGCACTGGAGGAAATCAGTTATGGAGATCATATATTTGAGTATGATGTTGACACATCTGATCTCAACCGCCAGAATGAGACAAATCTGCATAATATTGATTTTGCACGGGTTGGGTGTCCTGTGCCTGCCTTAGCGGCCATCAATCATTGTGGTGGGTTGGATTTCATATTGGCTGGCATCTTCTTGATTGGCCTGTCATGGGCGCTCTCACTCGTGCCAGGTATCAGACGTCTGTATCGGAAAATCAATTATCCCGGGCATGATCCGGCTGTGGGCCTGGCTCTTATGATTATTACGGCAGTCCGCTTCCCCTTGAATGGGTATTGTCTTGATGAGATACCGGAACTCATGATCGCTTTCCTGTTCATGGTCTACAGCGTGAATTTCACTCACTATCGTATCAGGCGGCTATTCAGATAAAGATTTAAATGCGGCTGTTTCAGTGATATGGTATGCGACATTACCTGATTATCCTTTTCATCGCACTTGTCTATTCCCTGTGGATCTTCTCGCCTGGGTTTGATGAGACCACTGTCTCTGATGACCTGATTTATGTAGGGTATCATGTGTTGCATACCACTCAGGGATTATTTGGGGATGATATTGCCCGGTTCGCGTATTATCAGATTGCGCCGGGCTATGTGATCTTTGTTTCAGGAATGACCCTCCTGATGGGGCTTGTGACGTACTCGAAGATATTCTCTTTTGTTTTCCTCATGTATTCTGTGCTCATGTGCTTTCTTATCGGGCGGGAGAGATCGGTCAAACTCGGATATGTATTTGCTGTGGTTTTCATGTTGTATGCCGGAAGCATGAATTTTTTCAGTGGGGCATTGCCCCGGGCATTCCAGTATCCATTGATCTTGACCTTCATCTTCTTGTTTTTGCGTAAGCGATTCTATGCACTGTATGGACTAATCATTCTATCAGCCTTCTTTTATCCGCCTGTGAATACAATCCTGATTGGGGCCATGGTGCTGTACTTTTTGCATCGGCGGCCGGGCTTCTGGGAGGGGGTTATATTGACGGTGAGTGTACTAATCTCCCTGGGAGGGATCCTCATGTTCATACCTGATGTGGAGACTGTCTCCTATGAGGAGGCGCGCCAGATGCATGAGTTTAGCGAACCTGCGACAGTGCTCTATTATTTCGGGTACGCGCCATTGGAATATGGCAGGATGCTTGTTGACCATGACTATGATGGGATGATCTATAGCGGACCTTTTGAGTTCCAGAAACAATTTCCCCTGTATGTGAGTGTGGTCTTGTTGCTGTCTTTGGCTGTGTTCTCTCTCTCCAGGAATGCGTGGAGTGTGCCCCCAATCTTTTATTATGTGTTGGGAAGCTCTGTGTTGCTGTATGTGCTTTCGCTTGCGGTCAACAGGTTCTTCTTCCTTGACCTCCTGCTGTTTCCGGTCTATTATACAAAGGCGGTTCTGCCCTTGTTCATCGCATTTGTCTTTGCCTGGAATCTTCGGTTCCTGCACACGAGAGCTTTGGTGGCTGTGTTTCTTGTTGCTTTAGTTCCCTACATTGCAGCTTTTGAGTATGATTTTGATACGGCACCTATGCAGCCCGAGGATTATGATCGTCTGTCTGAGTTGCCTGGTCCAATTGCAGGACATCCTCTGTTCCTCAGGTATGTCCCGCTTTTTTCCAAGACTGAGGTGTACGCAAATCTGTGCATCCCTGCGACGGAGTACCATGTCAGGATGAAGGAACGGATCAGGGATTTTCTTGGAGCGATCTACGGTTCCCGGGCAGATGTGTCGGCCTATTGTGGTTCAGCCACTGTATCGCATATCGTATTGGATCAGGAGTTTGTGTCCACTGCACCGGGCGAGTATGACCTGAATCAGGAGCTTGCGGATAAGTTTGCTATCTCTTATGGCGGGGATCGGGGTTCTTTTCTTACTGGCATGCGTCAGGAGGGTTATGGGGTGGCTATCATCTCCTGTGAGGATCTTTCAGTTGAATATTCCTAGAAAATTATAAATACGGTGGTCATCCAACAAACTCTGAATGATATCTTTTGTCATCCCGGTATACAATGAGGAGCGAATCCTGGAGAAATCCTGTATTGCCTTGCATGGCCATCTGTACAAGCAGGGGTATGATTTTGAGGTCATCTATTGTGATGATGGCTCCTGTGATGGGACTGGTGGGATCCTTTCGAAACTGCGGGAGGAGTATCCTACGGTGTCCTATTGCTCGTATCATCCGAACCAGGGACGGGGTCATGCAATCAAGCAGTGCCTGAATACTATACAAGGTGATAAGGTCATATTCATGGACGCGGATGTCCCAATCGAGGTGAACCTTTCTGTGCTGGAATCCATCATTGATGGCCTAAACCATTATGACCTTGCTAAACCTTCCCGGTTCATGAGCGATTCGTTCGTGAAGCGAAAGCTCTTGCGGGGTGCCCTTGCCAATGCATATCGGGTTGTCTTTTCGATGCTGTATCCGCAATCGTATATCACGGATACTCAGGTGGGTATCAAAGGGTTTCGTCGTGACATCTTCGAGGAGCTTAACCATGCGGTGTCAGGCAAGGGATGGGACTGGGATATCCAGATCATGCTTGAGGCGATGAAGCGAGGGCATACAATCAAGGAGGTTGCTGTGGAGTGGGTGGAATCCAGTGATTCATCCGTAAAAATCTGTCGTGATTCCTGGCGTATATTGTGTGCTTTGATCAGATTCAAATTCTCTTATTGAGCATCCTGAGTGTGGCCAAAGTGGTCGGTAATGTCCGGAGGTAATGGGGGATAAATCGCAGGTGCTGGCGAATGACTGAGGGGCTTGTCAAATGGTTCCAATAGATGCTTTTGATGTCTTGCGTCAGTTCATAGTGATGGCTTTTTGATCGCTGGTAGTCGACTAACCTATGCAACTGGATCAGAAAGGGCTTGGATCGTGCAATCAGTTGCAGAGTCTGTCGCGTATCAGAGGGTTCTTGGCCGGGGATCCCAAACATGAACATGGCAATGATGGGTAGATTGAGATTTCTTGCGGTTCGTGTGATGGTATAATAATTGTTGATCCATCTTTTTGGATCTTTTGTCTTGTTGAGTTTAATGAGATCCTTTGGGGATCCTGATTCAACCCCGAGCTTGAGGCATTCGCAGCCTGCATCTTTCATTGCCCTCAGCATCGTTTCGTCAATCTCATCCACCCGGCCCTGGGCAATCCACCTGAAGGTAAGACCTTGCCTTTTGATATCCTTGCAGAGGGTAAGCACTCGTGTGGGATCCTGGGTGAAGTTGTCGTCCAGGAAATGGATGATGTTTTTGCCTGCGGCAATGTTCTTTTGTAGAGCAGTGAGTATGTATTCCCTTGAGTGTGGGCGAAATGTTTCGGCTCCTGTCTCTTTCACGCATAAGGGCGTGCAAAAGGTGCAGGTGTGGTTGCACCCGTAGCTGGTGAACAAGTACCCATACCGGGGGCGGGCCAGTCGTGTGGGGTAAGTGCTCTTGTATGGATATGAGTAATCGGTAATTATGGGAAATCTGTCTATGGCACCTTCGCCGGTTGCGTTTATGATATCGGACATGGAGTCGGTGGTTCCTGGATGGACCCCGTCAAACGGTGAATTGTCAAACACGAGAGAATCGGGAAACCTGCTGGCATGGGGGCCTATGCCAATGACCTTCGTGTTGTGCTTGTCTTTGATGTGAGTTGCCAGGCGGATTGCTGCCTGTAGGGCGGGTGTCTTGAAGTAGATGTATGATTCTTCTCCTGGATGCACGGACCTTGTAAACCGGGTGTCAATGAGTTGATCTCCTGTGAGGTGGGCAAACTGTTCGAGTTGGAGCACGGGTTTGAGGTCCTGCGGGTGGTCTACGTGGTCTGTTACATTGATGATTGTCACGGTCTCGCTAAATTTATATAGTTATATAAAACTTGTCTTGGGATGCGGCTATTGTTTGTGCTTATCATCCTGTTTCTTTTCCCACTGTTTTTACATGATCACATCCATGATGAGGATTGGTACGAGATTGCTTCCTATTATGCTTCAGCCAGAACAGCTGCTGAAGAGGGCACTATGCATTTCTGGTCTCCTTATTTCGGTGGCGGATTTTTCATGCTGGGGCATCCGGAGGATATATCCCTGAGTCCTCTTTTCTTGTTCGTGCTTGCATTCGGTGAGATGTGGGGTTTGAAGCTGATACTGCTGCTGCTGTTTATCGTCGGCGGTTGGGCTATGTATCGGTTATGCAGGCATGAACTTGGGTATTCCGGTCATGGGTCGTTCTTTGCCGCTGCTGTTTTTTTGTTCAGTGGTTATTTTGCATATCAGGTGGCAGATGGCAATCTGCATAGTGAACCACTTTTCTTGCTTTTGCCTCTTGGTGTGCTTCTTTGGCGAAAGTCCATGCGGCGGCCGAGGTATCTGGGGTTCCTTGTATTGTTGTACGGTGTAATCCTCATGACCGGGGCCCTGGTATGGGTTACAATGGTGTGCTTCCTTGTTCTTTATGCACTGGTCCAGGGTCGGCTACGCAAGACAGGCAAAATGCTTGCTCTTTTCCTCGTCGGGGTCGCGTTGGTTGGTGCGGTGAAACTTGTGCCTGTGATTGACCTCCTGGAGGATTCTGATGGTTGTATCGACGGGTTTTCCGGCTCCTGTGCAGGATCATACGGGCGGACATTGTCTAATACCCTCTCATTCACTGAGGTCTTGAAAGGTCTCTTTTGGCCTGGTACTATGCTGTATGTGGGGGTGGTGCCTTTGTTCTTTCTACTGAGGGGAATGACACGAAGGGACGGGATACTTCTCCTTTTCCTGATCCTTTCCATAACCGGGACCTATCTTCCTTTTTTTCGTTTCATCTGGGAAGTTCCTTCTTTTGATTACGTGTTCTCAGTCACCAAATACTGTGCACCGCTCATCGTGTTCATGCTGGCGTTGGTTGCTGGTCGCGGCGTGCGAGGCCATCGGGTTGTGATACTACCTTTGGTTGCGCTTGGGGTCATATCGCTCTTCTTCTCAAGCAGCCAGCTTTACGGGATCTATGCGCCCGATCGGGATTTGCAGGAGTCAGGCTTTTACCAGGTGCGAATCGACAATGTGACGTCACGGGATTCCCTGTCTCTTGCTGAACAACAGTATCACCTGGTCAAGCAGGGTATCGGCATCATCAATTGGTACAGTGCTATCACTGTTGATGAGGTCGCTGAACCGCGCTACATAGGGGGTCATGAGAATCCTGATTATAGGGGAGAGGTGTATCCTGCGGCATATGTCAACAACTATGAGATTGGGGTTTCAAAAATTCGTCTTGATCTTTCGGCAGAGGTGCCGGTGACTGTGAACCAGAATTATCATCCGTACTGGAAGGCAGACTGCGGTCAGTTGTCTGCGGTTGATGGCTTGCTTGGTGTGAACCCGGATTGTGAAACTGTGCAGTTGCGGTTTGTTCCCCCTTACTTCTATCTTACCCTGATTGTAAGCATGGTGGGCTTTGTGGGTTCAATTGGTTATGCCTTCAGGTTCTTTTGAACACTGGGTGATACAGTTTTATGCAGTGTTCCACTTCGGTCAGGAATTGAGGGCTGAATGCTTTGGGTGATGCAAGCGTGATGAATGTGGCGGTTCTTATTGGGTTTTTGTTATTCTCTATCCTTCTTCTCTCGGGTTTTCCGATTTGCCAGGAGATTGTAGAAAGGCCGTTCTCCTTCAGAAGGGTATTGCTATTGGGTCCCTTAAGAGTATCCATGCCGTTGATGATGATCAGTCCATCGGGAGAGAGGCTGTTGCGACAAGTGGAAAACACTTCCTGTCCTGGAATCGAATTGTTGAAATAGAAACTTCGTTTGAACATGATGATCTCGGATTTTTGACAGCGTTCCTCGTATGATCCATGTAAGGCGGTAATGTCTAATCTGCCAAATTCCTTCTCGTATTCAGCCTTTCGTCTCTTGATCTCTTCTAGGCGTCTGCGGTTTCGTTCTATCGCAGTCACTGTATATCCGATTATGCCTGCAATGATGCTCTCTGTGCCATAACCTGCTCCCATGTCAAGCAGCGTTGTATAGTGCGTACGGCATAGCTGCAGGAGCTTGAAGTCAAAGAGAATATCTGTTCCACGCTTTTCATAGTATCGTTTCATTTCTACAGGTGCCTGCTCCAGTTCATCGTGGAATCGGTTCCTGAAGTGAATCGTTCTCTTTGGGAGTGAAGGCATGAGAGGGTCTCTCTCGAACAGTCTGCTTCCTCCCTTGCATTTTTGTTCATGGATGCATTCTGTGCATTCGGGGTGGGTTTGTGGCTGCCAGTTCTTCCATGCAGTCGGCAGGTCGTCTCCAAGGTTTCTGTCCAGGAAGTAGCTTGGCTTGTAGTAGCCTTTCGGACTGAGGACGATGCGTGTGTGGCCGTCATCAAATCTTGCACCCAACGCGATGCTGCTTACCTTTTTTGGGTCGTAGAAGCAAAAGGGTATGGCATTTGCAATCGGGTAGAATTCTCCCTTCTTTTTGTATCGGTTGAGTATGTCAACGAGTTTTTTTAGTGAATCCTCTGAGACAAGGGGTTCTTGTGAGACCGGGCGATACCATTCCCACGCATCAAGGCCCAGTTCCTTGGTAAGGTCTCTGAGTGTCTGGAAGTTGTCAATATTTTTTTCCAGTGCGATGGTGCCTGAGCGGACAATGGGGACCCCTGCTTGTTTCAGGTGATGGATGGCATCCTTTTTTTGCTGGAAAGAGTCGTGGCCGGTGACCTCCTTTTCGCTTTCAGGGTCAGGGGCGTTGAGTGGGATTAAGATATTGTGGACGTATTGTGCCAGTTCTTGTGCTTTCTCTTCGTCTATGAGCTGGCCATTGGTGTTGAGGCGTATCTCCTTGAACTTACCTTGTGCATACTTGAGTATGTCGAAGAGGTCATCTCTCATAAGCGGTTCTCCTCCTGTAATCCTGAAATAAGGGACACCAAGTTGGTGAGCCTGGTCTATTGCTGTTAGTATCATGGCTGTTGAGAGTTCATGCCCGGTGCGCTTGAAGGTGTTGAAGCAATAGAAGCAGTTGAGGTTGCATCTGGGGGTTATTTCAATGATCATTTCCTGGGGTATGTCAGGGATGGGGTTAATCTGGACCTCTTCACTTGGATAGATGCCGCCGCAGCTCTCTGTGTATCTGCAAGTTGTGCAGGCTTGTGGTTTATATTTTAGGACATCAGGACCATTTTGTATATGTTCCCTGAACTCGGGGGCAAGGCACGGCGGTATATTGTGGAGGGTGACGGTACTGTCTTGCAGGGTCTCATGGAACTTAGTGAGCAGGCTGATCGCCATACTATAATCTGTCCCTGTGTTTGGTTTGAAGATGAGATCAAAACGTTTATGGTATTGCTCTAATTGGTGCAGCTTATGGGAGGGTGTGTGCAAAAGGTCGTAGGTTGCAATCAGTTCCATGATGTGGGTGTATGGATTGCGTTTAAATTGATTTTCGAAAGGTATTTAAAAGTAAAGCCCTGGTGAAAGATTATGACTGAGTTTCGCAAGGATTATGTCCTCAACCAGTGGGTCATAATCTCCCAAAAAAGAGGGAAACGGCCTCATGAGTTCACGTCTAAGCCAGAGAAGGAGAAGAAGGAGTTCTGTTTCTTCTGTCCGGGGAACGAGGATTCGACACCGCCTGAGCTTGGTCGGGTCGAAAGGGATGGGAACTGGATCATACGGTGGTTTGACAATAAGTTTCCAGCGGTGGAGCATTCAAGCCATGCAAGCTTCAAGAACGATGGATTGTTTGAATACGGTCCTGCGTTTGGACACCATGAGGTCATCGTAGAAGGGCCGTGGCATAACAAGCAACTATCAGATTATGAGGTTCCTCATATCGCAGAGGTCCTTAAGGTGTACACCAATCGGGTCAGGTTTCTATGCAGGCAACGAAAATGCAATTATGTGAGCATCTTCAAGAATCATGGGGGCAGCGCTGGAACCTCAATCAAGCACAGCCATTCTCAGGTCATCTCACTCAATAAGGTGCCTTTGACTATCGAACGGAAATCCCGGGACAGCATGCGTGGTAAAAAATGCGTCTATTGCGAGGTGCTGCAGCGGGAGATGCGCAGCAAACGGCGCATCATGGCTACAAAAAGCGCAGTCGCATTTGCACCTTTCGCGTCGCGTTATAATTGGGAGGCCTGGATTTTTCCGCGCCGTCATATCTGTCGTCTTGAGGAATTGGATTCCCAAGAATACCATGATATCGCAACCATTATCAAGCACGTGACAACCAAGCTCAAACGTATCGGTGTCGCCTATAACATGTTCGTGCACTATGCGCCGAAAGGAAGCGAGATGCACATGCATATCGAGATCTGTCCGAGAAAGGCAATCCATGCCGGGTTTGAGCTTAGTACTGGATTCATCATAAATGCGGTCTCCCCCGAGGATGCGGCCGAATTCTATCGGGATGCATAATTATTTAAATTCGGTGGGGTTATTGAATCGCATGAGTATCTGGATCGAAAAGTACCGGCCGAAGTCATTTTCTGAGATCAAAGGGCAAACGGAAATCGTCGAGCGGATCAAGTCGTTTGTTGATCAGCAAAACATACCGCACCTTCTTTTCTCTGGTCCTGCCGGGACAGGCAAGACAACCCTTGCGCTGGTGGTAGCAAAAAAACTCTTCGAGAACTGGGGGGAGAACCTGCTGGAGCTCAATGCTTCTGACGAGCGGGGAATCGATGTGATCAGAAGTAAGGTGAAGGACTTTGCGAGAACCAAATCCCTGGGAAATGTGCCGTTCAAGATCGTGTATCTTGATGAGTGTGATGCGCTCACCAGAGAGGCGCAGCAGGCACTTCGTCGGACCATGGAGAATTATACCCAGACCTGTCGGTTCATCCTGAGTTGCAATTATTCTTCAAAAATCATTGATCCCATACAGAGCAGATGCGCGGTGTTTCGCTTCCGGCCGCTTGCAAAGGAGGATATAAAGGCTATCCTCTCCCATATCCAGGAAACCGAGGGGTTGACCATATCTGATGCCGCCTATGATGCGCTCTACGAGGTGTCAGGTGGTGACGCGCGGAAAGCTGAGAATATCCTGCAGAGCTGTGCCTCTTTTGCGAAAAAGATTGAAGAGAAGGATGTCTACTCGATGGCGAGTGTTGCCCAACCCAAGGAGGTGCGCGAATTTCTCGACCAGGCCCTTTCTGGCTCATTCAATGATGCCCGCAAGAAACTATTGCAGGTGATGCTGCAGTATGGATTGTCTGCTCAGGATGTCATCAAGCAGATCCAACAGGAGATACAAAACCTTGATATCCCCGGACGGGTACAGGTACAGTTGATCGACAAATGCGGGGAGATAGAGTTTCGGCTTGTGGAGGGTTCTGACGAGTTTATCCAGCTGGAGGCGCTGCTCGCGCATATCGTATTGTCTGGCGAATCAAAATCTTTAAATAGGTAACTATCATAACATAGATGTGAGGGGTTTTTAATGGCTGAAGATGAAAAGAAATTCTCAAAACAGATCATAGGAAAAACTGTGGTAAGTAAATCCGGGAAACGATTTGGTGAGGTAGGAGATATCATATTTGAAACGCGTAGCGGTGAATTGATCCATCTTGTCCTCAATAATCCAACCCAGTACTCGAACAAGCTTGAACTGGAACGTGACAAGGAGGGGCATATTCTTATCCCGTTCAGTGCGGTCATGGCCATGGGTGACTTTATGGTTATCTCTGAGGAAGATATCATTTAATTTTTATACGAAATCTTTATAAAAGGTCTCCGGTTTCTCTGAACCATTAGGTGTTGATCATGAAGATTCCAAAGTTGAAAAAGCGATATTGTCCTTATTGCAAGAAACACACAGAACATAAGGTAACCCAGAATAAACGGAGGACTGCAAGCTCCCTTACCTTTGGATCCAAGTACCGGGCGCGATCCCGGGGCAGGGCACGAGGTTCCGGAAACCTTGGTCGATATTCGAAACCTGCTGTCACGAAGTTCAAGATGACTGGTGCCAAGCTTTCAAAAAAGACTGACCTTCGCTATACCTGCTCAGCCTGCAGTAAGATTCACATGCAGAGCAAGGGGTTTAGGGCGAAGAAGGTCGAATTCGTTTAATGATTGAATGGAAAACCACTCCTGACTCTCCTGAATCCTTAGGTTCTTTGCTGGATTCCAGTGTAAAGGACTGGTTCTTCTCCACTTTTCCCTCGTTTTCTCTTCCTCAACAGTATGCTGTCAAAGAGATTCATAGCCGGCGGCATACGCTGATCAGTGCTCCGACGGGTGCGACCAAGACCCTCACTGCCTTTCTTTCCATCCTGAACGAGCTTGTCGATTCTGCCAAAAAAGGGATCTTGGAGGATCGGGTGTATTGTGTGTATGTGAGTCCTCTTAAGGCGCTTAATTATGATATTGAGGTGAACCTTCTTGAGCCATTGCGCCAGATTGAGGCAATCTGTGGCAGACTTGGAATCCGCATCGGGGTGCGCACTGGGGATACGACCGCTGCCCAGAAGCGGGCGATGCTGAAGCGGCCGCCACACATTCTCATAACAACCCCTGAGTCCTTGGCAATCATGCTGACGTCTCTCAAGTTTCGGGCCTATCTTTCTCATGTCGACTGGTGTATCGTGGATGAGATCCATGCGCTTGCGGAGAACAAGCGAGGGGTACACCTGTCCCTTACCCTGGAACATCTCTCACGCCTATCGCCCCACATGACCCGGGTGGGGCTCTCTGCGACGATCGCGCCTATCGAGGAGATCGCCAAATTCCTGGTGGGATGCCGGGACTGCCTGATAATCGATGTGCAGTTCCTGAAGACTTTAGACCTGCAGGTGATCGCACCCACTGGCCAGCTCATCGATGTATCACACCGCAAGATGCATCGGGCTTTGTATGAGCGAATCCATGGTCTTGTGCAGGGTCATAAGACCACGCTTATCTTCACCAATACGCGAGCGGCAACGGAGCGGGTGGTGCATAACCTCAAGGACATGTTTCCTCGGCATTATGGGGAGAATATCGGTGCTCACCATGGCTCGCTTTCAAAGGAGATGCGGTTTTCCATCGAGTCGCGGCTGCGGGAGGGGGCGCTGAAAGTGGTTGTGAGTTCCACGTCCCTGGAGCTTGGTATTGACATAGGGCATGTTGACCTGGTGCTCTTGCTTGGCTCACCCAAGTCAGTTGCCCGGGGGCTGCAGCGCATCGGGCGAGCAGGGCATAAGCTGCATGAGACTGCGAAAGGGAGGATCCTGGTTGCAGACCGGGATGAACTGGTGGAATGCAGTGTGCTTTTGAAGGCTGCGGTGGAAAAGAAGATCGATCGTATCCATATCCCTCGGAACTGCCTGGATGTCTTGGCCCAGCAGATTGTGGGATTCGTCCTGGGAGGGAGGATCTCAAGGGATGACCTGTTGGAGATGGTGAGGCAGAGCTATTCATACGCCACGATTTCTGACCATGATTTCGAGGAGGTGTTGTCGTATCTTGCGGGGGAGTTCTCAAGCCTTGAAGACCGGTATGTGTACGCAAAGATCTGGTATCGTGATGGGATGATCAGTCGGCGGGGGAAGTTGACCCGTATGATCTACATGACCAATATCGGCACTATCCCTGATGAGACTGAGATCCTTGTCAAGGTTGGGGAGCAGATTGTGGGAACACTGGATGAGGCATTCCTGGAGAAGCTCAAGAAGGGTGATGTTTTTGTCCTGGGAGGTGGGGTGTATCAATTCAGGTATGCCAAGGGCATGGTTGCGTACGTGAGTTCATCGGTTGACAAGCCTCCAACGGTTCCGGCGTGGTTCTCTGAAATGCTTCCCTTGTCATTCGATCTTGCCTGCGACATAGGTCGGCTGCGGCGGCTGGTAAAGCAACGTCTGCATGGGGAAGGAGAGGATGAGATCAAGCGGTTCCTTTCTGAGTTTTTGCATATTGATGAGAACGGTGTGAACGTATTGTTCGAATACTTCCAGGAACAGGATGCCTTCCTTGAGATTCCGACGGATAAAGAACTTGTGGTGGAGGTATATGCTGATAAGAAGCAGACCTATTACTTCTTCCACAGCATGTATGGGAGAAGGGTCAATGACTGCCTGAGCCGGGCTCTTGCCTATGCCATTTCGCGGCTGGATCATCGTGATGTGGAGATCGGCATCAATGATAACGGGTTTTATGTGACGGCAAGCAAGCGCATCCAGGTGCTACGGGCATTTTCCTATCTGAAATCAGAAAAGCTTGATATGGTGCTCAAGGCAGCGGTTGACAAGACTGAGGTCCTGAAGCGGCGCTTTCGTCATGTGGCGGGGCGCTCATTCATGATCCTTCGGAATTATAAGGGGCAGGCAAAGAAAGTTGGCCGGCAACAGGTAAGCTCACAGATTCTCCTGAACTCGTGCCGTCGGATCTCGCAGGATTTTCCGTTGATTAAGGAGGCACGGCGGGAGGTGTTTGAGGATATGATGGATTTTGGGGGTGCGCGGTGGGTGCTTGCACAAATTGAATCAGGTGCTGTGAAAGTAAAAGAACGGCACTCGAGTTTTCCAAGCCCGTTCGCATTCAATCTTATGGTGCAGGGGTTCAGCGATGTGCTGAAGGTTGAGGATAAGGTTGAATTCCTGAATCGGATGCACCAGAAGGTGCTCTCCCATATCGAGGGGAAACCCTCGGAGCTTGACCTAAAGCAGGAGCTGGGGCGAATGCCGAAAGCAAAGCCGCATGATCGGCAACTCCTGCGGCTGGCATCACGACTGTCCCTGCCGGATGTTGGGACTGATGAACTGATGCGGGCAGTGGTTGAGGGTGTCTCTGAGGACCTTGCCAAACGCATCAGGGCGCACCAGCAAACGATCCTTGCGGAATGGCCCCATGCCGCGGCCCAGTATTTCCTGCGCAAATCAGAAGAGGCCTTTTCCTATGAGTCGTTCTGGGAGGAGGAAGAGCATGACAAAGAGCTTGCCGAGGAGGAACGGCGTGACCGGCTGCGAAAGGATTTCCTGCGTGCGGCCCGGCGGGTGGGACTTGAGGCTGATATCCAACATGATATCCTTTCTGCTATCAATGGGGATACAATCTCAGAAAAAACACGAGTATGGTTGGATTCGTTATTGAAGGGGAGCATTCCTCGCATTTGGAGCGATGAGCTCGTCAGATTCCTGCGTTCGCTTTAGTGCTGCCTTCACCAGGTCAAAGAACATGGGTGATGGTTGTTCAAGCCGGGATGTGAGTTCCGGGTGGAACTGAGCCCCCATGAAGAAGGGGTGGTTGTCAAGCTCAACTACCTGCATGATTTTCTCGTCAGGGGTCATGCCGCTGAAGACCAGGCCTTTTTTCTCAAGTTGTTCTCTGTATTCTGGGTTGACCTCAAAGCGGTGCCTGAAGCGGCGCCTGATTGTGGTATCCTCAAATATCCTGTGGGCTCTTGTGTGCTCCTTGATTTTCACATCATGGCCTCCCAACCGCATGGTACCACCTTTCTCGGTTACTTCCTTTTGCTCGGGCAGGATGTCAACAACTGGGTGGGGTGTTTTCTTGTCGAACTCTGTTGAATTCGCATCTTTGAGGCCGCAGACGTTTCGGGCAAATTCAATGACTGCAATCTGCAGCCCTAAGCAGATACCGAGGAACGGGATCTTATTTTCCCTGATGTATTGGATGACTTTGATCTTTCCCTCGCTACCGCGGGAGCCGAATCCGCCTGGGACAATGACCCCATCTATTCCCTGGAGAGCCTGTTCCACTGAAGTGGTGCCTTCTTCAATCTCAGTTGTCTCGATCCAGCGGAGCTCCACGGCAGTATCCAGGTGGGCACCTGCATGCTTGAGGGCTTCCATTATGCTGATGTATGAATCGTGCAGTTTAGTGTACTTGCCGCAGATCGCGATTGATACTTTCTTACGGGACCCCTTTATGTTTTTCACCAGCTTTTCCCAGTTTGCAAGGTCGCTAGTCTGCAGTGAAAGCTTGTCCTCCAGGATCTTGTCAAGGCGTTCCTGCTTGAAGATGAGGGGCAATTCATAGACCTGGTCGAAGTCCGGGTCAGAGATCACATTCTCCTGGTCGACATTACAGAAGAGGGCAATCTTTTTCTTGGAGTCATTATCGAGTGTCCGGGGTGTTCTTCCTACTATGATGTCCGGCTGAATGCCGATCTCGCGGAGTTTCTGGACACTTTGCTGGGTGGGTTTTGTTTTCTGTTCACCCACGCACTCAAGTTCAGGGAGATAGGTCACATGGATGTAGAGAATGTTATCCCTGCCGACCTCGCTTCGTAGCTGGCGGGCTGCCTCATTAAAGAGCATCATCTCAATGTCTCCGACAGTGCCTCCCATCTCGATGAGGACCACATCGGCGTTCTCTTTTTGGGCAATCTCGAAGAACCTATCTTTGATGGCGTTTGTCACGTGGGGAATCATCTGCACTGTCTTTCCCAGGTAATCTCCTTTTCTTTCCTTTTCAATCACGTGTTGGAAGATTTTCCCTGAGGTCAGATTCCATGAGAATTTGCAGTCGATGTTGAGGAACCGCTCATAATGGCCAAAGTCCAGGTCAACTTCTCCTCCATCATCAAGCACAAATACCTCTCCATGCTCGAAGGGGTTCATGGTGCCGGGATCGATGTTGAGATAGCCGTCGCATTTTATGCTTACAACCCTGTTTTTGGTTGAGAGCAATCTTCCGACGGATGCACTTACGATTCCTTTTCCTAGGCCAGATAGAACTCCTCCTGTTGTGACAATGAATTTTGGCATGGGGGTGATGTTCTCTAGGTGTTTTTAAATGTTTCTTCCTGCGAGAGTACAAAAATATTTAAGAATGGCCTGATTCACCACCGCCTGATGGTTGATGTTTCCACATATCTGCAAAACAGCAAACGGATTGTCATAAAGCTGGGGTCTGAACTGATCAATGAACGGCAAGTCATTGATTTTGCCGGGGATATCAGTGATCTTATCCAAAAGGACCAACGTGAGGTATTCTTGGTGTCAAGCGGCGCAATCAAACGTGGTAAACAGCGCTGCACTGCCCCTGGGCCTGATGATATCGTGAGAAAGCAGGTCAATGCGTCTGTTGGGCAGGGGGATCTCATTGACTTGTATCGGGATGCGTTCCAGTTTTATGGGCTTGAACCTGCGCAGGTCTTGGTGTGCCGGAATGACATCGATCTGGATCTCTTTTTTGCGGATCCTTACTTCAAAGAGAACCCGGATATGCGGGATTACCTTGAGGGACTGGGTCCTGTGCCAGGGGGTATGAACGGGGTGACTGGGCTCTTGTATAGGGAATATACGCGTAAGTACGAGCGCAGGCAAAACTTTGTTTCCATGACCCGACGGGTGATGCACCCTGATTCGGGGATAATCGCTATCGGGAATGAGAATGATACGATCGCAACGCAGGATATCACGTTCGGTGATAATGATCTGCTTGCCGCACATTCAGCCAAGGCCCTTGAGGCAGATCTCCTTTTGATCATGACCCGGGTTGATGGCATTTATCCGAGGGAGGCATTCCATACGGGATGCTATGAGCCAATCCCGTACACCTGCGACATTGAGGGTTTGCGCCGCGAGTGCACCACTGAGCTGACAGCCCATGGTACGGGAGGTGGAATCTCTAAGGTGAAAGCGGCAGAGATCGCAACCCCCTATGGAACCAATGTGTTTGTTGCGGGTGGTATGCGGGATCATGCGATCAAGCGGATATTTGAGGGAGATACTACCGGCACGTTCATATATCGATAGGAATCGGTTCATTTGTGGGGGTTGCCCAATCTTAGTAATTTGCACGAACCAACGTACAAAGGGCCCATGGCGATGTATGCCAACTGCATCCAGGGTGGGGCGTGCAGGCAGTTACATCCGGGCAGTCCGGCATGTGCCGCGGTTGCCAGGTTTTGTATGTCCAGAACGTGATACCCTAACGATTCGGCCATGAGTAGCATTGTCCAATAGAACAGGATAAACCCTGCGATTTGCATATATGGGTTTGACAGGCGATGCTCCCAGGATGCGTGGATGAAGTATACGAGGAAGAGGCCTGAGGCCCAGGCGAAAAGCGGAAAGAGGTTGAGTCCCAGGAGGTAGACATTTTCATGATTGTAGCTATACTGGGTATTGGCAATCATGACCCATCCCAGTGCAAATACCGAAGAGAGCAACAGGTAGTACAGGGCTACTGTCCGGCGCGTTTGCAACAGGTGGGCTGCGATGAGCAGGTATATCGTGAGCGCAAGGATGGAGGGGTTTATGCGTGCCGCTATTATGAGTGCCAGGGCATAGACTGCGAACCTCTGGAGATTGGTATTGCTGTCCATCATCAGTCTGAATACTGAGTTCATTTTGGCTTGCCAGGCAGTGTCATATATAAATTATTCTTTTTGCGACGTGGATTTTGCTCCTCTTGTGATGCAGATTTGCCTTTTGAGGCTACTGACGGGGCCTTGTTTCTTACCTCTTTTTAAAGGACCCGGTCGAAGAGCATGCAATGGGATTGATGTGGCTATAGAAACTTTTAAATAAATCATGGGATTCGGATAATCCAAAGAAGTATTTATTCAAGGGTGGTAAATGTGAGTGATGAAGATCCTGAAAATCTTAAGGAAACAAAAAAGAAATCTGCTAAGCCTAAGCGCGTCAAGGTAAACCGTAAGAAGACAAAGCGGCGCAAGACTGAGGTACAAAAGCCAAAAGACAATACCTTGCTCTATGTCCTTGCTGCTGTCGTGGTGGTTGCACTTGTTGTGTGGGCAGTTACCCTGACCAGTCCTGGAGGGGATCAAACGGATGATACGGATGATACGGATAGTTCTGGAATCGTTGCAACAGTCAATGGTGAGGAGATCACCATGGAAGAGATCAATCGGCAGTATGCCTTGCTCCCACCACAGATGAAGCAATCAATCACCAAGGAGACCCTTTTGAACCGAACCATCGATGAGTTGGCTTTGATACAGGAAGCAGAACAAAAGGGCATTACAGTCTCCAATACAGAAGTCCAGGAGTACATTAACCAGCTGATGGCTCAGAGTGGTATCACTGAGGAAGCTTTGGACCAACAACTTAAGCAAACCAATATGACTCGTGATGACCTTGAGGAGATTTATAAGAAACAGCTGATGATCACAAAACTGTTCAATCAGACCGATTTAGGAATCAGTGTAACAGATGAGGAAGTGGAAGAGTATTACAATGAGAACACCAATACAAGCCTCATCACCGTAGCACCACAGGTCCGGGCGCGTCATATCCTTGTGCAAAACGAGAGCACGGCAGAAGAATTGCTTGTCCGGCTTGAAGAGGGTGAAAGCTTTGCTGAGCTTGCACAGAACTATTCCCAGGATCCTGGTTCAGCCGAGAATGGTGGAGACCTCGGTTATTTCCCAGAGGGTGCTATGGTACCTGCCTTCAATGATGCAGTGTTCAATATGACGGTCAATGATAGTCCGCGGATTGTTCAGAGTTCATTCGGATATCATATCGTGGATGTCACAGGGACCAAGGAGGGACAGGTAAAATCCCTTGAAGAAGTAGAACCGGAAATCCGACAGGTGCTTGAACAACAGAAACAGCAAGTTGCACTGGCTGATTATATAGAATCCGTGCGGGAAGCGGCAACTGTAACTGTCAATAAGGAGGTTCTTACTGGTGGTGCAACACCTACCAACGATGAGATTGAGACCTTCTCCAAGACTGGTTCAGAGGTCTGCACTGAGGATGGAAAACCCGTGGTCCGGGTATATACATCTTCAACCTGTCCACATTGTACATGGGTCAACCCTGCTGTGGATGAGGTTCTGCGGGAATACTCTGGAGAGATTGTCGCACGACATTGGGAAGTTGACACAAAGGATGACCTTCTGACTCCGGAAGAGGAGGGGGCAATCCCTGCTCAGGACATGCAAGTGTACCAGGCAAACAATCCGCAGGGGTATGTGCCGTACTTTGATTTCGGTTGCGTCTATACCCGTGTCGGGACCGGTTATGAACGGACCGATGACCTGGAACAGGAAAAGGCAGAATTCCGGACAATCATTGAAGAGTTAATTTAATTTCATTCTAATTTTTCTTTCTTAAGATCGTAGGAGTCGATTGGCGCGTAGGTCATAGAGATGAGTGATGCCACAAACATCAGTGTGAATACGATCATGAATGCGAACCCCCATGAAGGATAGCTTGCAAATACGTTGAATGATATAATAAGCCCGATAATACTTGTTATCATGAAGGAACCGTTTAGTGGGGCAATTCCCATCTGCATCACCTCTTTTTTTGTTATATGTGGCCCATGTTTAAAAACTTTTTGAGTGAGAACTTTTATAAATGAGGACCTTTTCCTCATCATAGTCGCGGGGGTGCCGGAGTGGCCAAACGGGATGGACTCAAGGGTATTGAGTGAAGAGCTCCCTGGAGCTATGACTGAGCAATCCATTGGCTTAGTGCCTACGAGGGTTCAAATCCCTTCCCCCGCATTTCTACTATAGGGTTTAATTCTGGACTCATTTGAGCTTAACTTCCCGGATTTTCCTGTTTCTCTTTGCAGTTCTTCAAATCCTTCCAAATGTCTAATCCCTGATTGATTTGGCTATCAATGAAAAGGCTGGTTTCAGATCTTGTTTCGGGTTATTTTGTTTGGGGCTCTCGAGGAGATTCGTTATGGGCAACATCTCTTTGGGTGTGATTTTGATACCTCAGGCTTTAATCCTCATAATGAGACTAATCTTCACAATGTTTCGGTCATCGCTTATTTTGAGGTTGAGGCTTTTATTTGAGTACTGCGGCTATTGTAGCTTTTTTTCCTCTCTTCAGAGGTTTTTACCGTAAAATAAACTATCCCAGTGAGCAACCTAGGGGATTGATACTTGTGGTTTATTATGTCTGAAATCATATTTTCTTTTATTTTCTTAGATAGGTCTTGTATTTTAGAGGAGCCTTTTGAGTTTTTGATATCTTTTTTGTTCTTTAGATGTAGCCAGAGAGGTAATTGGTGATAAAGGGTATGTATTTTTTATATGAGTTTGCGTCAATACTTTTGATGAAAACCTTATACTGGGTAGCTTTTGCCATATTTTTTCTTAGTCTGTTTGGATTTATTGGTTGTGCAGAGACAGGCCTGATAGAGCTCTTGACGTTTGTGTTTTTCCTGCTTGCAGCATATTGGCAGTTTCGGATTTTCAGGTCTGGGAAGTATAGGCTATTCTCTTTGCTCTTTATGCTACTGTTTTTGTTCGGGGCTCTCGAGGAGATTAGCTATGGGCAGCATTTCTTTGGGTATGATGTGGATACGTCAGCCGTGAACAAACAGAATGAGACCAATGTGCACAATATCGATTTTTATAGGATTGGTTGTCCTGAGATCATTCAAACTAGCATTGGGTGTGAAGGTGATGACTTCATCTATTTTGGGGTTCTTTTGTTCGGGGTGGCTTTATTGATGTCTCTCATTCCTGTGATTGCCCGTTTCTATAGGCGGATTGGATTTCCTGGCCATTATCCTTTGTATGGTTTGGCTTTTGGTTTGGTGATACTTTTGTCATATAACCTGTATTTTGGTTGTATCCAGGAATTTTTTGACTTCCTCATTGCCTTACTCTTTTATGGGTATAGTCATGATTTAAATAGATGAGTGGATTCTTCTGGGGCATGTTTGATTATCATGTCCATACCAACTATACGTTTGATGCCCGGAGTACGGTGGATGAGTATTGTCAGGCGACATCGGCTGCAGGCATTGATGAGATCTGTTTCACGAATCATCAGGAAGCGAATCTGACACGTGGTCGCTACAAACTGGCTTTGACACGCCGCGAATGGGGGCGGCATTTCAAGGAGGTCGAACTGGCCAGACAACAATATCCTGAATTAACCCTTCGGGTAGGGGTTGAGCTTGGCTATTATCCTGGTATGGAAGCGACGCTTGAGGCTTTCACCGCGAAGTATCCCTTTGACTATGTCCTGGGGAGTGTGCATTCAGTGAATGAGCAGATGATAAGTGCGCCTATGACCCGTGCAGTCTCAATTGACGAAGCTAATGAGGTCGCCCATGATTATTTCTCATTGGTCAAGCAGGCCATATCCTCGGAGCTTTTTGATGCTATCGGACATATAGAACTTCCCAGGAAACAGCTGCCGGGACTTCCCTTTCAAGTCTATCGGGATGAGTTGCTCGAATGTGGGGAGTTGATGCTTCGTCATGATGTGGGCTTTGAAGTCAACACTGGTGGATACCGCCATCAGGCCGGTGAAACGTATCCCCAGCCTGCTGCGTTGGAAATGCTATGTGAACTTGGCGTCACAAAGGTGAGTATGGGGTCTGATGCCCATATGACCCCAGAGTTAGGGCATGAGTTTCCTACTGCGGTTGCACTTTTAAAGCGGTGTGGGTATGGTTCTCTTTGTCGCTATGAGAACCGGGTAGCATTATCCCAAAAACTATAAAAACACTGTCCTTCCTATAGTGTGAATGGTCTTAGAGATACGAAGTGTTGGCGGATATAACGAGGTTGGCAAGAACATGACTGCCATCCGGGTTGATAACGAGGTCATTATCCTTGATATGGGGCTTCATCTGGAAAATTACATACGGGTCACCCAAGAGGAAGATGTGGTCAAGTTCGGAGTCAAGGATCTGACTGAGGCTGGTGCTATCCCTGACATCTCGCAGCTGAAGGAATGGAGAAGCCTGGTGTCGGCCATCATACCGACGCACGCGCATCTTGATCACGTGGGAGCAATCCCGTATCTTGGCAACAAGTTTGCAGCGCCCATCCTGTGCACGCCTTTTACTGCTGAAGTCATTGAGTCAATCCTGCGGGATGAGAGAATAACCCTTAAGAACCCAATTAAGAAATTGAATGTCAATTCGCGATATACTCTCTCTGAATCAATCACTATTGAATTCCTGAACGGTACTCATTCAACGCCGCATACGGTTATTGTCGCTATCCATACCCCGTATGGGGTCATTCTCTATGCAAATGATTTCAAATTCGACTTGTATCCGACTTTCGGAAAAAAACCGAATCTGGCGCGCCTCGAAGAGCTTGGGAAAGAAGGGAAGGTCCATTCACTTATTGTTGATTCCACGTATGCTCCCCACCGGAAGAAGACGCCGTCAGAGTCTGTTGCACAACTCATGTTACGGGATGTGCTCTTGGGTACTGATAGCTCCAAAAAGCTGGTGGTTGTCAGCACGTTTTCGTCGCATATTGCCCGGTTGAAGTCGATCGTCGAGTATGCGCGTAAACTGCACAGAAAGCCAATCTTCCTGGGGCGAAGCCTTGCCAAATACGCTGAGGCTGCGGAGCGGGCCAATCTCATCAATTTCAGTGAGGATGCGGAGGTCATCAAATACGCGCGCAAGATCAAGAAAAAATTGCGTGATGTGAACAAGAACAAAGAGGAGCGCCGCAAGCATCTTCTGGTTGTGACAGGTCATCAGGGAGAACCCCGGTCAGTATTATCCCGGATGATCAGCGGTGAGCTTGACTTTGAATTTGAGCCTGAGGATCATGTGGTCTTTTCCTGCACTGTCATCCCTACTGAGACAAACCTGAAGAACCGGCAGGACATGGAGGATAAACTGGCTCAGCGGGATGTGCGGATCTTTCGGGATATCCATGTGAGCGGTCATGCTGCGCGTGAGGACCTGCGGGACCTTATCCACCTGGTGAAACCACAGCATATCATCCCTGCGCACGGTGATTTCAATATGACGTCTGCACTGGTTGATTTGTGCCGGGATATCGGCTATAAGTCTGTCTTATTGCTTCAGAATGGGGATAGTGTGGATCTCACATAGAAATCTTTAAAAAGATAGTATCTCTCCAAAAGGGAGAGGGGGTTAATCATGAAACTTACACTTGCAGAACCAAAATACCTGAAGGACAGTATTTCGATTATCTCTGAGTTAATCACAGAGGCACGCTTCACCGTAACCAGCCAGTCGATGAAACTGGTTGCCATGGACCCTGCGAATGTGGCCATGGTCATATTTGAGTTGTTCTCAAGCAGCTTCACTGAATATTCTCTTGAGAATGATACTGAATTTTCCATCAATCTGAATTATTTCAAGCAGATCCTCAAGCGGGCAGGCTCAAGCGATACGCTTACACTGGAGCTCAAGGAGAATAAGCTCAATATTATCCTGAAAGGATCCTCAAAGCGGAGGTTCAGCATGTCTGTGCTTGAGACAGAGGATAAGGAGCAAAAGGTTCCTACCCTTCAGTTTGCGGCAAGCATCACAGTGCCCTGTTCAATGCTTACCAATGTGGTTGAGGATGCGGCAGTCATCAACGCTGATTCCATCAGTTTCGTGTCTGATGATAAAAAGGCATCTTTCCTTGCTGAGAGTGATCTTAACAAGGTTGATATAGACCTTGAGCCCAGTGATGAGGTGACCATCAAGAATGAGGCGGGGGAAACTGTAAAGGCAAAGTATTCTATCGAGTACCTCAAGAAGATGGTCTCGGGGGCGAAACTTTCTGAGACTGTGCGTATCAACTTCGGGAAGGATTATCCGCTGAAGCTTGAGTATGTATCAGTTGATAAGGTCAAACTCGAATTCGTGCTCGCACCTCGTGTCGAAAACGATTAGCCATGAGATTGCTCGCTGGGATACTGGGTACTTTCTTATTTTGTTCTGCTTCTTATGCAGGGGATTTGCAGGTTTTTCTTTCTCGGGTGGATACCAATATGCGGAAGCAGGCGCAGGAGACTTCAGCGCGGGATGATGATACAGTCAGGGATGCGACGCTTGATGCAGTGGTTGAAGCGGTGAATGCAACCTCTCTTGGCGAGAAGGTTCGATGGGTGGAAGAGAAGATTGACCGGTTTTCAGGTGTGGGCATTGTCGGTACGGGCGAGGGTGCCAGCGTATATCATGGTAAAGGGTCTGATGCTCCAGAGAAGGAATATGAGATCTCTCTGAGCGCGCGTATACAGGATTATAGGCCGGTGCCCTCACTCATGGTAGAATATAAAGGCCTGGATTTTGAGGCCGATTACACGGATGTGATCGGGTCGCGGCTGAGCTATAAGCCTTTAAACAAGTTTGTTCCCGGTGAGATGTCACTTCGCTCTGAATATGCTTCTGATAAGGCATCACTTGCGCTTGAATTTGAGTTTTCCTTTTGATTTCTCAAGGGTGCTGTATGTGATTGCGCCAATGCCTGTTATCCAGCCCAAGGGGGTGATAAGCCAGGGCATGTAGGGCACTTGGTTCAAAAGCAGGAGGGTAAGCCAGCCTGCTGTGAATGCCAGGTATTTGTTCTTGATGAATATACTTCCCAGGGCAGTTGCCAAAAAGAACTTTGCGATGTAGAGCATTCCCACAAATATCCCCAAAGCCATGATTGCTGCCGGGATCCCGATGATTGTAACCATGGCAAGGGCTATTGTTGCTGGTATCACAAGAAGGGTGATGAGTCCTGTGCCAAGAACTTTTTTAGGGTGTCTTCTGACCAAGTGTATCCGGTGTTCAGCCTGGATCCAGGGCAGATTAAAGAGGAGGAACCCCACTAGAAGGAATGAGACGAAATTGAAGGCTGTCCAGGAGATATTGAATGTGGGCTTGTGATATGTTCCGGTGATGTTAAGCCTTTTTTGTGAGGTGTAGTTGAGGTTCTGGATCTCTATGGTGGGGGCGATATAGATGTCTTTTGAATTTATGGTGGCTTTTGTGATGTTTGCTTGGATACGGGTTCTGGATGCGCCAATGGTAGCCCTTTTGATGGGGCCGCTTAGGGTTATGGTATTTGCGTAGGCGGTAAGGTTTGTTATGGGTGCATCCGTTTCAATCATATTTCCAAAGAGCAGGGCCTGGTCTACCTTCTTGTGGATGATAATCTCCTCCGCTGCAACCCTGAGGTGCTCTATGGGTGCGTTTATAATGACCTTGGATGCCACACCGTTGATTGTTTTGACAGGTGCCTCGATACGCAGTTGATTTGCTGCAACGGTTACTGAGTCCTGGGTCTCATTGAGAATGATCGTGTTCCCGCTGAGAAACTCGGCGTGGATAAGGGGAAGCAAAAGCAAGAGCAGGAGCAGTCTCATGCTATCACGATCTTTCTCTTTCTGGGTCCGTCAAATTCGCAGAAAAAAATGCCTTGCCAGGTGCCAAGGGCAAGTTTGCCGTCGATGATTGGAATCGTGACACTTGCGCCCATGAGGGATGCCTTGATATGACCGTCACTGTTGCCTTCAGCATGCTTGTAGTTGTCATGTTCCGGGACCAGCTCGCGTAATTTTCGCAGGATGTCCGCCTTGACCGTGGGGTCCGCGTTCTCGTTGATGGTTACCCCTGCTGTGGTATGCGGGACGTAGACGGTGACGCTGGATGCGGAGGGGTCCATGTGCTGCTGTACTTGGTCGCTAATGTCAATAAGCTCGTTTTTTGTATTGCTTTGGATTGGAAGAATCATAGGTAGTGCATAAATAAAAGAAGTATAAAAATATTGTTACGCTTCCTTGAAGCCGTGCTCCTCGACGCGGAAGGTGCACTCGCCGTCGGCAAGGTTTGGGGCGTCGATAAGCTTTGCGACCCGGGAGCCTTTCTTCCCTTTCCGCAGGTAAATCCGGAAGGTTGAGGCGTGGGCTACCACGTGGCCACCGATCGCCTGGGTGGGGTCGCCAAAGAACATGTCAGGCTTTGCCATGACCTGGTTGGTGACATAGACGCAGGCATTGTAGGTGTCAGCGATCTTCAAGAGCTGGTGCATGTGACGGTTCAGCTTCTGCTGACGCTCTGCAAGGGTGCCTCGTCCCACGAATTCTGCCCGAAAGTGTGCGGTCAAGGAGTCCACGATGAGGGCCTTCACTTTGAGGTTTTCCTTGGTTATGAGGTCCTCAGCCTTCTCTGCCAGGAGGATCTGGTGGTCTGAGTTATAGGCGCGGGCCACCTTGATGTTTTTGAGGACCCGCTCGGGCTCCAGGCCTGCTCCTTCAGCCAGCTGGATGATCCGTTCAGGACGGAAGGTGTTCTCGGTATCGATGTAGACTGCTACACATTCTGGGTCATCCACCTGGCAGCGTACTGCCAGCATGTGGCCGATCTGGGTCTTTCCTGAACCGAACTCACCGAAGCACTCGGTGATCGCGCCGGTCTCAAGGCCTCCGCCGAGGAGCTCGTTGAGTGCCTCTGAACCGGTTGAGATCTTCTTGATGGTTGCTCGGCGGTTCAGGATATCCTCTCCTGACTCAAAACCCATGTCAAGGCTGTTTCGCGCGGCATTGATCATCTTCCTGGAGGCGGATTCGGTGATGCCTGCCGCATCCATCATCTCTCCGGGGCTTGAGACCGCAATGCTCATGAGGTTCTGGTATCCAGCCTCACGCAGCTTGTCTGCTGTTGCAGCTCCAACTCCTGGTAGGTCTTCGATTGACATTTCACTCATCATAATCACCTGATATTTACTTCCTCAATAGATTCGGTGTCCTTAAGAATAAGGTACTCATACGCCTTCTGAAGTGCGAGAATCGCTTTGGGGATGTCGTTCACCCGCAAAGAATTTGCGTTCTGCCAGTTGCCATCCTTATCCTGATATCGTCGTTGGAGGTTGATGGTACTGAAGGAGACGTTTTCGCCCTTCTTATTGGTGGTATCGTTTTTCCAAATGCTTGCGGACACTGCGCCCGCATCGAATTTCTTTTCCGGTCTTTTTCCATCTGTCACACATTTCACCTCTTGCTTGTCGCATCTTGTTTCACTTCCGCTTGGAAGGAGGTATATGGTGAGATGTGCTTGTCTTTTATATAGCTTACCTGCCTATGTCCAGTGCTTGAGGAGGAATCCTGTGGTGAGGGCTGCGAGGAGCAGGTATTCCATGATGGAGCCGTTTCTGATGAATCCTTTGAGCTTGTATCTGAAGGGCCAGAACAGAGTGGTGCCTTTTGGATTGAGGCTGTCCAGGATGAGGTGGCTTGCATATCCTACTATGAAGGGGAGTGTGAATGCTGGTGCGTAGAGGAAGATGACGGCTGCACAGATTCCCATGACGAGGATTGAATGGATTGGGCCACGATGGGTAAGCCCGATTCTCAGAAGCCAGGAGAGGGGTTTGAAGCGTTTTCCCAGCCAGGATTCAGCGGTGTCGATGTCTGGGAGGAGTGATGCGAGGATGGCAACAACTCCCTGGAGAAGGGTAAAATTGAATAGGAAGGAAAGAATGAGTGCGGTTATCGCGTGGGTCTCATATCTCATGCTTGTTTGAGTTCCTCATCAGGGTCAGGATTGCGATTCACGGTGAATGCCACAAATTCCAGGCGATCGAACATCTGGTTTTGCTGGGTCTTGCCCTGGACCTTGATGAGTTCTCCCAGGAGGTCGTTCTTGATCTGGGTGAACTTTTCGGGATCTGTCCTGAACTGCTGCATCTCATCCTCGGTCTTGTCAAGAAGGGCTGCGGCGGTGTTCCTGAAACAGACTGTCCGGATCGTCTCTGTTCCATCGTCGAGGACAAAGTTGAGCAGGTAGGCATAGGCAGGATCGATTGAGCCATGTTGGGGGCAGTTGAATTGTCCGTCCTGGGGTTTGGTGCGTTTTCCGCATTCCGGGCAGACCTCATAGAACTTGGGGTCAAAGAGCTGGACGATGTGGCCAAGGAGCTCTACACCATCCTCATTGTCCTGCAGTTCATTGATGTGCTTTCGTTTTCTTGAGGAAGTCTTGACCTCGATCTCTTCGCCTTCGGGATTGATCTCGATTGTGGAGGAGTCGTTGAGGTGGATCTCCTTGAAATCAGGATTGCGCTGGTTCTGCTTGGCAAACCCGTTGGTGACTTTGAGGATATTGTCCTGTTCCAGCTTTTTGAGGGTATCGGCCTTGTCATTCCACATGACGATGCGGATTGTGCCGGTCTCATCAGCGATCATGCAGGATCCAACTTTTCCAGAGCGTTGCTCGTTCTTGAATTCCCGGATGTCATAGACTGCGGTGACCTTCCCTGTCACCTCTACGTTCCTGTTGCCGGCAGCGATATCTTGTATCTTCTGTTTGCCGCTTTCCTCAATAAGTTTGACACCGAGCTCGTTTGCGATGATGTGTGCCGCTCCTTCTTTAGAGATGAGGCCTGTGAGTTGCGTGAGTTTTTCCTGGATCTTTCCTTCTATCTCTGATTGGCTTTTGCCAGACTGTTCTGATATCATTGTGACTGCTTTGTCATACGAAATGTTCATCATATCACCTATCAAATCGGTATCTGAAGGAGTTTATAAGTTTTTATGTCTTTTGGAGTCTTTCGAAAAAGTAACTTGCATCATTGTTGCGAAGGTATCCTTATAGAAGGTGAAAGGTGTTGTGCATAACGTTCGGAGCGCGACATCACTCCAGAATCCCTTGCAGGGGGTCACTTTAAAAAAGAAACCGAAGTCGATCTTAACGGAATCATTCGAGAACTCTGCTTTTGGCCAAAACCTTTATATATGACACTGTCTGGTTTTTTATAAAAGAGGTGTCGATTATGCAGAAGGAAAGTAAGTTCATTCTATGGTTTAATGAAATAGGTATTTCTGATGTTCATCTGGTAGGTGGGAAAAACGCCTCATTGGGAGAGATGCATCGTACATTGACAAAAAAGGGTGTTGCTGTACCCAATGGGTTTGCAATCACTGCGTATGCCTATCGGTATTTCGTCGAGAGTGCGGGTCTGACCCAAAAGATTCGCAAAATCCTTAAGGGCCTTGATACCGGTAACATGAAGAACCTGAGCAGTAAGGGCCATCAGGTCAGGGAGCTTATCCGTAACACGCCGTTTCCAAAAGAGCTTGAGCACGAAATCCTGCAGGCCTATGACAAGATGTGTGGCCAGTACCGGGAGAAGGACACTGATGTTGCTGTCCGAAGCAGTGCCACTGCTGAAGACCTGCCTGATGCAAGCTTTGCCGGACAACAGGAGACATATCTGAATATCAAGGGAAAGCATACGCTGCTTGAATCCTGTAAGAAGTGCTTTGCTTCCCTTTTCACCAACCGGGCAATCTCGTATCGGAATGACAAGCAGTTTGACCACTTCAACGTGTATCTGTCCATCGCTGTACAGAAGATGGTAAGAAGCGATCTGGCGTGTTCAGGGGTCATGTTCTCTATTGATACTGAAAGCGGGTTCGAAAACTCTGTCTTTATAACCGGTGCATATGGACTGGGTGAGAACGTGGTCCAGGGTGCAGTCAATCCGGATGAGTACTATGTGTTCAAGCCTACGCTCAGGCAGGGACATAATGCGATAATCTCAAAGAATGTGGGCCGGAAAAAGATCAAGATGGTCTATAGTCATGGCGGCAATACCTATACAAAGAATGTGAATGTGCCTGAAGAAGACCGAAAGGCGTTCGTATTGACTGATAAGGAAGTCCTCAAACTTGCTCGGTGGGCTGTGGAGATCGAGGAGCATTATTCCAAGAAGCGTGGTAAGTTCACACCGATGGACATGGAGTGGGCAAAGGATGGCAAGAGCGGGAAGCTCTTTGTTGTGCAGGCACGCCCTGAAACTGTCCAGAGCCAGGTTGACCGGACAAAATACGAAGAGTATGTGATGAAAGGTACGGGAAAGGTCATCAGTAAAGGGAAAAGCGTCGGCAATCGCATCGGTTCGGGTGTGACAAATGTCATCAAGGATGTCAAAGACATCGGTAAGTTCAAGAAAGGGGAAGTGCTTGTTACAGACATGACCGATCCTGATTGGGAACCGATCATGAAGATTGCAAGCGCGATTGTCACCAATCGTGGCGGGCGGACTTGTCATGCGGCAATCATCTCCCGGGAACTGGGTATCCCTTGTGTTGTGGGGACGCTTGATGCGACGGAGAAGGTCAGAAACAAGCAGAAGGTCACAGTCTCCTGTGCAGAAGGGAATGATGGCTATGTGTATGATGGTATCCTCAAGTATGAGGTCAATACTGTGGACCTGAAGAAGATGCCGCATACGAAGACAAAGATCATGATGAATGTTGGAAGCCCTGAACAGGCATTCAACCTGAGCTTTGTTCCCAACAGTGGTGTTGGTCTTGCGCGTGAGGAGTTCATCATCAATTCCTATGTCAAGATTCATCCTAACGCGTTGATCGACTACAACAAGTTGACTGACAAGAAACTCAAAAAACGCATTGATGAGTTGACGTACGGGTATAAGGACAAGAAGGAGTTTTATGTAGAGAAGCTTGCTTTTGGTATCGGAAGCATCGCTGCCGGGTTCTATCCCCATGATGTCATTGTGCGCTTGTCTGATTTCAAGACCAACGAGTATGCGAATCTGATTGGTGGCAAGCACTATGAGCCGGTGGAGGATAACCCCATGATAGGATGGCGTGGCGCATCCCGATACTATAACCCTAACTTCAGGAAAGCCTTCGGCCTTGAATGCCAGGCACTCAAACGAGTGCGGGATGAGATGGGTCTTACCAATGTGAAGGTCATGGTTCCGTTCTGCCGGACTGTGGACGAGGGAAAGAAGGTCATAAAGGAGATGGAGAAGCATGGTCTCAAGCAGGGAAAGAATAAGCTTGAGGTTTATGTGATGTGTGAGATTCCAGCGAATGTCATCCTGGTTGATGAGTTCTCCAAGATCTTTGATGGCTTCTCAATCGGAACCAATGATCTGACGCAGCTTGTGCTGGGCCTTGATCGGGATTCAGAGATTGTTGCTGATATCTATGATGAACGAAACGAGGCAGTGAAGAACTTCGTGAGCCAGGTTATTGCGGGGGCTAAGCGGAACAAGCGAAAGATCGGTATCTGCGGGCAGGCACCAAGCGATTACCCTGAATTTGCTGAGTTTCTGGTAAAGTGTGGTATAGATTCTATCTCACTGAATCCGGATACGGTTGTCCCGACCACTTTGCGCATCGCTGCGATGGAAAAGAAAGTCCGAAAATGATTTTTTAGTTCTTTTATCTCTTTTTCTTGAATGTTCTTTGGGTACGTATCCTGAGTTAGATAGGGATCGGATTGCAGATGAGATATTGTTTGATCTTGACGATCAATTCAGGCTTGGCGTATCACTGGAATTTATATCAATTACGCGATGCAAATTGGGATTCTCTCGGTGATGAATATGAAGCACTGTATTCCAAAAATTTCACCTTAGTGGACGCTTGTGGTGATCCTATGTACTGGAAGCAAAGCATTACCCAGGGTTTTAATCCGTCTCATGGCCCCATCTTTCTTCAGGAACCTTAGATAAAACGATAGTCTTGGTTGAAGACGGGTATGAGCATAATGCAACGTTTTTTGTTTCTGTGTCCATTGGATATAAGAGCATTTCTCACTCTCGAAAAATGTAAGGAACGCTATGGAAGTCTTATTATTGGCTGCTACGGATCAATGCGAGGTCCGTATATGTGATAGCATACAGAATGAGTCTTTTCGGATGCATCTATGATGTTATCAAAAAGAAGCCTGGACGATTCGCAGCAGATGATTGTGAATCCATCCGTGATGAGCGTATTCACAAGCATTATATTGGTTAATCTTGCAAAAATTACCTCACGTGATTTCTATAACAGCATTTCCGGATCTTTCCCGGTGGCTTCCCAGTCGAAAGTTGGGCATCTCTCCTGGGCTACTATTGATGCGGTCCATTGATGGAAACTCTTTTATACCAGTAGACCTGTTGAATGCAAATATGAAAGGGCAGATTGCTGTTTTTTTGATTCTTGGTCTGATAATTATCGCCTCTTTCATACTCGTTTATGCCTTAAATAAAACAAGCATGTTAGAGGAAAACGTGCATGCCATCCGGACCACCCCTGAGATGAATGTTATGCAGATACGTGCAAATATCTCCAGCTGTCTCCAGCAGCAATTCGATACTGTCCTTGAAACCGCTCTGCATCAAGGTGGTGTCTATTATACAGATGTGGATTCAAAGGAGTATGCTGTGCAGTCACAAGGGGATCATGTGGTCCCATTCTTCTATCAGTATGGGAGGCGGGATATCCCTACCACACAGCAGATCATCAATAATCTCTCTGCTGCTCTTGTGATTGAGAGCAGGCACTGTTCTAATGTCTCTGATGTTGCTGTATTTCCTTCAGTCGGTGAGCGTGTGAGTGCACGAATCAATTTCCCGGTTCAGGTCTCAACAGAAAATAAGATTGTCACTCTCGAGGATTTTCATGTGCAGTCGCATCTTAACGTATCCAACTTCATCAATATCAGCCACCAAGTGGACCAATTCCAAAAAAGAGGATTTTGCGTCAGTTGTCTCAATGAGCTCCCAGAGGTGAGTTACAGGGAATGGGTCTATGAGGACCGGGTGGATCGGCTTTATAGCGTCAATGATACGTTCTATTTTGCGCATCGTATCAATCGCTCCCTTGGTGTTGCCCAGAGTGCGGTGTTGTTGGAAGATGTCCCTGATCAGTATGCAACCGCCAATTATCCTTTTGTGTATAATCTGACATTAAGCGGTCGGGGGGTTGAGATGCGGGACAATACAGACTTGTTTGAAGTCGAAGAAGGTAAGATCAATTTTACTCCCGGTCTCGAGGATGTGGGGAGACACCTTATCGCCATCACTGCGGAGAACTCTCAAGGTTCCAAGACTGTATTTTTCAATCTTACAGTCGATACTCTGGTATGCGTGCCAACTATCCACTATATCGGAGGACATAGTGTTGGTGTGGGTGAGCCATTCATCTATAATGTCACGGCAACATGTGATGAACCTGTCTTCTTTTTTGATGATACTGAGTTATTCAATATCTCAGATGATGGAATGATCAATTTCACACCAGAGGTCAAAGGGGAGTATGTGTTTAACATATCTGTCTTAAGTAATAGCGGTGGTACTGATAGCCAGGATATGCAGTTGAGGGTAGAATGAGAGGCTTCATATTATTGTTAGGCATTTTAAGTGTGATCTTCAGTATCGGGATTGCTGAGGAGCAAGGGTTTGATACAGATGACCCTGCTACATATGCGCAAAATCCTGAAGAGGTCATTGAAAATTTTGATACGATTGTTGATTCGAAGCCTGATATGCTTATCCAAAAGATGGATGAGAATCCTGGACTGCGCAGCAGGATTCTTGAGGATAAAGAGACCCGTGATACTCTTTTCTTGAAGGACAATTCGCTTCTCAATAGGGACGGGTATAGGACCGCTGCAAAAGACATGTTCAATGATAAGTTTACCGGGTGCACCTTTACTGAAATTGATGGAGATATCGAATCCTTCTCTGAGGATCCTTTGGAGATAACGACTGCTAAAGGCTCATTGGCTTTGGGAGACCTTCAGGGTGGGGACTATGATGTCAGTATCGAGGAAGATGGTAGGATTAACCTCAATGGCCGTTCCTTTGAGGGTCAGATAACCGGTAATGGTGATACTCTTGCGGTCGATGGGAGCTATATGGTGGATGGGGAGTCATATAGCATTGCCGGGGACATCCGTGATGTTGGGGAGGGTCGCCTAGAAGGGACCTTCACGGAATTCAATGGGATTTCGGGTGAAGATCTGGATCTTACTTATCAGGATGGGATTGTTACACTTGGTGGTGGGAGAGTGGATTCTATCGATGAACCTGTACGCATCGCAGGGCGCTTTACGTGCGCCAAGGAAGATATCGGGAGTTTTATGTCTGACGGGGCACAGATCACGGTCCTGGACAATGGAGATTTCGATCGGCGGTATACTCTGCCAAAGGATACCACTGTCAATCTTCTCATGGATACTCCGGTGGACGAGGACTATCCTGAAGATGCCATCTCTTTATATGCTGACGGCTATGCGGCAGATTACGAGAGTGGCGGGGCAACGGGTGACCTTTATGATATGGATCTTCCTCCACGGGGATATCTTGATGTAGGTGATTCCGGGGTGGAACAGTTGCAGCGGCAGATAAATGCTGAGTTGCGAGATCAACCGGGGTTTGAACCGATCAGCGTTGATGGGATATATGGCCCTGAGACCAAAAATGCTGTAAGAGAACTACAAAGGAAATATGGGTTGACTCAAGACGGATTATTCGGTTCCAATACTAAGGATGCTCTTATGCAAACCACGAATATGTTTGAAGTGCAACGCTATGACCCTAATCTTGGTTCTCGTGGATTTCTATCACCTGGTAATAGAGGTGTTGAGGATGTTCAGCGGATTCTTAATGAGGAATTAATGATGCATGAGGATTTCGAGCCACTGCAGGTGGATGGAGTCTATGGTCCGAAGACTGAGGCCGCTGTCAAGATGTTGCAGAGGCAGTATGGTCTCACTGTGGATGGCAAATTCGGAAGCCAAACTACGCAGGTACTTTCTGAGGCTTATCAGTTGACCGGTGAGGGGGGGTTTCGGGTGGTAGAGACTGAGTCTACCATGGAGTATTCTGAGGGAGCGTATCAGAATGGGGATCCTCTGCAAACCACTACCTACTTTAAGGGGGATTTTAATTACGGACGCTTTATCGCAGGTAATGATGGTGGGTATCAACCCATAATATATACGCAAGATGGCAAGGTCATGAATGAACCTGGGTACAGTTATGTATTAGATGATTTTGAGTATTTTGATGGCAATACTTACCAGGAACTGGGTGATGTTGTTTCCCGCACTGACGGTTCAGAGGTCAATGGTCCCCCTCATGTCCAGAGTGGGGTTGATACTGAAGGCACTTCTGGCCTTACAACCAGAACAGTAGGATTGAATCCCCAGGAGATGGATCCTGAGATGAAGCAGTATGTGATGGAGAAGGCGCAGGGTGCAGGATTGGATCCAAAACGATTATTGCAGCAGATGAAACTTGAATCTCAGTTCGATCCATATGCTTTAAGTCCTGATAATTGCGTGGGTTATGGGCAGATCTCTGAAATTGCAGTTGATGATATAAATGCTAACTATGGAACGTCATATGGGTATGATGATAGATGGCACCCCAAAAAAAATGTGGATATGGCTGTGGCTTACCTAGGCCTTCTGGATAGACGTGTACGAAACAAGTACCCTAATGGAAAAACAACTCCTGATGGGAGGCATTATACACCTTTGGAAATTCGTGATCTGTATTATGTTGCAGGATCAGGGAACACTGATAAATTTTTGAATGGCGAAAAATCAGGTGTCGGTGATGTCTCTGAAAGCTATTCTGAGAATGTTGAAAGGCAGCCGGTGTCTCTTCCCTAATAGGATAATCCTTATAAAGTTGGGGTGATTTGTGTATTGTATGAATATCCTAGATATCGATGAGCTTCAGGTGTCTGTGGGTGATACGCAGATCCTCAAAGGGCTTTCGCTCTCTATCAAACAATCAAATGTCTATGTGTTGTTCGGACCAAATGGCTCTGGGAAGACAACACTCATGAAGGCGCTTGTGGGGTTCCCAAACCTTACTGTCAGTGGCCAGATGTCCTTTAACGGAGAGGATATCACAGGGAAGACTATCGATGAACGGGCCAGACTTGGATTGAATATCTCATTCCAGGACCCTCCTGCTGTCAAGGGTGTTACCTTGCGCAACATCCTAAATATCTGTCTGAAAAAGAGTCCTGATGACCAACTTTCTGAGGATGTTTTGAATCTGGTGCAGCGATTCGGGCTTGAGCATCTCCTGGAGCGGGACATCAACGCGGATTTCTCAGGCGGCGAGCGAAAGCGGGCTGATATCCTGCAGCTTATCCTGTTGAAACCTAAACTGCTGTTATTGGATGAGCCGGATTCTGGGGTCGATGTTGAAAGCCTGAAGGTCATCGCGCGTGAGATCGCGCGATACGTACGGGAGCATGACGCATCAGCGCTCGTGATCACCCATCATGGAGAGGTCCTTGATTATATCTCATCTACAACTGCTTGTGTGCTTTTGGAGGGGCAGATCAGGTGTTACCAGGATCCGATAAAGATACTTGCGGAGATCAAAGAGAAAGGATACATCGAATGCATCAATTGTCATGAAAAATGGAAGAACTGAATCGTGTTGGAATCGAAGACCCGAAGAATCGGTCAGGGACCTATCTATATGAGGATGATTCTGCGAGGCTTTCCGAATCACGGGATGACAATATCGAGATCATGGATATCCGTGAGGCCCTCAAGAAGTATGACTGGCTCGCCAATTACATGTGGAAAGCCCTTGACCCTGAAAAGGATGAATACACAAAGATGGCGCGTAACCACTACCGTGGTGGGTATTTCATCTGGGTTAAGAAGGGGGCCCATATCTCCCTTCCTATCCAATCCTGTATGTTCATAAAGGAAGATCATTTCACCCAGGTAGTCCATAACATCGTGATCGTGGATGAGGGTGCATCAGTTGATATCATGACAGGATGCCTAACTCATCCGAATGTGCATACGGCTGAGCATGTGGGTATGTCTGAATTCTATGTGAAGAAGAACGGGCGCCTGAATTTCACGATGATCCATGACTGGAATGACAAGTCATTTGTCAGGCCACGAAGCGCGACCATCGTCGAGGAGGGAGGCTCATTCATCAATAATTATGTGCTTCTTGAGCCAGTGAAGGATATTCAGGCTGCGCCAATCACGTATCTGAAAGGTGCTAACAGCAGGGCAACTCTCACGAGCCTGTTGCAGGGGGTTGGAACATCCAGTATCGATATGGGTGGGACTGTTGTGCTCCAGGGAAAGGGTTCACAGGGTGATATCATCTCCCGGGCGATCGCAAAAGATTCTTCAACTATCTATGCCCGGGGCATCATCCAGGGTGAACATGAGGAATCACGGGCGCATCTGGAATGCAATGGTCTGTTGCTTTCGCCGCACGCGAAGATCCATGCCATCCCTGAGCTTGTTGCTACGACAGAGGGTGCGGATCTGTCCCATGAAGCAGCAGTCGGGAAGATCGCTGAGGAGGAGATAATCTATCTCATGTCCCGGGGAATGACAAAGGAAGAGGCTGAGGCCATGATCATCCGTGGCTTTCTGGATGTCAATATGCTGTCCCTGCCTGATGCCTTCAGGGAACGAGTCAAGGATCTCATCAATCAGCTTAACTGAATTCTCTCCGGTTGTAATAGTTTGCAGCAATCACGATACCGATGAGAATCAGGATAAGGGTCGCAAGGATTATGCCAATGATTGTAAGCGGTACCTTGTTCCTGTTCAGGTACCCTCTCCATTCGCTCATCTCCTGGGGCTGCTCTATCTGCTGCTCTTTACCGCTGATAAGATACCGACAGGTGTCGATGGTCTTTTGCAAGAGTTCCTTTGACTGCTCGGTCTTGCCCTGTTCAATCAGGTCTCGTGCACGGGCTATCTGCTCGTTGAGTTCCAGGCATTCAGGGTTTGAGGTAAGCAGGTCACGGACAAACTTCACTTCATTCTCCAGACTCTCCCCTTCAAGAGGCGTGATTGATACAAATGCATAGTCCATGAGTTCAGGGTTCAGGGAATGGGCACTGATATTGATATTGACTGCCTCTGCGTTTTGCCAGGATGCTTCTACCTGGGTCTCCAGGGTTTCCTGGGGGCTGAGTGTTGCAATGACCTTGTCCTGAAAATTGAATGTGACGTCTTCATTGCTCTGGGCATCAAGGGTGATCTGGTTGAGGGTGATATTCCCTTGGTTCTTCAGTGTAAGGGGAATTATTACTGAATCGTTATCTGTCTGTATAAGGGGTTGCGGGGTGATGAGCTGGAGGAACTCTGGCTGTGTGACGTTTTCTGTCTCAGGGAACGGGACAATGACCCGTCTTATGTCTCCACCTCCTCCTCCTGAGCTTTCGGGAGGTGGCTGGTCATAGGTGTCGAGGACTGTTATGGTTATGTTGTTTGATTGGATGCTTGCGTTTTTTGGATCTTGTGCCTCTACCCTGAAACGCGCGATGCCGTACCAGTCTGTTGCCGGAGAAAGGCTGAGCTGGTTTTGCTGGTTGATTGATATGCCTAGATTGTCGCTGTTTTGTATGTCTATTATGGAGAAATTGAGGGTGTCTTTGTCCTTGTCTGAGAAATAGTGGTCAAGGTCAATCCAGGGAGAGATGTCGTATTCCTCTTTCATTATGAAATCCGGGATTCGCATATTGAGGAGAGGTTCGTTGACTGTCGCATTGCTTATGGTGAGTGCGTACTGGATGTAACGGTTTTCCCAATGGTACGTCATATTCTGGGTGCGGTTTTCGTCATGGAACAGGCTTTGGTTTGATAGTGGGTCGGACCATGATGACCAGGCATTCGCGTTGTATGATGTGCGTGCCTGGAGTGTTGCAGCGCTGACCTTGTGGAGCCTTAGTTCGTTCACTTGTATCTGACCTGTGAAATCCAGTTTCATTCGATCCATAGGGGTTGGAGGGATGGTAAGGGTCTGGTTGCCGTTGCAGTCTGATGAAAGGAGATGATTGGAAGTGCCATTGAAGGTGTATGTGATGTTGATGGTTGTAGGTTGTCTTGTTGAGAGTGAAATGTTCCGGATGAAGGTTGGGGTATTGAATGCGATCGAGAGGGTTGCGGGTGAGTCAGCCTCCCAGTAGGTAAGGTAATTGTCATCATATGTTCTTGAGATGTTGTGGAATGAACTTGTTGTATGTGATGCGGTGCGTTCTCCTATGATCTCAGAGGTGTGGTTCCCTCTGACACGGTACTTGATGTTTCGAAAATCCGGCTTTAAAAGATGGGTTGTGTCGTCCAGGGTGTCCTTTGGCTCTGAGATGAATCTTCCTTGCCCCCTGAATGAGTCGGTATAGGAGGTATTGTAGAAGGTACCATCAATGCCGAGGGGGACCTCTCCGAAAGAGGGTGGGCGGTTTACATCAATGACGGTGATATTCCATAGTACGTGGTTTGCTGTGACATTGTCAGATACGGTCAGATTGAGGGTGTGTGTGCCTGAGCTGGAATGATTAAAGTATATGGTGAGGTTCTTTGTTGTATGGGAATGGTTATCATATATCCAGGTGGTGAGGATGGTGTCATTCTCATTGTCTGAGCTGTTGTGCATGAAGGTTATTGTCGTGTCCTCGGCGGTTGTAAGATTTATCCGGGTCTTGTTTGTCCAATTCCCATGATAGACCTCATGGATGATTGGGGGGGTGTTGTTTTCTACCTCTATTGTTATCAGGTTTGAGCTTGTTGTCGCAATGGAGTCGTTTGCGACGAATGCGACGGACAGGTTTCCCACGAAGTCGGTTGCAGGAGCGGCTGTGACACGTGATCCATTGAACCAGAGGGTCATGTCTGTGGTTGGGCTGTGGGTGAAGTTCATTGACTGGTTGCATGCGTCAATCTGGTAGAAATAATCTGTGAGGTCAAGTATCTCTTTGACCTGGTTCTTTTTTATTGTGATATTGGGTATGGGCCTGTCAAGTATTGGTGGTATATTATTATTCTGGACTGTGAGGTTCCATGTGAGGCCTGTGGAGAGATTGCCGTCGGAAACGTTGACGCTTATGTTATACTGGCCTGCTGCGCAGAAATCGGGAGTGAATGACCAGTTCTGCGTTGTTGCTATAGGTTGGTTGTTGATTGTCCAATTGTAGAAAAGCAGGTCACTATCTGGGTCATGGATCGTAATGTTGAAGTCCTGTGTGGTGTTCTCCTGAATCGTGTGGTTCAGGGGAGGGATGAAGCTTGTTATCTCAGGCGGCTTACTTACGTTTATTATATGGTACAATGCTTGCTTGTAGGTGGTGTTGATGCCATCGGTCACGCTAAAGTTGAGGGTCAGGTTTCCCGGCTGTTTGGGTGTGAAGTTGAATGTTCCTATGGTGGTGGCGCCGATCGGCTCTGTTTGTATGGATGAGGAAATGTTGAAAAGCAAAGGTGATACATTGAGTGCGAGAAGATCTGCGTCCTCGTCATAGGCTTTGATTGTTATCTCATAGGTATGGTCTTCTCGTAATGAATTGCCGCCGGTCTTGTTCTCCAGCAGTGTAAAATACGGGATATCGTTCGTGTCGGTGATGTTTATCACAAGCGTTGATGAGTTGATGCCTCCGTAGGGGTCTGAGACGGTGATGTTGAATGGGTGTACACCTACCTCTGATTGGTTGGCTGTGAGGTTTATCATGAGGGTGTTGTTTTGTATCCATGAGGATAGGTTGTGAAAGGAAAGGTTGGTTGAGTAGTTGAGTGTGTCATCATCTGGGTCGGTTGCCTGTATTGTGAAGTTGCAGGGGTAATCCTCGCGGCAGGTGACTGATTTGTTGCTTATTTGTGGGTTGTGGTTGCTTGTGATATTGAATATTGCGATTGTTGAATCATTGAATTCACCATCAGAGACGGTGAGGTTAACCTGTACAAGGCTGACATTGTCAGGGGTGAACTGGACGAGCCCCGTGGACTGGATGTCGAAGAGGGAGGTGTTGTCCCAGTACATGTGGGTGTCATCGATGTCACGGTCTTCTACATATGAGGAAAGGTCACGGCTGAAGCTCGTGTTCACCCGTGGGTTGAATGTGGGCAAGGGTTGCCATTGGGGGCGGTTATTGATGTCTATTACTTCAAGGTGGAAGGCCTGGTTGTCTCGTGCTCCTTTTGAATCTTCGACAGTCACCTGTACTGTATGATTGCCTGTATGGTTGTCCATCAGTTGCACTTCCAAGCGGGCACTGGCGTTTTCTTTATCATCTATCGGTATGACATTGATCCATGAGATGTTTGTTGAGAAGGTGAGGTTGTCTTCAGGGTCAAGGTCTGTTGCGTTGACTATGAGCTGGAACAGGTTGCCTTCAGTATCTGTCTGGTTGTCTATTGGTGAGAGTACAGGGATATTATTCTTTTTGACTTCTATAGACACATTTGTGCAGGTAGTATTGATTGAATCGCTTGCGCAAATGTTTACAGTGTGGTTCTTTACTTGTGAGGGAGTCGTATTGATGATGCCGTCGGTCGTATTGAATACACTGCTGTTTGAGGTGAATGTATGAGAGTCATGGGGGTCATTGTCTGTGAGGTAGTCATTGAGATTTAATGTGAAATAGGCGCCTTGCGCTGTTGTCTGGTTGGGAATGGGAAGGAAAACCGGCGGGTTGTTGACGTTATTTACAGTTATGGTTATGTTGTTTGAATCAGTGGTGGTGTAACTGTCATTTGCCCTGAACCGTATGGTGACATTACCGAACCAGTAATCCTCAGGATTGATTGAGACTGTGTGGTTTCCCTCTATCGCTATGGTGACATTCACTTCAGGTATTGCGTTGATTACTGAGTAGGTAAGATTATCCTTGTTTGCCCCTGAGCAGGTAGTATCCGGGTCATTAAAGTAATCCTCCAATACCAAAAAGTCTTCGAGCTGTTCTCCTTCATTAAGAGTGATGTTTGCGATTGGACCATTGAACTCGGGCTGGCGGTTGCTATTGTTCACTGTTATATCCCAGGTGTAGGTGTCTGACTCGTTTTGGTCGGTTATGTCCACTTCTACTGTGTGGGTTCCTGCGGTGCAGTGGCCAAAGCCTATGCTGTATAGTCCAGAGGTTGAATTTGTCTTGTTTACGAGAATGTTATTGTGGTACCAGGTAGTCTCAAGGCTGTCCCCCCAGGGGATGTCAGGGTCTGATAGGGAATAGTTGTATCTGAATTCCTGGGTTGTACCCTCTGTGATGCTGATTGGGGAAAGGGGAGTTACGCCTTTCAGGGCCGGCGGGTCGTTTACGTTTTGGATCCTAAAGTAGAGCCGTACGGTCTCATACTCTGATGAGGGTCCTGAATCTTCGGCAATAATGTAAATTGTGTAATTTTGTGGTCCACTTTCGGTTCCGACATCCTCGTTTGTAGGTGTGAAATTCATGATGGCGCTGGTATCATTGTAGCTTTCCAGTTGGAAGGATGGGAATAGTTCGCTTGCCAGTGCCCCGGCTTCAGTTGTTTTGAAAGTGATAGGGTAATCCTCATCAGGGTCGATCGCCTTGATAAAATAGGGCGGCGTGGGTTGATCTTCAGTCAGGATGAACCAGTCGTCATCTGCTACGTTCGTGAATTGAGGGGTTGCCCCATAGGCCAATGTTACCAGTAGCAGTATCAGTAGCAGTCGTTTCATTTTAGCTGTTCGAACAGGTCACCTATCTTTTTGAAGTATCTCTTTTTCTTCTCAATGTCAGCCTTCTCATATAATGCTGAGAGTTCTTTGTAAAGTTTTCGCGCCTCATCGAGATGATCGGTTTTCAGGAGTACCTCGATGTGTTCGGCGAGTGTTTCCATCTCATCCTTATCTTTTGCAGTGAGAGCAAGGGTGAGCTCGTGGTGGAGGTGATCGATGTGTGATTGGTCAATCTCTTTGCCAGCATATTCTATCTCAGACAACTGCTCAAGAAGCCGTTTGATGTGTGTCTGTTTTTCTGGAGGGAGATCCTTGATCCTTTCTTCCATCTCTTCGTATGTCAGTTGTTCATCTGTGTCAAGCGCTTCCTGGATATGGTCCTTAAAGGTCTTTGAGACATGATCAATACTGGGCTGTTTCTTCTCAGGCACGGGCACTTCCTTTATGATTGTCTTTTTGTGGGATATGATCACTGTTCCGATAAGACCTAGAATCATGATTCCGATCACTGTTGCGATGAGTATCGCGTATTCCTCAATATTGGCTTTGATGACGACTGCGGGTTCTTCCGTGATGCTGCATTTGGGGCAGGGCCCTCCACAGTCAACTCCTTCTTCTCCCTGGTTTTGCCTGCCATCATCGCATGTTTCACACGGGTCGCATGGCCCTCCGCAATCAACTCCTTCTTCTTCCTGATTTTGCATGCCATCATCGCATGTGGGGCATGGTTCGCATGGTCCTCCGCAATCGATACCTTCTTCACCCTGGTTCTTCACCCGGTCATAGCAGGTATAGCATGGCTTGCATGGCCCTCCGCAATCAATCTCTGTCTCTGCCTGGTCAAGTCGGCCATTCTGGCAGGCAGGGATGTAGGTGCAGCGACGGAATTCAAGCGGTTTTCCTTCATCGGTTCCACATTCTGCCAGGTCGTAGCAGATTCTGCTGGAGACATTTGACCTGTTACAGTGGCTCCAGTCGCCGCAGAACCACACCGGCTCACAATCACCGGACCCGGTTTGGGGCATTGCTCCTCCACCGCCGCCTGCGCCTTCACCAGAGTCTTCACCATCTGAGCCTTCAGTCTGGCCTTGTTCACCTTCAGCGACTTCAAGGGTTATCCAGTTGCTGGTATCTCTTGCTCCTGCCTGGTCTTGCACATGGAAGCGCACCTCTTCTGTGCCGATCCAGTCACGGGGTTGGGAGAAGATTGCTTGTGTGTTCTCTTCATCAATAGTGACATCAATGGCATGGAAGGGTGAGGCGTACTCCACTGAGTATGTGAGTGAATCATCCAGGTCTGGGTCTTCGGTGTAGTCATCGAGTATGAAACCGGCTCGTATCCTGTTCCTTTGCCAGGTCTGATTCGGGAGGGGTCTTGTGAATAGGGGAGGCCTGTTCCTGTCGAGTACTAGCACCTGCCATCGGTGGATTGCACTATAATGGCCATCACTGACGTTTGCGGTTATGGTATGATTCCCAGCTGAATAATGATTAGTCTCCCATACATATGTGCTTGAGCGGTCTGTATACTCTGAGTCTGTATATGTGGAGAGAAGGCTCGCGCCATCGTACCAGGTGATTGTAAGGTCTTTATCATCCGTGGGGTCGGCGTTCTCCAGCTCGAAATCACGGTACCGGATGAAAAAGGTCTGGTTGTCGGTCTCATTCACTGTGATATTTGTCTGAGGGGATGCGATCGTGATCTCTGGGGGATGGTTCCTGATGGATACATTCACCTCGCCGGGCTTGATCGTCAGGTGGTTCTGGCATTCGCTTCCATCAGTACCATACCATTGCACTGTATAAGGGTTGTTGCGGGTGAATGTGTCATCAGTTGTGAGTGGAAGGGTGAAGTTCACAAAGCCGGTGTCCGGTTCTATGGAAAGCTCTGAGTCAAGGGGTTCAATTGAATAGACGTTGAAGGTGTAATTTGTGGGGCAGTCTTGGATCTGTCTGGTTACGGTCTTGTTAGGGTAGCGTTCGATTATGATTGTGCGGTTAGAGTCCTGCACCTGTATTATACTCTGGAAGCGTGAGATGTTTTCAGAGAAATGGAAGGTGAGGTTGGCGTGCAGGAGTTTTTTATCAACGGTTACTGGTGTCTGTTTTGGCACGTTGGTGTCTAGCACAGTCTGGTTTAGACGAATCTCTCGGAGGTTCGCGCTGGTGTCCCAGGAAGGAGTGATGGTGTTGATGCGTGGAGTCCGTGCGCAGGTGTTTTCTATGGTGAGGTTGACATCTCTTTCATCCATGGTGGTGTTTATCCGCAGGCAGCTTTCCCTGCAATCGGGATCGATAATGTTCAGGTCGCATTGGTATGATTCTCCCTGGTAGATCATGCCTGGGCAATCGTGCACTATGAGTGGGGGGTGGTTGTAGCAGAGTGAGACTGTGCCAGTGGAGACAGCCTTACCAGTAATCAGATGATCCCTGGTGCTTATGATAGTCCAGTTCAGGGTAATGGATGATATCATAAGCGCGATTGCCAGGGCTGCAATCATGTTGTTTGATATGCGTACTTTCATTTCTTGTAGCGCAGTAGTATCTGGCGGATGCCTTCCCTGGCAATCTCAGCTTGGTTGCTGAACAGACCTGAATCTATCAGTTCTTCCATCTGTTTCTTCATTTCTTTTCCGACACGGATATGGAGGAGGTCTGCCATGTATATAATGTATATCAATATGATATATTTATAATACTTTCTGTGAGGGATTTATCTGTTATACTATATCGTATATATATCAAAATGATATACTTTATTACTCAGAAGTTTTTTAAATCAAGAACTGTTAATAGGCAGTATGGAAGTATACCTGCTCATGTTGCTTGCTATCAGCTTTTTGTTGATGTTGCTGGTGGGGGTGGGATACATCTTATATCGTTTGGAGAAACCAGTGCTTTCTCAGTTGTATGTTCCATTATTCTCATTTTTGGGTGGGCCGCTTCGCCGCATCTTTGGGCAGACATTGTACAATAAGATATTTGTTCTCTTTGGGAATCAATACTCACGAAAAAAGTTCAAGGCCACTCCATTCTCTAATCGGGCGGTCTTTTTGCCCCAGTGCCTGCGTCATACCGATTGTCCGGCCCGACTTGGGACTGAAGGGATCCAATGCGTCAAGTGCGGGCGCTGCGGCATCGGATCTTATGTTAAAAAGGCTGAGAACTATGTGTATGTGTTTGTTGTGCCTGGAAGTTCATTCATCAAGCGTATGGTACGAAAATATAATCCCCATGCTATTCTTGGGGTCGGGTGTCTTATGGAGGTGCGGGAAGGATTAGAGTTGATGGCATCACTCAAGATACCTGGTCAGGGGGTTGTGCTTGCTGATGATGGGTGTGTGGGGACCCATGTGGCATGGGATGATGTGCTTGATGCAACCTTTCGGTCCTAGTTCTTCTTGGCGCGCAGATATATTATTTGACCGGGTTGGAGCTCTTCTCCAACGTATTCTTTAGAGTCTGGGGCATTCACCAAGTTCATGTACGTCTTTTCTTTGAAGAGACGAGGGGTCATGTCCTTGTAGAAATCGCCACTACTGTTGTCGTCCCTGTCAAATTTCCTGATGATCTCTGCGGGATGGTCCCCACTGTTTACTATGTAGCGGAATATTGTGTGTGTTCCATCCTGTACCTTTTCAAAGCCGCCAAATTGCGAGGAGGGTATAGTCCCGCTGGGGATGTATGGATTTGGTCTCGTGGTAATGCCTGAGAGTGCTGCCAGATTCTCGCTGGTCTTGTGGATATAGGGGAGTAGTCTCTCTGAGCATGAGACACGCAGGTCATGCTGTGCATCATTTTCAGCCCAGTATTGAAATGCCTTATGTGCATCCTTTGGGTGGTGGTTTGCGACAGCAATGTAGCGTGCCAGGTCACCAATGTGGTTTTCCCAATTGTCTGAGAGGGTTTGCAGGTGCTGGTCATCAACCTTACGCAGGGCGTCTGCGATATTGTTGATTGCAAGCAGGTATGCTACGCGGTGATGTTCTTCACCAGTCACTTCCTCCAGGGAGGTGGGGGGTTTCAGGTGCTCTGGAAGGGCTTTTCCGATGATGGATGCGCCGGTGGCATCGTATTTGCCGCTTTCTCCGACCACTGGTGGGGTGAGTTGGTAGGGGCCAAAGGAGAAGTGATTGTCACCTTGGGAGGCTATGTTGTAGATAAATTCAGGCCCTGCTTTTTCTACCAGGAATTCAAACACTGCTAGATTCTTTTCGCCGTGGGAGGAAGGCATGGTTTCAGTGCAGGCATAGCTTGTCATGTGATCTGCGGTGATTACTCCTGCCATCCCTTTCAAGATGTCAAGGCGGGTATCATCGAGGGGGATTGCTTTGCGTACATCATCCACTTTCTTGAAGCCGATGGGTTTGCGACGTCTCACTTTTTCCCAATCAATGTGTTGGTATGTATTATCAATAATCTGGTCGATCGAGTCAAGATATTCCTGGAATGAAACCTTTTCTGTTGTGGTATGGTCATATTGGAGCACTTCGTTCTGGTAGAAGTTCTTGATAGTGTCAGAATCATTGGCCTTCATCTTTTCGTGCCAGGTTGATCGGATTTGCGCGGTAAAATCAATGGTGGCTTTTTCCGGGACGAGGCCTTCGATGCCCGTGTAGTCAGTGAAAAGATTTGCAAAGCGTGAGCCTGCCAGTTCTCCCATCTCCACGACGGTGGGTTTTGGTGTATCTGGGATTTGGGATTTTCCAGCTGCCGCTGAGCCGCAGAGAGCCAGGATGAGTGTGGAGGCGATGGCGGATTTGAATCTTTTCATGCTTTGGGGGGGCTTTGTGGTATTATTTAAATCTTCCTCTTTTTAACCACTAACCAGTGATGAATTTATAGCGTGCCCGGCTTGTTTCTACCTCATTCTCATGGACAACCATTGGGGGTTCATAGCCTTGGATTGGGTTTTGTTTGTGGTTCTTGATCTCTTTTGGGCTTTTGTTTTTCAACTCGGGAACGAAGCGCTTGATATAGGTGCCTTCGGGGTCAAAGCGTTCCTGTTGGCGCCAGGGGTTGAAGATGCGAAAATAGGGCTGTGCATCACAGCCGGTTGATGCGGCCCATTGCCAGTTGCCGTTATTGACTGCGGGATCATAATCGATGAGTCTGGTCGCAAAGTACTGTTCTCCCCAGCGCCAGTCTATGTGCAGGTCTTTTGTGAGAAACGAGGCTGTTATCATGCGTGCCCTGTTGTGCATGTAGCCGGTGGTGTTGAGCTCTCGCATGCCGGCATCCACGATGGGCACACCGGTCCTTCCTTCACACCAGCGTCGGAAGGCGGTCTTGTTGTTCTTCCATTTGATGTGGCGGAACTTTGGCTGGAAGGCCTGACCGAATACAGGGGGGAAGTGGTATGCGATGTGGGTGAAGAAGTCACGCCAGTAGAGCTCTGCTGTGAAGGTTGCAGGGGTGGGATGCCAATAGCTCTCCCTTATTGAGATGGTCCCGAATTTATGGTGTGCCGAAAGACCACTCGTATGCTCACTGAGCCTGTCACGATTCCTCTCATAGTCATCCGGGATGTTTTTGAGCAGGTGTAGACCTGTGCGTCTGCCGCCTTTGGTATACAATTTCTTGTATGGTCTGCTTGGAAGCTTTGGGGTACCTGAGGTCAAGTTCTTTGGTGTGTGGGTATCAGGCTTTTTTACGGGAATTTTTGCGGCATTGCGGTGGAAGGGAGTGAATATGGTGTAGGGAGTGTTGTTTTTCTTGAGGGCCATTTCCGGCTCCAGGAGGAGGTAATCTGCGTATGAATGGAAGGCGAGCCCTTGTTTTTCACAGATGTCCTGGATTCGTTTATCACGCTTGCTGCTGAAAGAGGTATAGTCCCTGTTCACGAATACGGCGTCAATCCCTTTCAGGGTGGGGATTATCCTTTCGGGCTGACCTTGATAGGTGGTGACCGGCAGCTCTTTCAGGGATTCGAGCATGAACTGGAAGGCGTGGGGGCTGAAATACGCATGATCCCTTTGGCGTGGATCGAAGAAGAACGCGCAGGTCACCTTCTTTGAGAGGCGTGAGGCTTCATTCAAGGCTGTGTTGTCGACTGTCCGCAGGTCTCTCCTGAATATGAAAAGGGCGTGGTTGTACATTTGCAGAAATGTTATAAAAGTAGCGATCCTTTTTTAGAGTTATGAATATCCTCGTGATACTAGGGCATCCAGATGAAGAGACGTTATGTGGTACGCTTATGCAGCGGTATGCTGCCGGTGCACGAAAGGGCGGAGCCCGGGTGAAGACCCTGAACCTGGGAGAGCTCTCCTTTGATCCCATCTTGCATAAGGGCTATAAGGAAATCCAGGAGCTTGAGCCTGATCTCGTGCATGCCCAGAAGTTGATCACTTGGGCTGATCACCTGGTGTTTGTATATCCTAACTGGTGGGCGTCGTTTCCGGCGCTCCTCAGTGGGTTCTTTGATCGGGTCATATTGCCGGGCTTTGCGTTCAACTACACTGGAAAATACGCCTGGAAGAAATACCTGAAAGGAAAGACAGCCCGTCTGATCGTTACCATGGGTGGGCCAGCCTTATTCTATCGTTTCATATTGGGCGCTCCTGGGCATAAGGTCATGCGGGCGAGCCTTCATTTCTGTGGGGTCAAGCCGGTGCGTTCAACGGTGTTCGGGCTTGCAGCAGATGTCTCAGCAAAGCGGGCAAAGAAGATGAAAGAGCGCGTCTACCGTGTAGGGATACGGGATGCCTAATTTCGGTAGATCTCCACTGTCCGGTTGGCGGCTTCGATGTTTTTCCTGAGTTCTTCAACCCGCTGATCCCGATACTTCTGGCAGACCAATTGGCCTGTCTGTTCATTGTTGATGCTCAGTCTTGGGTCAAGTTCCTGGAACATTTGTCCGTTGTGTCCGTAGAGTTTGTAGTGTGCTCCACATGGCTGGCAGCTGTATGCGAGGTGTGCCATTGGGATTCCGTCAATGCTATGCACCATCCCTGTGGTGAAACCGTTTGAATATACTTTTATCTGTTCCATGCAGATTGTGTGGATGATCTTTCTTTTCTCGTTTATGAAAGAAAAAAAGAATTTACTGTTCCGTGATCCTCCGTCGCAGGTCGTAAAACTGGCGGCAGTCATCGATGACCCGGGCTAACCCGTCTTTGTCCCCGTTTTTGTGGGAGTACAGGCTTTGGGGGCCGTCGCTTAATGCATCCTCGGGAGAGGGATGGGCTTCAATTATCAGGCCATGGGCTCCGTGTCCGATAGCTCCTAATCCTGTGGAGTAGACCAAATCCCTGTGTCCTGGCGCGTGGCTCACATCGTAGACGATGGGCAGGTTGCATTCCTTTGTAAGGACACTGACATCACCGGTATCGATGGTATTTCTGGTGTATTTCTGGTCGATCCCTTTAATTCCCCGGAGGCAGAGGATGACATTTTGCATGTCACCTGACAGCAGGTATTCGGCGCCCTGGATGTATTCTTCCAGAGGAGTCGCAAAGCCACGCTTGTAGAGGACCGCTTTGTCTGTGCCTTTGAGATCTTCTGCCAGAGCATTGAGAAGGTCATAGTTCTGGCAGTTCCTGGTTCCCACTTGGAAGACGTCGACATCGTAGTCCAGGTAGAGCCCGATATTTCGCTGGTCAGTTATTTCAGTTACTATGGGAAGGCCCGACTCTTGCTTTGCCTGCTTTAGCAGCTTGAGTCCTTCCTCTTTTAGGCCCTGGAATGAGTAAGGGCTCGTCCGTGGCTTGTAGGCCCCGCCTCTCAGCATGTCTGCGCCCGCATCCCGGGCATCACGTGCGGACCTGACTATCTGTTCCTCACTCTCAACTGCGCAGGGGCCTGCGATGGTGCACAGCCTGCCATTACCGATCTCTATGCCATTGACAGTGACAATCCGGGTGTTGTCGCGGTACTTGCGGGAGGCAAGCTTGAAACTGTCAGCGATGGCAATAATCTCCTGGACTGGTTCGAGTTGTTCCAGGCGCTCTTTTGAATGGATCAAGTTCCTGGTGTTTCCTTTGACCGCAATCACCGGCAACTCCTCGCCAAAAACTGTGCGGTAGTGTATCTTTGCGTTGACTTCATCTGCCAGTTCTGTCAGTCTGGTAACTGTCTTGTACATATCTTCATCATTCACATCATGTTTCAATCGGATTATCATACTATCACCTTGTATTAATTGTTAGTGTTGGAATCAATACCAAAACTGATAAAAGCGATAGCTAAACTGATAGAAAGAGCACTGTTCATGTTGACAACTATCTCGACCGATGCCGTCCATTGGTTTATCTGTTGGTTCCATTTTTTTCACCTGAGAACATGATGTGGGTGCCAACGGCACAAACTAATAAAAGAATACAGTTGTGGAATAAGCGGTTATCTGCATGAATAGTGGTAGGTGTTTTTGATTTATAATTTTTTTGGTTTGCCTGTCCAGGTGCTCGTCAGAAATCTTTATTAAGCATTTATTTTTTCCTCGAGGGCATGAGTCAACTCTATGAATTGAGGGATGGGAGTTTGGGCCATGCGTGTGATATAGCCCGGGAGTCCCGTATTATCAGATATGAAACACTTGGAGATTTGATGTATGATTATATCTCTGAGATGCAGGCAGCGCCGTACCTTTCAGAACAGGATCAGACTCTGCTTGGAACAATTGATAAGCTTACGCCTGGCTCTTTGGATTCTGTGGCACGTATCGAGCAGTCTATGTTGTATAGTGGAAATGAGGCGGTGCGGGATCATATGCGGCAGGTTGCTGCAAAGTATACTGGGCTGAAGAATGCTGCTGGGAATCGTCTCTGATACGCATAGCAATGAAACTCGTTTTCGTCGGGTCCTTGAGCTTCTTGCGGAGTGTGACTTGATCATACATTGCGGAGACTGGACTTCCTCTTCCATGGTTGAGTTGTGCCGGGGTCTTCCCGTCCACGGGGTGCGGGGCAACTGCGACTTTGAGGTTGATGGGCCAATCAAGTTTCATGAGCCCTATCTTGCTATGACACTTGATGGTATCCGGGTCGGGGCATGCCATGGGCATGACCTGTGGCTTTCAGAACTCTTATCGGGTGGCTTTGATGTGGTCCTTTCTGGGCATACCCATCGGTCGAAGATAGAGTGGGTGCAAGATACCTTACATATCAATCCTGGCTCTCCTGCAAAGCCGCGAAATGGAGCAAGCTGTGCATTATGTGATACAGAAAAAAGGGAAGGAAAAATACTTCTTTTATGAGGCTCCGTGTTTTACCAGGACTTTTGCGGTCTGTTCCTGCTCGTAGTCGTATGTTGCCTTAATTTTGATCGGTGTCTGGTAATCGCTTTGCGTGCTTACTTCTTGTGTGCAACTTACCTGGTGGGACCTGTCGTAAAGCCGTACATATCCGCTGGTATCGTCTCCTTCACTGAGGCCTGAGCATTTAAGTCCTGATCCAAGTTCGCTGCTCACTTCGAGCCAAACCTTATCCTCATCAACTTCGTTTTGTTTTGAGCACTCGGTCTCTTTCTTGAAGATCTCACCTGATCCAACATGTGTCACCTTGAAGGTGAAGCCTACCTTGTCTTGGGCGCGTGGGTATTCCTTGAAATCTGTAATATGGACTGGGGCTCCTGAGTTATAGACCACTTTTGGTTCATTTACATTACACACTCCTTCCTTTGTTGTGTCCAGGTTGTTTTCTCGTACACAGATATCGGCGATAGCGGTTGTCTGATAAAGGTAACATACATCAGCCCGAATGGGATATTCCTTGTTGCCTTCGAGTTTTTCGTGGCGGTTGAGGCCATCAAAGGTGACGTATACCTGTGGTCCTTCAATTACTCCTCCCTCTGCATTCTTTTCAGTCGTGATGAGGTCTTCTTCAGGATGTTTTTTGAGGTCGGATTCACTGACTGAAAATTCAGATGGTAGGATTCCGCTGAGGGTGACTAGCACATTGTTGCTTTCAACAGTGTGTTCTCCTTTGTTCTGGAGTATAACTGAGACTTCAAAGGGATTGCTTCCTCCGTCATAGACCTCCTGGGGAGGGCTTCCTTCCGCAAAATTGACATCAATTCCGTTGACGCCTCCGATGAATGGGTCGCTTTTTGTACCGGTTTGGTTCTCACCGTCGGTGCACCCGGTTATTGCAATCATCAAAAGTAAGAGCATCAGTACCTTTTTCATTATCGTAACCTCCAGGTCTCTCAATGGAATAATCCTTATATAAACTTTTTGATTAGGGAGTGGCAATTATCTTTACTGGACGGGATGTTGTGGTCCTGTAGCCGTATTCGAGTTCAATCCTTAGGGGGGTGGTGTATGCGGGTCCACTCAGGCCGGTAACATCGCAGACGAAATAGCCATGTCCATCAATCAGTTTCAATTGGCCATCGTCCAGGGGCCTGCAGGTGCCCCGGATATCTGTGCTTGCGATCTCAACTGCATTGACTGTCACGTAATCCACATCTTTGTATTCAAGGCCTTCAGGACTGTAAGGGCTGCAATCTGTAAGATGGGAATACCCTGATTTGAATACTGTGCCTGGCCCTGCGTTATCGACGTGGATCTTGAACTTGGTCTTCCCTTTCATAGGCTCCATCTCAATCGCACTTACGGTTATGGGCGCGCCTTGTGAGCCGACAGAAGGGTTGAGTTGGGCGTTGCATGCCTTATTCTTTGATGTTGTGGAGTAGGGGTCAGGGTCAATGCAGACGGTTGGTTCAGCTATTGTCTTGTATAGGTAGCAGGCAGTGGCCATGAGGTTGAATTCGTATTTGTCTCTCTTTTGGGCGTCCAAGCTACGGATAGAACCGTCGAATTCAAGGCTCGTGAATTCTCCCTGGTGATTATACATGCTTTTTCCTTCAAGGTCCTTAATCGTGTTCCCTTCGCTGACTCCTGTGATTATGTTCTTGTCATAACCGCTCAGGTAGACCTTGCTGTTGGAGCCTGTCTCAATGTCTGTTGCGCCCCTGTTGTGTACCTTGAGCATCGCAGTGAAGGGTTCATCATCATATATCTTCATTGGGGGCATGTTTGACATGAACTCCAGTGTGAGTCCTTGCGTGCCTGTGCGGTAATTCTCATCCTGGTTCTGGGATGGTTCAGAACTACAGGCTATCAGAAACAGGATGGAAAGGATAAGGATTTTTTTCATGAATAAAATTTAAGAAAAAGAGTTTAAATATTTTTCGACTAAATCCCAGTGAGTTTGCTCTCAATCATCTGAAGCTCGTTCTCAAGCTTTTCAAGCTCAGAAGGCATCGGCTTCTTTTTCTTGGTCTCCTTGGGTTTTTCCTTTTTCTCTTTTTTCTCTTCTTTTGGAGCCTGTTTCTTTGGTTCCTTTTGTGAGAGATGCCTTATCTTGGTCTCTGGCATGAGTGTATTGAGCTTTCCCAGGAGATGGTTTATCTGCTGCACATCCTGTTTTAATTTGCTGAAGAGTTCCACCTTCTCCTTTCGTCCCTGCTTGAGTTTCTCATAGTTCTTTAGAGTTACAATGGTTCCTTTTGCAGCACTCAGTACTTCTCTTTGAAGGTCCTTTGGGTCTTCTATCCCAATATAGTAGATGTGCTTCTCGTTTTTACTCCTATCTTCTGGGGCCATCATCACCACTCTAAAATGCCTCTGGTTCGAAAAGTGTCCGGTCGACAAATTCAATCTTCCTTTCCACTTCATCCAGTTCGTTTGTCCATGTCTCAATCTCGGTATCTTCCGTGTTCTTCAGTTCGTTGATTCGAGCAAGGGTCGTTTTTGATTCTTTGATCTTAGCCTTGACGAGTTCAATCACGTCAAGTACATCCTTGTATTCATCAATCTTTACGAAAACTGGTGCATCTTTTTGAGCCATTTAACATCACCTATTGTTTTTCTTCAAAGAAAGTCCTATCAATATAATGGATCTTCCTGTAAACGTCTAAAAGCATCTTTTTCCATTTCTCATACTCTTTGTCTTCCTCAACCTTAATTTCGTTGAGGCGTTTGAGTATCTCGTCACAGTCCTTCAGTGACCCTTTCATGTGGTCTGATGCTTCCAGTATTGCCTTATAATCCTCAATCTTAGTGAAAAGCGGTTCGTCGGAAAGCTTAATCTCCTCGCGCTTCTTCTTTACCTCCTGTGCGCCCATCTTCTGGCGGTCAATCGGGTCAATCTGTGACTCCATCTGAACCTCTTTTTGTGGCTCTGTTGATTGAGCCTCTTGTGGTGGTTCTGGTTGAGAAGTCTCCTGGACAGCCTGCTGTTGATAAGGCGCCTCAGGCTGGGCCGATTGATTGAATTGCTGGTTAAAATCAAAAGATGGTTGCGCCTGGGTCGACTCTGCTGGTTGCTGTTCCTGTACAGGGTTTTGAAAAAATTGATCCTGTTGTGGTTCTTGTGGGGGTTGGTCAAGATTGGGAGGCGGTGGAATCTCCATTCCACTGTTCTGAGGTTGTTCCTCTTTTTTTCCGAAAAGTTTACTCATTAGTCCCATACTGCACCTCTGCATATATCTTACTATTTAACTTTTTAATACTTTTCGAGCACTCAAAAATAGCAACACAATCTCCCGTCTGTTTTGTTTTTGCACTGATAGTGACTCCTTGAGGGTACTCTTAGGGTTTTCTCTCAACCAGTCAGGTTGCGGCCTCACTTTTTTAGATCTCCAGGATGATCCTTACATGCCGTATTCGGCAAAGTGTTGCTGATATACCTCTGGATGGACTTTGAGATAGGGGTTGGGCTGTAAGCGATTTGATGGGCAAGGGGCTGTTGGCTTCTTTAAAGCGGGGTGCTTCGGTGATGTATCGGCGATATCTCTTAGTAACATTTTTATATACGATGGGCACAAACATTTTTGAAAAAAGATGGTTACGGCAGGTCGCGAGCGAGAGGTTTGTTCTCGGGTATTCAAGATTATACTTGAGTATGTCCGGGAAGTAAAGCAGGATGATGGTCTGGTTGCGGACCTTCTTAAACAGGTCTCCCTTTCCAAAGATGATTATGAAAATGCTAATCATTGGGAGTCCCGGAATCAGCTTGTTGCCCTTTTTGAATGTGTCAAACGCCTTTTCCATGAACCGTCTCCCTTTTTGACAATCGGGAGGCATTCGGTGGATTTCAAGAAAATTGGGCTTCTCCTGTCAATTGTGCGTCCGATGAGTGGGCCTGAGAAACTTTATCAACTGGTGCCTCAGTATGATAAGAAGTTTGTGCGGTATACCACCTTCAAAATCATTCACTCCGGGGATTGTTTTGTAACGTTTCAGCTCTCATTTCAGGAAGGATATTCGCTCTTAAAGGAGGATCTAGATCTTATCAGTGGGATGTTGAGTGCAATCCCAACCATATGGGGATTTGAGTTCGCGGAAGTGACGCAGATAGAATCTCACTTTGACGAGAGGTGGGCTATTCTCAGATGTGATTGGATTGAACAGCAAAATTTATAAGTGTACCATCAGTCTCGCTTAGGATGGCGGCCGTGGTGTAGCCTGGCAGCACAAAGGACTGTGGATCCTTTAGGGCGAGTTCAAATCTCGCCGGTCGCCCTTTACGCTAATATCCCTTTTTCTTCAAGGACCTCGAGCAGTTCGAGCACTTGTTTGTAGTAGGCCATCACAGAATCTATCGTGGCTTGGACTGTCTCATCGTCAAGCTCGAATGTGGTGGTAACGTTACGCCTGTATTCGTTGATGCTTGTGTATTCAGAGAGGTTGAGGCGTCTGAGAAACAGATAAAGGTCCATGCCTTCGGTAATGATCCTGCTTTCGGGATACTGCTCTTTTATTATCTGTGCTTGCCTAAGTGGTACTTTTGTCTCGTCGATCTCCTCTTTTGCAACCAGGTGGTCTATTACTCCCTGGCTTATGTACTCAAAAGAGCTTACCAGCCGATTGATGACGCTTTTGATGACATCGCCTGTCCGGGTATATTTGAGGCTGACATAGATTAGATGATCGACTCGTTTCAGTTCTTCCTTTGCATAGTATAGGTTCTCATTCATGTGTTACCCTCCTGATCTCTTTAATGAAGTCCTTTGCTTTATAGAGGTGTTTTTTTATTGTGGCGTCTGTAACGATGTTTAGGCTGTAGTCATCAGAGCAGATGACCAGGCGGTCTTTCTTGGTGAATTCAACCGCGCTTTTTTGGTGTGCGACCAAAACCTCCCGTAATTCGCGTATGGTATTTAAATATTCCTCTAGTTTGTATCGTTTCGCGCTTTCATGGAACATGGTGAGTTTTCCTTCCAAAGTCTCGGGAAACTTAGGGATGCGCTTGTATTTTCGCTCAAAATACAGAAGGGCTGAAATCGCTTTGGTGAACCCGAGGAATGTGTTTTCAAGGCCTGAAAGAAGGAGCCGGGAATCACCTATCATCTGATAGGTTCTATTTACCAGATGCTCTGCAACAGTGATGTTTTGAAGGGCCTCTTCAAGTAGCTTATTGGGTTCCATTCGTCAGGTCTAGTATGGCTTGGGCAAGGTCCCCCTCGGTTCTTTTGAGAGCTTCTTGGGCTTGCGCCTTCTCTACCTGAGCCTGTTCCATGACTGTCTGTATATCTTCCTCTGAAATCTCTGTCTCAAGTGGCCTTTCCAGGGGTTGTCCTACAATCTGGTAGGTCTCCTGGCCCATCATGTTCACCTTGCTGACCTGGGGATTTTGGAACACCAGTTCCTTGTCCGCGGTCCTAATAATCACTTCTGTTGCTTCTAACTCATTCTGAGAAACGCCCATGCGCTTCATCATCTGATTCATCTTTTTTTGATTCATTCCGGGTATCATCCTAATCCCAACCAACTGTTTCCGAAGGTGTGCAGCGCAGCAAGTATGATCATGACAAGCAGGCAGAGCACGATCACGTGCCCTGGAGAAAGCTCAATCTTGCTTTTATAATCGTCAAAATATCTGGTGATACCTGCTGTGCTCGAGGGCATGTTTACTTTGTTGTTTTTTGCCATTTTGATCAAATGTGGTAAGGTAGCAGTAAGCCGCCTTCTGTCAGGCCCAAACATCTTCTTGGGGATGCGATGGCCTGTCTTAGCATTTAACTGAGCGCATACTGCTTGCACAAGCCAAGGGTGGCTTTTCACCTGTTCCTCATACGATGTCAACGGGTTAACTCCCAGGCCGTTGCCGGCTGGTTCACCGCATCATCCCTATATGAGGGAGTGTTTTTTCTGAGCCATTGCCATCCTTCTCAGGATCTCCTCAGAGTGGCATTTCCTGTGGGCGGACTTTCCTCACGGGTGCGATAGCTAAGTTGCTACCTTACCTTGATGGAGAAGTATTTTTCCTTTTTTAAGCTTTTTGTATGATGACTGCGAAAAACTCTTCTTGGCCCTGGTTTATAGGAATCTCTTCAATAATGGAGAATTGGTCATTCTGGAGAAGGTCATCAGGAGTCCTGGTCAGCAGTACAGCCTTTCCCTGTTGGTTGAGCACGTATTTAAGCTGGTGGAAAAACTCGGTGTAGATCTTCTGGATGTCTCTTGGGTTCTTGTGGCGTGACAGTTGTGGCGGGGCGGTCACCACGCAATCGACTTCCTTTTCCTTGTGCTTTGTATCAAGCCAGGAGATGTCTATGCGGGAGAACCTGAGTGCTTTATGGATCCCGGCAATCTTTGCGTTCTTGTTTGCGGCTTTAACATTCTTTAGCATGCTGTCATAGCCGATGATTGTGGCTTCCGGTTCCTTTTTCGTGTCCAATCCTGTAAACCAGGCATCAGGATCTTGTGTGAATTGGGGAAAATATTGGAATGCCAGCTGATCCTTGTTGAAGAAATGGGGTGAGAGGCCTCGTGCACGGAGGGCTGCCTCAATCGGTATGATGCCACTTCTTGAGAAGGGGTCGATAAGAGTCTGGTTACTGGTGAACCCAGCAAGCCGGGTAAGGGCATAGGCTATCGTGCCTTTGAGGCTCAGGCGGGTGGTGAAGAGCATGAAGCTGCGTTTGCTCAAATCAATCCCTGCAAGGTCGATGCCTATGATGCAGGTATCATCCTGGATATGGATCTGGACTGTGTAGGTGGGGTGATCAAGGTCTACGGGTGCCTTGTATTGCTGCTTGACCTTTGCACCAATGCGTTCTTCCACATCTTTGCTGGAAAAAGGATGATCTCCATGCCTGTCACAGCGTGCGGCAAAAGGTGTCTGTTCAGTGATCCAGTCTGTCGTGAGGCAGGCTTTTTCGAGGTGCTCCAGGGTCTGGAATCTGAAGCTGTCAAGGACATAGAGGATCTTATGGATTGACTGGGCCTGATAGGTTACCCTGCAGGCAGATTCAAAATCAGTCTCAAAGAATACTGCTGTCTCTGAGAGTTTGCCCTCAACTCCGATGAGCTCTTCTATCTCCTCTTTTGTTACTCTTTCGATCCCTTTGCTCGTGATGGCTGCGAATCTCATTTTGCAACCTTCGCTGTTGTCGCTATGCGGTCTTCAGGGTTTAGTCTCATCAGGCGTACCCCTTGGGTGTTCCTCCCTATGACTGAGATATGTTCCATTGAAGTCCGGATGGCTTGTCCCTGTTGGCTGATCAGTACAATGCTGTCGTCTTGGGTGACTGAGGTGATGCTTACCACTTTCCCGGTCTTTGCAGTGATAAGCATGTTCCTGACACCTGAGCCTCCTCGTTTTATCAGGCGGTATTCGGCAAGCTCGGTGCGTTTTCCATACCCTTTCTCTGTGACAGTGAGGATTGTTTTTGTTTCATCTGCTATGATCATGCCGACCACTTCATCCTTTATCAATCGGATTGCGCTCACTCCACGGGCTGTCCGTCCAACAGGGCGTACGTCGGTTTCCTTGAATCGCACTGCTTTTCCATTGCGGGTCGCAATCACCACTTCCTGTTCTCCGTCGGTGATTTTTGCGCTAATGAGTTCGTCACCCTCCTCCAGGTTGATTGCGATGATGCCTGTACGGCGTGGTCGGGAGAATAGTCCTGCATCCACCTTCTTGATAATCCCTTTGCGGGTGCACATGAGGACATATTTATCCTCGAATGAACTGATGGGGAGAATGGCATTCACCCGTTCATCTTTTGCAAGGTTAACCAAATTGACGATCGCAGTCCCCTTTGACTGGCGGTTGGCAAGGGGGAGGCGGTATACCTTGAGCCAAAAGAGATTACCTTTATTGGTGAAAAAGAGAAGGTAGTCATGGGTGTTTGCCATGAATATGTCCTCAACAAAGTCCTCTTCTTTCTTCCCTGTTGCGATCACGCCTTTGCCCCCCCGTTTCTGTTCACGGTAGGTGTCGGTCTGAAGCCTTTTGATATATCCGTGATGCGTGATGCTGACCATCATATCTTCCTTTTCTATGAGGTCTTCTATGTCTGGATTGTAATTGTCAACAACGTCCATTATCTCTGTCCGTCGGTCGTCCCCGTACTTTTTCTTCATCTCCTGGGTCTCTTCCTTGACGATTGTGTAAATCTTTTGTTCATCAGCCAGGATCGCTTCCAACTCTTCAATCAGTCTGATCGTCTCGTCATAGTCTGTCTGGATCTTCTGGCGCTCCATGGACGAGAGCTTTTGCAGGCGCATCTCAAGTATGACTTTTGCCTGTTTGTCAGATAGCTCGTAATCCTGCATCAGGATTTCTGCGGCTTCTTTCGGGTCACGGGATTTCTTGATCTTATCAATGATCTCATCAATATGCTTTAGCGCGATGAGGAGCCCTTCGAGGATGTGGGCTTTTTCTTTTGCCTTCCTGAGGTTGAATTCCGTGCGTTTTGTGACCACAACTTTGCGGTGCTGAATAAAGTTATGGATGAGCTCCTTAAGGTTGAGGGTCTTTGGTTCGTTGTCCACAAGGGCCAGCATGTTGATTGCGAAGCTGTCCTGAAGCCGGGTATGCTTGTAGAGTTGGTTAAGAATCACGTCCTCGTTTGCGCCGCTCTTTATCTCAAGGACTATGCGCATGCCTGTGCGGTCTGATTCATCACGAATGTCGGTAATGCCCTCAATCTTTTTTTCCTTTACAAGATGGGCGATATTCTCCAGAAGTTGCGCCTTGTTGACCTGGAAAGGTATTTCGGTTATGACAATCTGCTGGGCGCCTTTCTTACGATCTTCCATGTGGTGCCTGCATCGGACAATTGCTCTACCACGGCCGCTCATGTAAGCTGCTCTCACACCGCTTGTTCCTTGGAGGATGCCGCCAGTGGGAAAGTCCGGAGCCTTCACATGTTCCATAAGTCTTTCTATGGTGATTTCAGGGTCGTCAATCATTGCCTCAATGGCATCTGACACCTCTTTGAGATTGTGTGGCGGCATGTTGGTCGCCATGCCTACTGCAATACCTGCTGTGCCATTGACCAGCAATTGCGGTATCTTGGCTGGAAGCACGCTCGGTTCTTTGGCGCTGTTGTCAAAATTGTCCATGAAGGCAACAGTCTCTTTGTCGATATCCTCGAGCATCTCTTCTGCAAGCGGGGCCATGCGTGCTTCAGTGTAACGCATTGCTGCGGCATTGTCCCCATCGATGCTTCCAAAATTACCTTGGCCGTCAACCAAGATGTAGCGAAGAGAGAACGGTTGTGTCATCCGTACCAGGGTATCATAGATTGATGCATCCCCGTGGGGGTGAAACTTTGCCATACAGTTACCAACCACGTTTGCGGATTTACGGTATGGTTTGTTGGAAAGCACCCCTGTGGTGTGCATTGTGTAGAGAACACGTCGATGAACAGGTTTCAGGCCGTCCCTTACATCAGGAAGGGCCCGCCCTACGATGACACTCATTGCGTAGTCCATGTAGGACTGTTTCATTTCCTCTTCAATCTCTTGTGAGATAATCCTGTCACTTTGTTCTTCCATGGTTGAGAAATCTCCTTGTCTATTATGAATTTTGGGGCCTTTATAAAGTTTTTGATGGGTGCTGTAGCGTCTCTCTCTGTTGTTTTTGGCGTTTTCAGGTGGTGGAATCGGATGGGGGTCCGGCCTAGGTGGTATAGGAAAGAGGATACTAATCTATAAAACAATAACATTTATATACTAGTTCACTCTATTTCTTTTTGATGGTTATCCTCTATGACCGGTTCAATTTTCCAGAGAATATCTTTGAGATAATCTTTGCCACAAAGCAACAGATTATAGTGGGAAAGACACTCATAGAGTTCATGAAGCAGAACGGGAATGAACTGAACAAATCACAGATGTCATTCTTTGCCACTTCCCTGCATGATGGAGAATTGCAGACTCAGGTGGATGACCCTGAATATAAGGGCAAGACAGTCAAGCTGACCTATAATAAGCGCCAGTTCTATGACCGTATCCTTACCCCGTTCAAGACTATGGGCATGATCGACTATGATATGTACAAGAAGGTTTATACCCTGTCAGATAAGTTCAATAAAGACATGATCAAGATTGGCCTTATGTGGGTCAATGAACTGAAGAAAACACCAAAAGGACTACTCCACTAATGGCTCCCCACATCCATTCTTAACCACCCAACCCACTCGCCAAACCGGGGAGCCATTTCCCTCTCGCGTAGCACACCACAGGACCTTCGGGCGAGTCCGACTCGCCCGTTTTTCACCCTTAAAAAAAAGTTATGAAGGGTATGGTGATTCCTACCAAGAACAAGATTGTTACGATAATTGCCAATACGATGAACTGGGTCACCCAGATGAGGAGGGCAGCGATCCACCCCACATTGAATGCTATCTTGTAGATGATGATGAGGAGTATGAAGAGCAACAGGGGGGATAGAGGACCAAACATCCCGCCTAAGAATGCTGAAATCACCCAGAACAGTATGTGTATGACAATGACCTTGAGAATGGATGATCTGCCACCAAGGAGGGATGCTGCGATGTGCAGAGGCAGCGCTGAAAGGATTGCTACGCCGATTGCGATGAGGATGAGATAGAGGAGTTCCATACGTGTAAGAATGTTTCAGAGTATAAGAAAGTTGTGTTCAGATGGGTCACGAAACTTTTTCCGTGATGGACATTTCTTTTTGTAGGTATATTTCTGAGGGATCTATCCTTTAGTTCCATTGCAACCCTTCGACAATATTTGATTTTTAATTCCACTAGAAATTTTTTGAAAATATTCTCATCACGAAGCGATTTGGGTGACCCGTTCAGACTCCCCAGACTGGGTTGTTCTTCCGCTTTATTTCTGCAATCTCTTTTAAGAGGTCCTTTTCCTCCTGGCTAAGCAGTTTCTTGAATTGCTTGAAACTCTTGAACTCATCTTCGCTGAGTGCTGTATAGAGGATGTCATTTTCCTTGATCTGTCTTCCGACTATCACTCCTTCCATGGCCACTGCCACTTCCTTATTCTTTTCTGCTGCCTCGATGTTCTTTTGCTCAAGCTGGATCCCTTTGACCCGGGTGATGCGTTTTCCTTCCAGGTTCATGAGTGGAGAGTTTGATTTGAGGGTGCCTTCAAGAACGTCCACTCCGACGACGGCAGGGTTGCACTGGCGGAATGTGTAGCCTTCCATGATGCGGATCTTTGCCGGTTTTGTGAGCTTCTTGTATTCTTCTGTCTCTTGTTCGAGCTGCTTTTGTTTTTGCCATTCGAACAGGTCGTCGATGAGCTTGTAGATAACGTCGTTTGTGATGATCTTGACATCGGAGGGTGGTTGGTCTGATTTCACGTTGAAACCAAGGATTACTGTGTAGAGGGGCTCCTTTTCCCTGTTTGATTGTGCCTCAATGACATCCTTCTTGGAGATGTCTCCTATGGAGGCACGCCTGATTGGCACATCATGCTCATGAAGCAGGTTCATGAGGGCTTCCAGGCTTCCGATGCTGTCAGCCTTTATGACAATGCCTTCCTCGTCCTTTTCGGTTATGACCTCATCAATCTCTTCCTGGAGCTCCTGGAATACCTCCTCTTGGGTCTCCTGGGTGTAGACTGCGAGGGGCATGCCTGCTATGACCTGATCAAGGTTGGGTCCTGAGATCTTGACTCCGCAGGCGGCGGTTATCTGCTTGACTGACTTGAACTTGGCTTTCTTGTCGCGGATCTCAGCCAATGGGGCTGGCTCCAAGAGTGCTTTTACCCGGGCAGGGATCGGCTCATCCAGACTACCGATTGCGATGAGATCGTTTGTGCGGATGGTACCGTCGTAGATGATGACATCTATCGTCTTTCCAAGGCCCTTCTCTTCCTTCACTTCAAGGACTACCCCTCTTGCAGGGCCTTTGAGGTCGCACTGGAGACAGTTCTCCAGGAACCGCTGGGCGAGGCCTGAGATCAGCATGAGAATCTCGGGCATACCGATGCCCTGTTTTGCTGAGGTTGGGATGATTGCGATCTGCTGGGTGAAGTCTTCCACCTTGTCGTAGCGCTCTGAATTGAAGCCGTACTGGCTCAACTTCCCGACAAGCTCGTAGTGTTTTGTGTCAAGTTCACGTTGAACTTGCTCTGATTGTTTCTTTATGTTTTCTAGAAGTGGTCCTTTGAAATCATGAAAGCCTGTAATGAGGTCGATCTTGTTTGCAGCAACCACGAATGGTGTTTTGCTGCTCTTAAGGATCTCTAAGGCCTCGATTGTCTGCGGTTTGAAACCTTCATTGATGTCAACGACCAGGATTGCGATGTCTGCCAGGTTGCCACCTCTTTTTCGGAGCGAAGTGAAGGCTGCATGGCCAGGGGTGTCAATGAACAGCAGGCCTGGTATGGTGAATTTCATGCCGAGTGTGTCGAGGAGTTTGCCGCAGATCTTCTTGATAGTATCCAGGGGGACGATGGATGCGCCGATGGACTGGGTGATCTTTCCAGCCTCAGTATTGACAATAGAGGAGCCTCTGATCGAGTCGAGAAGGGTTGATTTTCCATGGTCCACGTGGCCCAGGGTAGTGCAGATTGGGCTTCTGATTTCCGGGCCACACCCTTTCTTTTTTGCCATGCTTGGCAGGGATATAGGTATCCTTTTAAATGTTTTCGGTGCTGGACAGGAATGTGCGGCTTTATTCTGACACTAAAGGTGATGGGAGAACTGTCCTTTTGGGGCCCTTGCTTTATTGAGGGTGCTATACAAGGATGGCGGTCTTGAGTAGATTTGGCCTCTTGGTAGTGGGAAAAGAAAAAAAATTGGGGGAATGAAGGACTCAGGATGTAGGGGGAGGGAGGGGTTGTTCGAGAAGAACTATCCCGAGTCCTCATTAACTAGTGGTAACGACACCGTCTTTATAAATATTTCTCTTTTAGTTGTCCCTGGGAGGGTAAAACAGTTAGGGCCAAGGGTTAAATAGGTGGAGAAATTGATGGATTGCATGAAACTAGTGTATGGGTTCAGGCCCTTCCTGCATTACCCTGAGAATATCACTGAGGGGATATTGAGACGTCTTCGGGGTAAGGATATCGCCACTGTGGCTTTTGATGTTCGCTTCAATAAGCGGCAGTTCATTGATGAGGTCAGGCGGGTGGATCCTGAGGTGATTGTGGGTCTTGGGCAATACCCACGGGGGAAGAAACTTCGTATCGAGCGGAAAGCGGTGAATGCTAAGCGGTTGAGGAAGGGGGACGAGGCGCAGCCTATCCTGAAGGGCCCTCCTGCCTATTTTCTCACCTGGCGGGTGCAGCCGGATGGACGGAGTTGGCGGTCCTATGATGCGTCCGACTATGTGTGCAATTATTTCCTGTATATTATTTCTCATTATTTTAATAATAAGAAATTAGCTTCTATCCATATCCCTGTTGGCTATGATATTGGTGCGGCAACCCGGTATGTCAGGGAGTTGTTGGGGTAATTCAGTCTCTGTCATTGCGTTTGGATTAGTTTATTAAACAAGCTGGTATCCCTCTGTTGCATGGAGCATATTGAGGAAGGGCTGGCACGTGTGAAGGTCTATGACGGGAAGGTCTCAAAGGATCTGCCGGTATTCTATAACCCTGATATGAGACTGAACCGGGACATCACGATTGAGATCTTGCAGGCAGTTGGTCGGCCGCTTGAGGTGGGTCTGCCACTTGCAGGCTCTGGTATCAGGGGGATTCGCATCCTCAGAGAGGTGCCCGGCATGACTGTGTATATGAATGACAATAACCCTGAAGCTGTTCGGCTCATCAGGGAAAATCTGGAGTCTAACAGCTGCAGTGCCGCAGTCTTTGAGCAAGAGGCAAATGATTTTCTTGGGGCGCGGTATTATGATTATATTGATGTGGATCCATTCGGGAGCCCGAATCCCTTCCTTGACACAGCCTGTCGACGCATCCGGCGTAAGGGAATCCTGGCGGTGACTGCTACTGATACAGGCTGCCTGTGCGGAACGTATCCCAAGGCGTGCCAGCGCAAATACTGGGCGCGGCCGCTTCGCAATCCGCTGATGAAAGAGCTGGGGCTTCGCATCCTGATCCGTAAGGTGCAGCTTGTTGCCATGCAATACGACAAGGCGTTGATCCCTCTGGTGTCCTATGCGAAGGATCATTATTTTCGAGTATTCTTTTTGGTGCGTAAGGGGAAGCAGGTATGTGATTCACTGATCAGCCAGCATGGGTACTACATCTCCCGTGACGTCGGGTGGGCAATGAGTCGGCATGTTTTCAATGAGGGTGATGACTATGCAGGGCTCATGTGGCTGGGGCCTCTTGCGACAGAATTCCTGTGGGACCTTTCTGGTGGCTTCATGCGGGAATTGCAGGGGGACTACTCGGTTGATGTACCCTTCTTCTATGATCTGCCGACGATTGCAAAGAAAACAGGGCATGTTTTGCCTATGGATGCTCTATTTGACAAGGTCCAAGAGCGGGGCTATGCTATCAGCCGCACGCATTTTGCAAAGCAGGGGGTGCGTACTGATATTCCAGAAAAAGAATTGATGGAAATCTTAGCCGAGGGCTCGGCTGACTGATGCGACCTGAACAGAATTGACGTCTTGTACTTGCGCGATGTCCTGTTCAAGTTGTTCTGTATCCCCGAGGTCTTCATCCATGCTGAAAGTGATGTTGACTGATTTGAGTCCGAAGGCAACAGGTTCAGTCTCTGATTTCTGGACGGTACCCCCAAATTCTTCGATCTTTAGCTTTGCTGCTTCCTCAATCTGTTCTAGGTCCTTTTCAGGGCCTTCTGGCATGATCTTTAATCCAACTATTACCTGTGCCATCTTGTCACCTCAGTTTGGTCCGATGAATCCGCATTCCGGACATTCGTATTTTGCCACGATCTGTCGGCAGTGCTTGCACCGGACAATCTCGTAGTTGTTGCATCCTGGACACATGAAAATCACACTGCCTTCGTCATTTGTGATATCCTTTTTGCATGAAATACATGTTTTCTTCATTATGATTCCTCCAATCCAAAAAAATAAAGGTTATTTTATAAATCTTTCTTATCAGTACATGCCCTGCTGCTGGTTCTCTGAGTCAGAGCTTGCGATGACATCGTCGATCCTGAGAATCATCTCTGCAACTTCTGACGCAGAGGAGATGGCTTGCTTCTTGACCTTCATGGGCTCGATGACGCCGCCCTTGAAGGCGTCAACCACCTTGCCGGTGAAGACATCGATACCGCCCCACTTCATGCCATTCTCATGGGCTGCCTTGAGTTCGGTAAGGATATCAATAGGGTCAATCCCTGCGTTCTCGGCAAGGGTCTTTGGGATGATTTCCATCGCATCCGCGAAGGATTCCACTGCCAGCTGTTCCCTCCCTGAAAGGCTTTCTGCGAATTTTCGAAGGTTGCGGGCGATCTCGATCTCTGGGGCGCCGGCGCCGGCAACAAAAAATCCTGTGGTGAGTGTTGCGGCCACATCACCGATAGCGTCTTCCATTGCGCGCTTGATCTCATCGACGACATGGTTGGTCGCTCCCTTGATGAGGATAGTCACGGAGCGCGGGTTCTTACAGTCTTTGACAAAGACCATGTCATCGTCACCCACTTTCACTTCCTCAATTATGCCGGACTGGCCGAGGTCATCAGCTGAGAGTTCATTGAGATTTGTGACGATCTTTGCGCCGGTAGCTTTGGCAAGAGATATCATGTCACTCTTCTTGACGCGGCGAATGGCGAAAATGCCTCGCTTTGCAAGGAAATGCTGGGCAATATCGTCGATACCCTTTTGGCAGAGGACAACGTTTGCGCCGGATTCTGCGATGCGCTCAACCATATCCTTTATCATCTTCTCTTCCTGGTTGACAAAAGCCTCGAGCTGGGAGGGGTCATTGATCTGGATCCGCGTATCGGTCTCAGGGCCCCGCACTTCTATTGGGGTGTCAATCAAGGCAAGCTTTGCATTCTTTATGACGCGAGGCATGCCTGAATGAACCCGCTCCTTGTCAAGCACAATACCTTCAATAAGGTTTGACTCTTCGATGGACCCGCCAACCTTTGTCACGACGTTGATGTCGTTTTTTGAATAGTAGATTGATTCATCAGTTTTCTCGATGACGCTTTGGACTGCTTTTACCGCAATGTCTGCCAGGATGTCCTTTGAGGCTTCGGCGCCTTTTCCGGTCATGGCAGTTGTTGCGATCTGCCGCAGGATTGTGGAATCCTTTTCCTTCACCGGTTCAGAGATATCTTTAAGGACCCTCAGGGCCTTTTCTGTTGCCATGCGGTAGCCTTTTGCAATGATTGTCGGATGGACGTTCGAATCAAGCAGTTTCTCGGCATTCTTGAGGAGCTCGCCTGCGAGGACCACTGCAGTGGTTGTGCCATCCCCTATCTCTGATTCCTGTGTCTTTGCCACTTCAACAATCATTTTTGCGCTGGGCTGCTCGATTGACATCTCGTTTAAGATAGTGACTCCGTCGTTTGTAATGGTGATGTCGCCGATGTTGTCAACAAGCATCTTGTCCATCCCCTTGGGCCCAAGGGTGGTGCGGACGGTCTCTGCTACCATCTTTGCAGCTTCGATGTTCGTCTTTTGGGCATTCTTGCCCTGTGTTCGTTGTGTTCCTTCCGGAAGAATGAATATTGGTTGTTGATTGTTAGACACTTCCCTCACCTCACAGAGCGAGTGTTGGCCTTAGATATTTAAATCTTTATTCCATACAGTCCTCTCGTAGCTGAAGTCCTTTGCATTTTGGTGCCTTGTTCTTTAAGGATACGTTCTGACCATGCAAATCTATGACACAGGGTGGTGTTGTCCATTTTTGGCACTCGGTTTGGCATTAGACTCAAATCCACCATAACTTTTATAAAGCAACCCAATTTCTTTTGTGAAAGGTGTCGCACTATGAGTGGAGAGAAAACATTAAAATCCGTCGGATCACTAAAAGAAGGAAATTATGTAGTCATTGATGAGGCAGCTTGCACAGTCAGCAGCACTCAGACCTCTCGGCCCGGAAAACATGGGCACGCAAAGGTGCGTCTTGAAGGTGTCGGCTTGATAGACGGTAAGAAGCGTGTTGTTGTCATGCCGGGACATGATAAAATTGAGGTTCCCATCATCGATAAACGAAATGCGCAGGTACTCTCGGTCACAGATGGTATGGCCAATGTGATGGACTCTGAGACCTACGAAACCTTTGATCTTGAAATCCCTGAAGAACTCAAGGGCCAGTGCAAGGAAGGGTCAACTGTTCTTTACTGGATCATTCTTGATGATAAGGTCATGAAACAAGTAAAAAGTGAATAACCATGGCAAAATTCCCAGAAGCAGAAGCGCGAAAGTTCAAGCGAAAGTTTGTGTGCAAGAGTTGTAAACGCTCTCTGATGACATCCAATATGCTTGTATTGCAGGAGAAGGTTAAATGCAGAAAATGTCATTCAACTTCATTGCGACCTGCACGGAAGAAGTAAGCTTTAAATATTACTTTACTTTATTCTTTGTATAGGAGGGTTTTACAATGCTAAAGATGAAAAATATTACTGATACCTTTGATATGAAGGTTTTTACTGATAGTGGTGAGTACTTCGGTGACATTGAGGAATCAATACTCACCCAGACCAAAGTCTTTGGATGGCGGGTCAAGGCGACCAAGAATTCCTATCTTTCCAAGGTACTTGGGAATGCGAAGGGAGTTATCGTTCCCCACCAGCTTGTAAAAGCCATCGGCGATATCATGCTCATAAGCAAGGCTGCGGTTCCGTCGTATAACCCGGAATCGAATGATTACGAATAAGCTATTGCATGTGTGTTGTGCTTCCTGTGCGCTCGTTGCGTTGGAGCGTTGGGATGGCCTTTCTCTTTTCTTCTATAATCCTTCTATACCTCCTGGGGAGTATGATGCGCGTTTTTCTGATGTGAAACTGGTTGCCCTGCGGTATGGGGTGGAGCTTGTGCCCGCGCCGTATGATCACCAGGCGTGGCTTGATCGCGTTTTTGGGCTGGAGGGTGAGCCTGAGAATGGCAGGCGCTGCCTTTTGTGTTACCGGGACCGGCTGGAGAAGACCTATGAGATGGCGGTGAATAAGTTTGATGCCTTTGCGACGACATTGACTCTAAGCCCCCACAAGAACGCAGAAATCATCAACCGCATCGGGAAGGAGGTCGGTGGTGACCTGTACCTTGAGAGTAACTTCAAAAAGCAGGCCGGGTATGATCTCAGTGTACGTCTGAGCAAAGAGATGGGCTTGTACCGTCAGAGTTTTTGCGGCTGCGAGATGAGCATGCAGTCTCCCAGTGAATAGAATCTGTACTTCTTTTGGATGGCATGGTGGTAGGCTTCAAATACTTTCTCTTTTCCTATGAATGCGCTGATGAGGAGTAGCAGGGTTGATTTTGGAAGGTGGAAGTTGGTGAGGAAGCCCTGGGGATGTACCCTGAACTGGTAGCCTGGCTTGATGAAGAGGTCTGAGTAGCCTTCATAGGGGTGGATAATCCCATTGCTGTCAGCAGCTGTCTCCAGGGATTTCATGGTGGTGGTCCCGACCACAAACAGACGGCCCTTGCGGTTGTTGATCTGGTCAGCGGTCTCTTTGGTGATTGTTATGTATTCGGGTTCCATCTGATGGGTCGCAAGGTCATAGACCTTGTTGAAGGTGCCATAGCCAACGTGGAGGCAGACGGAGGCGAATTGGATGCCTTTCTGTCTGAGTTCTTGAATGAGGTTCCTTGTGAAATGGAGGCCTGCAGTGGGGGCGGCAAGGGAGCCGGGGTTGTTGGCATAGACAGTCTGGTATTCGGATTCGTCATGAAGCTCTCCTGTGATATAGGGTGGGGTGGGGAGCAATCCTTCGAGTGGTTCTTTCCGGAATTCGAGAAGGAAGGTGTCCTTTTCTTTCTTTCTGATGGTTGCCTTTGTATCCGTGAAGATAAGGGTGTTTCCGACCCGTGGTTTCCCTTTGATGCGGCAACGGTGTAGATTCCCTTCCTGTTGCATGAGCATGACTTCTACTGGGCTTCCAGTCTCTTTTTTGCCGAGAAGGCGCGCTCTTTTGACTTTGGTGTCGTTGATGACGATGAGGTCATCCTTTCTCAGATAGTCTTTTATCTGATAGAACCGTTTGTCTGTGAGCCTTTTAGAGAGTACCAACATGCGTGAGTAGCTTTTGGGCTTTGCTGGTTCTTGGGCAATGAGTGCCGGGGGCAGGTGGTAGTCAAACTCCTCAAGCTTCATGGGGATGAGAAATCAGGTGTTGTATATAAAGGATTATGCGGTTACGCTAAGGTGATAATAATAGTTTTGGACACAGTCCTTTGGTTTTATTGAGCACCCTTTTGGTAACCGCATAACCCATTCAGATTAAAATTGATTTTTCTTTATAACTTTTTTTATTTCGGGGGAGGTTATTTGGCTCACTGAATCGAACATAGCTTTCAATCCGGTCTTAAGTGTCTTCTTATCAGCAATCTTATCGTGGACATAGGGTGAGATGATCCATTTCTGGTCCCTCACACTGTTAGGGTTGATAAAGTAGATGAAGAGGTGCTTGAATTTGATGAGCTCTTTCCAGAGACTCTGGAGGCTTTTGAGGTTATCTTCAGTGTTGAAAACGATCACAGCGGTGTGCTGGTCTTCCTTGCTTACCTTAAGCACTTCTTCCAAGGTCTCAAAACCATAGACATAAAGTGTCTTGTCCTTGTAGTTGATTTCCAGGTGGTGGGATTTTTCATCAATTGCGATGATTTTCTTGTAGATTATGTCCTTGTTGCGGAAATATTCCTTTGCCCAATGGAGAAGGTAATCCTGACTATTCATCAGGTACTGGCACGTTTTCTCCCTTTAAATATTTTTCTTAAATAGGTTATTCTGTGAAACCTTGTACCATGAACTGGCAGAGCTTTGGCAGGAGTTCCTTTCGGGGGATGCGCACCTGCTTTGTGCTGTCACGGTCACGCAGGGTGATGTCATCGTTTTCCACGCTCTCGAAATCGATGGTGATGCAGAACGGTGTTCCGATCTCATCCTGGCGGGCGTAGCGCTTGCCGATGGAGCCAGATTTATCATATGTGCAGTTGAATTCCCGCTTCAATTCGTCAAAGATGTCCCGGGCCATCCTGGTGAGCGGTTCCTTATTCATGAGCGGAAATACTGCGCATTTGATCGGTGCAAGCTCAGGTTTTAGTTTGAGGACGATGTTGCCTCGTTCCTTATCATCATTGAATGCGTCAACGAGTGTTGCAAGAAAGACCCGGTCCATCCCAAAGGTTGGTTCAATGACCCGGGGCACCACTTTCTGTTTGCTGTCCTCGTCGAAAAGGTCCAGTTTCTGCTTACTCTCGTTCATGTGCTGGGTGAGGTCATACTGGCCACGGTTGGCATTACCGGCCACTTCCTTTGATCCGAACGGGAAACTGTAATCCATGTCGAAGGTTGCTGAAGAGTAATGGGAGAGCTCGTCCGTCGTGTGTTCGCGCACCTTGAAATTGTTCAGGTCAAGCCCCATGCTTTTGAACCAGTTGATCTGTTCAGCGAGCCAGTAGGCATGCCATTCGCCAAGGCGCTTTTCCTTGAGAAGCTGCCGTATGGTGGTCTGGGTGAGTTGGTTCTCGTTTTTCTCCTGGCTTTCGGCACTGAGGAAATTGAATTGTGTGTCCAGGGCCTTATCTGTCAGATTCTCACATTCCTCGACCTCTGGGTGTAGGAAGAACTCGAACTCTCCGATGGTGAATTCTCTGCATCGGAATATGAAATCCCGGGGAGATATCTCATTCCGGAAGCATTTCCCGATCTGGCCGATGCCGAAGGGTAATTTCATGCGCTGGGACTCGGCGATGAGCTTGAAGTCGGTGAACATCCCTTGTGCGGTCTCTCCTCTGAGATATGCCTCTGAGGCCTTGTCCTCGTCAGCACCGACGTGGGTCTTGAAGAGGAGGTTGAAGTTTTTGAGTTCGCCGAACTGGCCGCCACAGTCAGGACAGGCAAGGTTGTTTTCCTGGATGATCTGGTTTATCTTTTCAATCTCCATACCTTCCACATTCATGTCCAGCTTGTCCTCGATGAGGTGGTCAGCCCTATATTTCTTCTTGCATTTGGTGCAGGCGATAAGCAGGTCTCCGAAGGAATCCAAGTGGCCAGAGGCCTTCCAGACTCGAGGATGGGATATTATGCTTGCGTCAAGGCCTACCATGTTCTCCTGGGAATGGATAAAGGTCTTCCACCAGTGTTGCTTGATATTGTTGAAGAGTTCTACTCCAAGGGGGCCGTAGTCCCAGAATCCGGCGATGCCGCCATAAATCTCGGAGCTTTGGAAGATAAACCCTTTCTGCTTGCAGAATGTTGATATTTTCTCGATTGTCAGGTCCATTGTGTATCCCTTTTATGTGGTAGTCTTGTACATATATAAATTCTTTGGAGAAGTCGCGTGTCTCCTTGGAGTGATGACTCGCATAAGATTTATAAGAACACTGTCGCTCCTTTCGGTCATGGAGCCGTATCGGGTCTTTGTTCATCTTGCAGGGTACAACAAGAAATCCCATGCTCAGGCAGACCAGTCAGGATTGTTGGGGTTGCTCGATTCAGTCCGGCTGGAGCGGACCAAAGTGTACCTGAAAAGGTGGCTGGTCAAACAGAGTTATGGTGAGAACCTGATAGATGAGGAGAACAAGGCACTCAAGCCGATCGATGATTCTGGAAAGCGTGCGATCCACCCTGGCCTTGAGGCAGTGGCAGGTCTTGGTAATAGTCATAGCGTCATTGTCGGTGACAGGAGTTCATTGGAATCAGTGATTGATGATGAGGTCATCGAACAAGGTGACCATTTCCTTGAAAACCTGGATTTGGGCTATCAACGTGCGGTTGCCCGTCGGGAAGAACTCCTCTCCCAAGGAGCTCAGGTATCGGATCATATCTATTTCCTGTTTGGGGATGTGTTTGCTGCAACAACAGATGCTATCAAACACTTTGCTGATAGGGTTGAAGAACATGATGCAGATTTGAGTGTGGGCATCTGCCTGCGACAGGAGAACGGGGTGGATGATGGGCGTCGGTATTTCAATATCCGGCCATGGGTCAAGTTTGCTGACGCAGAATTTCGAAACTCAAACATCGGGGCTCTGAGAGTGCCGACTGAGACACGTGGGATTCCGCGTGAGCGGTATTTCTTGTTTTCAGCAGGCTATACCCTTCGGAAGCTCAAGAATCCTCTTAATCTGGCATTGCTTGGAAAAAACATGGTCACACCCAACTCCCAGAATGTGGGTGACTATCCTATTGATGGGAAAAGTCTCTACATAGCTTCTTCTGGTCTCCTGAAAACCTATGCGCAGGATTTCCTGGGTAAGTTCAATCCTTCGTGGAAGCCAACTCTTGCGGGCGTTGAAGCGATCCTGAATCGTAGTTTCGAAACAGAGGACAAAGCCCCTACTATCTCTTTTCTCCCGGCTGATTGTTGCCTGGAGCCGGACATCGATTCGCGGAAGGATGAGGAGCGGGCCCGGAAGCTGGTTGCTGTCTCTCGACTTCAGGATGTGACCTATGAGGATTGCCTGTCCATGTATGGGCAATGCGAGGATGTTGGTTGTAAATTTGTGCGGTTGGTGGGGACTGATATGAACCGCCGGGTCTTTGGGATGCGTACCAATAGCTCACGGGGCAAGAAGGATTATCGTCTGCCGCTCTCTAAAGTGCAGCGGGAACTGGATACAATCGCTCAGGAGCCGACCAAATCGCTGTATTTTCATCCTCATATGCCTCCGGAGACCAATTATTTGGCTGACTTGTATCATGATATGCAGCGGGCATATGCCATCAGGGTCTCGGACAATCAGTCAATCATCATGAGTGTGCTTCGGGAAACGACGCAAAAGCTTGGCACTACAGATTTTTCCTCTTTATCTGTCCAACCTCTTACCGGTGCAGAAAGACGTGTGCTTTACCGCTCAGTCGCAAAGATCAACCAGGTTGAAGGGCTTTCTTTTGGGGGGGCAAAGTATGATTCTGCCCGGGCAGATGCCATAGTGCGGCGCTATTTGGAAAACATTTAAATAGAGTACATCCCTTCCGTAGGGGTGGTGAATATAATGACAATAGTGGGTTTCAATTTTACAAAGATGCATGTTGAGCGTAAGTCACAGGTCAGTGGCAAGGTGAATATCACAAATAATGTCTCTATCAAGTCAGTTGAGGAATCTCAACTGTCTTTGGGTCCGAACAAGCAGACCGGCCTGAAATTTGGCTTTGAGTTTGTGACCAAGTATGAGCCAGGTATCGGTGAGATCCTTCTGACTGGTGAGGTACTGACCATTGAGCAGGATGAAAAGCATAAGGCCATTCTTGCGGAGTGGGAAGCTGAAGAGAAAGTCAACAAGGAGACTATGACCAAGATTCTGAACCACGTGCTCAAAAAGTCCAATCTGGAGGCACTGATACTGAGCCGGGAGATCAATCTGCCGTCGCCTATACCCCTTCCTAAGGTACAGGACAAGTAGTCGAAACTTTTATTAGCTTACCAATATTTTTTCTTACTTATGACTCAGGAAATCAAGTTAAAAGTAGCCGAAGCGGTTCAGGATGATGTGAATAAGGGGCTTGTGCGGATAGATTCAGCGGTAATGCGAGACCTGGGTCTACGACCGGGGGATCCTATCGAAATCTATGGGGAACGTACGACTGTCGCAACTGTTGAGCGTGCGTATCCTGGAGACATTGGCCTGAATATCATCAGGATGGATGGTCTCTTGAGACGGAATGCCAAGACAGGTATCGGTGAGTATGTCACGTTGAATCCGGCAGATGTGAAGGAAGCAAAGAAGGTAGTGATTGCGCCTGCCCGAAAGGATATCGTTGTCAAGGCTGATCCTGTCTTTTTCAGGCGGGGACTCCATAATCGTGTTGTCCTGACAGGAGATATCATCTCTATTGGTGGAAGACGCCGGACGCGCAAAGGGACTTATTCGGGTTCACCATTCTTTGATGATATTGTTGAGCTCTTTGATGAGGGCATGATGAGCAGTTTCGGTTTCTCTGATATCAAGTTCATTGTGGTTGATACCCAGCCAAAGCAGGCTGTGCGGATCACTGACATGACAGAGATAGTATTCAATCCTGAAGCCAAAGAGGCTGAGGAGGAACATGACGTACCAGAGGTAACCTATGAGGATATAGGAGGCCTGCAGGACGAGATCAAAAAGATCCGTGAGATGATTGAGCTTCCGATCAAACATCCTGAGGTTTTTGACCGGTTAGGGATCGAGCCGCCAAAAGGAGTCCTTTTGCATGGGTCACCTGGTGCGGGTAAGACCCTGCTTGCAAAGGCAGTTGCTAATGAGACCAAGTCCCATTTCATTGTCATCAATGGGCCTGAGATCATGTCCAAATTCTATGGGCAGTCAGAAGAGAACCTCCGGAAGAAGTTCGAGGAGGCTGAGGCAAATGCACCTGCGATCATCTTTATCGATGAGATCGATGCGATCGCTTCCAAGCGTGAAGAGACGCATGGTGAGGTGGAAAAGCGGGTAGTGGCACAGCTTCTTGCGATCATGGACGGGTTGAAGAGCCGCGGGAAGGTTGTGGTGATCGCGGCAACAAATATCCCGAATTCCATCGATCCGGCGCTTCGCCGGCCTGGTCGGTTTGATCGTGAGATTGAGATAGGGGTTCCAAAAGAGCATGACAGACTTGAGATTCTCAAGGTCCACACACGGAATATGCCGCTGAATCCGCCTTTTGATAGTTCGATCGCACGAAAAAGCATCAAGGATTATGTGGACAAACTCAATTCCGATATTGTCGGGTATGATAAAGAGCTCAAGAATATCTCTGAGGAACTTGAGAAGCGTGAGGAAGAACTCAAGAATGTTGAGGTGCAGCTAGAACGCCAGGATTACTCTAACACCCAGAACCTCTATCGGGAGAAGAAACGATTGCGTGATCGCATAGAGAATATGAAGGAGCGGCAGCGTCAGAAATCAGCTGAGCTCAAGACTGCGCAGACCAAGATTGATGAGGTTGAGGCAATCAAAGGAGAGATTGAGGATGCGATCAAATCGTCTGACCCTGAACGTGAGTTGTTTGGTCTTAATTATGTTGACCTCAAGAGTCTGGCTGATATCACCCTGAATTATATCCTCTCTGAGGTCAAGAAAAAGTTCCGGGACCAGGACCGTCACATCGAGGGCTTGGATGAGGTGCGGGGAATCCGTGACCTTAAGGAGAATGTGTTGAATCAGCTTGAAGCTGATGATCCTCGTTCAAAACTGATTCATGAGACTCTCTCTGAGGTCAATTTCGATCTTGACAACTTCAGGTTTTCACGATCCGGTCTTCAAAAGATCGTTCCTTCAATCAAAGATAAGAAGCTAAAGAGTTTCCTTGAACGCGTCCTCAAATCCAAAGATGATGAGGAAGTGAACTCACGGATCTCTGCAAGCTGGATGAGTGATGAACTCAAAGAGCGAGTGCGTGTTGAGCTGGTTGAAGATATGCTGACCTGGGTTGCGAAGAAGACTCACGGGTTTGTGGGTGCAGACCTTGCATCGCTTTCCAAAGAATCGGCTATGATTGTTCTTCGGCGAATCATATCTGATATGGGTTCGCTCGAGGAGGGGGATATCTCAAAGTACCTTGACAAACTGAATATCTCCATCACTGATTTCAAGGAGGCGCTCAAGTTTGTCCGGCCAAGCGCAATGCGTGAGGTGTTGGTTGAGATCCCCAAGGTCAACTGGAACCTTATTGGGGGGCTTTCTGATGTGAAGCAGGAACTCAAAGAAGCAGTGGAGTGGCCGCTCAAATATCCAAAGGTCTTCAATAAGATGGGGATTCGTGCACCAAAGGGTGTTCTCATCTATGGTCCACCAGGAACAGGTAAGACCTTGCTTGCAAAGGCTGCGGCCAATGAGGCTGAATCAAATTTCATCCTTGTGAAGGGTCCAGAAATGCTTTCCAAATGGGTTGGAGAGAGCGAGAAGGCTGTTCGCCAGATCTTTGAGAAGGGGCGCCAGACTGCGCCGACTATCATCTTCTTTGATGAGATCGACTCTATCGCGCCACGACGTGGAGCTGGTGGTGACTCCAATGTCACCGAGCGGGTGGTCAACCAGCTCTTGACTGAGATTGATGGGCTTGAAGAGCTCAATGATGTGGTTATCATCGCTGCGACAAATCGGCCTGATATCGTTGATACTGCCTTGCTTCGGCCGGGACGGTTTGATCGGATCATCCTTGCAAGCACTCCTGACAAGGCTGCCAGGGAAGAGATCTTTAAGGTGCATACGCGGGGGATGCCTCTTGAGAAAGGTGTGAGTCTTTCCACCCTTGCGGGACGGACCCAAGGGTATGCTGGCTCAGATATCGAGGCGGTCTGCCGTGAAGCTGCAATCTTTGCATTGCGTGAGTCCATCAAGGCAAAGAAAGTGAAACAATCACATTTTGATGAGGCCCTAAAGAAGGTTCCACCCTCTATCACAAAAGAGATTGAGGAATCTTATGAGGGCATGAAGCACCAGTTCTCCAGTGCTCAAGGCAAAGAAATGCGACAACAGAGGCCAGCATATTTCGGTTAGGCAAAACACATAAAAATATTCTTTTTTTATCTCTCTTATATGATTACAACTTTGAAGTTGTCCCGGTTCTTGAATGCGTATCTTTCAATCAAACAGATTCCGGATTTTTCCAGGAATGGGTTGCAGGTGCATGGTGCACGACAAGTAACCAAAATCGCTGTTTGTGTGGATGCGTGCATGGATAGTTTTGAGAGGGCCCGTCATGCAGGATGTGATTGTGTCATTGCTCATCATGGCATATTCTGGAAAGGGGTGCGCGATCACATGGGTACCCGTGCCCATCGGATTGCCTACCTGGAAAAGCATGGCATGACTCTCTATGGGATCCATCTTCCCTTGGACATGCATGGAGTTGTGGGAAACAATGCGGTCCTTGCCCAAGAGCTTGGCATTGAGGATCTGCAGCCTTTCGGGGAATATCACGGGATGCAGATCGGTCTGAAGGGTCGGTTGCTGGCAGATATGCCTACTTTGGTCAAGCGCGTCACTCAGGTTACGACGTCTCCTGTAGTGCTGCACTTTGGTTCAAATAGAATCAGGCAGGTTGCTGTTGTGAGCGGTGGGGGGTCCAGTACGCTTAAGGATGCGTATGCTGAGGGTGTAGACTGCCTCATCACTGGAGAGGCACCTCATCATGTGTATCATGAGGCAAAGGAGTGCAGGATCAACCTGATTCTTGCAGGGCACTATGAGACTGAAGTCTTTGGGGTTATAGCGCTTGCTAAACTCATCAAGGACAAGTTTAATATACCTTACCAGTTTATTGATGTACCAACGGAGATATAAGAATGAATACTGGCGATTATGTAGAGATTGTGACTGATGAAGGGACAGTGGAAGGCATCCTTATGCCGCGGCCAGACATCCTGGATGAGGAGGTGGTTGTTCTAAAGCTTGATTCCGGATATAATATAGGTATTAGAAAAGAGCGGATCACCGATTCAAAGGTCGTCTCAACGTATGAACCCCCAAAACCGCCCAAGGAACTGTCTTACAAGAAGGGACTTCCTGCAGTCGCTATCCTCAGTGTGGGAGGTACCATTTCCTCAAAGGTGGATTACAAGACAGGCGGAGTGTATGCTGATTACACTGCAGAGGATTTTGTGACGATGATCCCTGAGTTGCAGGACATCGCTAACATCAAGGCTAAGAAGATTGATTCAGTGATGTCAGAGGACATGAGTCCTGCTCACTGGGAACAGATCGCTCGTGCAGTGGAGGAGGAGCTGTCTGAGGTTGATGGAGTGATTGTGACGCAGGGCACCGATACCCTTCACTTTACCGCCGCTGCCTTATCATTCATGATCCGTTCATCCAAACCAATCATTGTGACCGCATCCCAACGTAGTATCGATCGAGGTTCATCGGATGCATTCATGAATCTGAAATGTGCTGTTGTTGCGGCAAGCTCTAACCTTTCAGGGGTCATGACCTGTCTTCACGGGACGAGTGAGGATACATACTGTTCGCTTTTGAACGGTACAAAGGTCCGCAAGATGCATTCCTCACGCAGAGATGCGTTCCAACCAGTCAATACTGAACCGCTTGGACGGGTGTATCATGACGGGACATTGGAGGTACTTGCGCATCATGAGGTGGATGGGTGTATTGATATCGCATTGGAACAGTCGGTTGGTCTCATCCATACGTACCCTGGCATGCAGCCAGGCCAGCTTGATCATTTCAAATCCTATAAAGGGTTGGTGATCGCGGGAACAGGCCTTGGCAATATCCCTCAGAATCTCTTTTCCAAGGTGCAAGAACTTATCAAGGATGGTGTTTTGGTTGTTATAACGACACAGACCTTGTTTGGATCGACTCATCCATTAGTGTATCAGAACCTGCGGATGCTTTCAATCAAGATGGATTGTCTGTTTGTGCATGACATGCTTCCTGAAACAGCGTATGTGAAATTATGTTGGGCTCTTGCCCATGAGAATCCGCGGCAGCTTATGGAGCAGGATGTGGCAGGTGAATTTAACCTGCGCCTCATGCTTTGATCTCAAGCTTGATCAATTCTTCAATCTCCTTTTGGGATATTGCACACCCGTTGAGCTTGAGCCCCCACAGGATCGCATCGAGAAGTATACCCTTATCAAAGTGCTCATCCGGAAGGTAACGGTCAAGCAGGCCTGTCTCGAATGCTGCGATGATTATGCCTACTGAGCGTATGACCCGCATCTCACTGGTATATCTTTTCAGTTGGGATAATCTTTTCCTGTCAATGCGGATCTTGGTATGCAGTTTCTTTTCCAGTATGCGTTTGATGTCAAGCGGGTCTTCTATGAGTTTGATGGTGGTCCGTTCATCCACCACTACAGTCTGGGCTCCGATCTGGTGGGCGAGGGCCAAAGTTTCTATCTCTCCCTTATGGACAATCTGGATGTTTTGGCCGTGAGCGGAAAAGATGCTGTTGATCAGTGTCATCAGTGTGTTGGTGAGGGCTTCGTAGGTCTTTTCCGGGTACAATTCAAGAGTCTTCTTATTGAGGTAATGGAGCGAGTGCAAGGCTTCAAACTTGAACTTGTTTATCTCAAGTGGTCTGTCGATCAATTCGTATTTGACACCTTCTGTGATGTAGAACCTTCCACCGAATCGTTTCTTGAGTGGATCCAATACCCACATGAGGTGGTTCAAGGTAAGGGTAATGAGTGGTCCTGTGTCGAATACAATCGTTTTCATAGTGAAAATATCTCCCGTACTGTCTTTAACTTCTGTTTCAGGTTTTGCTTGACTTTTCCATTCTGATCGATGATTGTTGTCTTTCCAACATAGCTCATCAGTTCCCATTGCGAAATGCCCAGCAGTTCTGCTGCCCGCGCAAGAGAGATGCCATGGTAGTAGATGTTTGAGCTTTTTTTGATCTCGGCCTTTCGCAGCACCTCCTGGATCGAATGGTGCACATCTGACTTTCGGATAAGGTCAGTGGTCTTTTTTATCTCATCGCAGAAGCTCGTATCTGCTTCTTCTTGCAGGTATTTTTTTGCTTTTTCCAGACAGTAGATGATCTGGGGGCTGACTTCTTTGCTCCGTTTGGTGATTTTTGCGAGTGCAGAGATGACTACTGCTATTGAGACTGAGTAGGCATCCTGAAACACTGATGCGTTGTGAATCGTGTGATTGCTCAATTCATTCAGGGTGGAGAATTCGTGTTTTTGTATGGCTTGGAGGGATTCCTCAATTATTTTGATTGTGTCCTCTCTTACTATGGAATCCATGGATGATTCTTCGGAGTGAGGATATATAAATCTTTCGAGCACGCGGGTCATGAAACTTTTTCCGTGATGGACATTTCTTTTTGTAGGTATATTTCTGATGGAGCCAACCTTTAGTTCCATTGCAACCCCGTCGA
>JBNJGT010000002.1:0-48942 GCA_051819765.1 Nanobdellota archaeon
GTGACCCACGTGCTCGTTAAATTTATAAACGCACGATTCCAACCCTCCTGGCATGACCATTACGCCGTGGGAAGTATCAGGAAAGATTGATTACGACAAGATTATCAAGGAGTTTGGGGTATCTCCCATAAACGAGCTCCCCTCTGAGTTTGATGACCTTATGTTCCGGCGAAAGAAGATCTTTGCCCACCGTGATTTCGATCGCATAACGACCGCTCTCAGGGAGAACAGACCCTTCATCATGATGACCGGCCTCATGCCCTCCGGAAAATTCCACATCGGGCACATGATTCTTGCAAAGCAGATGATCTTCTACCAGAACCTTGGTGCAAAAATCTACATAACAGTTGCAGACATCGAGGCATACAACGCCCGGGGCCAATCCCTGGAGGGCAGCCGGGAGATCGCAATCAATGAATACATCCTCAATTACGCGGCCCTTGGTCTCGACCTTGACCGCTGCCACATTTACTTCCAGAGCAACCGCTCATCCGATCCCGCCATCGCAAACGCCTACTACCGGCTCCAAAACATCCTGGCCCGTCACGTCACCTTCAACGAGTTTCGCGCGGTCTACGGAGAGGTGAGTCCTGGCAAGATGACCGCAGCCCTCCTCCAGGCCGCTGACATGCTCCATGTCCAGCTTCCCGAGCTTGAAGGGCCAATGCCTGTCGTTGTCCCGGTAGGGATCGACCAGGACCCACATATCCGCCTGGCTCGGGACATCACCCAGCGGGTCAAGTCATACAACTTTGTCCAGTTATCCTCCACCTATCACCTGTTCGTTCCCGGACTTTCCGGAGACAAGATGTCATCATCAGATCCTACCTCATACATCGCCCTCACTGATGACGCAAAGACCGTGAAAAAGAAAGTGAATAAGTACGCCTTCTCCGGCGGCCAGGAGACCGTGGAGAAGCATCGCGAGCTTGGTGGGGATCCTGACATCGATATCGCATTCCAGTGGCTCACCTTTTTGGAAGAGGATGATGAGGCCCTCAAGCAGACCTATGAAGACTACCGTTCAGGGAAATTATTGTCAGGCGAATTGAAGGCACAACTTATTGAGAAAGTGAACACGTTCTTAGAGGCCCACCAAAAGGCCCGTCAAAAGGCGCGTCCCACGGTCGAGGCTTTCGTGCAGGAGATGTGAAATCCAAAGTTTTTTAAACAATTCCCTGTTTAGCACCGTGAATGGCTGAACTCATCATTACAGAAAAGCCTAACGCAGCCCAGAAGGTTGCAACAGCCCTTGCTGATAATTCACCAAAGAAAGAGAACCATAACAAGGTTCCCTACTACGTCCTGAAACACAACGGCAGGGATATAATCGTTGCCTGTGCTGTCGGTCATCTCTATACAGTGGGGGAGACACAAAAGACACCCTGGTCACGATACCCGGTCTTTGATGTAGCATGGGTCCCGACCGCAGACGTCGATAAGAGTGCTGACTATTCACGAAAGTATCTCAACACCTTGAAAAAGCTCTGCAAGCAGGCAGACTCATACACTGTTGCATGCGACTATGACATTGAAGGAGAAGTGATCGGCCTTAACGTGATCAAGGAGTGCTGCAAGGTAAAAGACGCCGCCCGGATGAAATTTTCGACCCTCACAAAACAGGACCTAGTCAAATCCTATGAGACCAAATCACCAACTCTTGACTGGGGGCTTGCGAACGCTGGAACCACCCGCCACATCCTTGATTTCTATTACGGGATCAATGTCACCCGTGCCCTGACTCATGCGATCAATAAGGCAGCCGGGGGCTTCAAGGTCCTTTCAACCGGCCGTGTCCAGGGTCCGGCCTTGAAGATCATCGTTGACCGTGAAAAGGAGATCAAGGCATTCATTCCCGTACCCTTCTGGCAGATTGAGCTCACCGGTGACATCAAGGGAAACGAGGTCAAGGGCCTGCATAAGGAAGACAAGTTCTGGGAGAAGGAGAAAGCAGACACTGTCATGCAGAATGTTGAAGGTCACAAGGAAGGCACCATCAGTGAGGTCACAAAAAAGCAGTTCAAGCAGAACCCACCATTCCCTTTCGATCTCACCAGCATGCAGCTGGAAGCCTATCGCTGTTTCAAGATACGACCAAAAGAGACCCTTGAGATCGCCCAACGCCTCTATACCGAAGGACTTATCTCATACCCCCGAACCTCTTCACAGAAACTTCCCCAACAGCTGGGGTTCAAGAACATCCTCACCCATCTCAAGCGCCAGGAACACTACAAGGCTTTGGCTGAAAAGATACTCCAGACAAAACTTGTCCCAAACGAGGGTAAAAAGACCGATGATGCCCACCCTGCAATCTATCCCACAGGGCTTGCCCCTGACGAGACCAGTGAGCGCGATTACAAGATCTATGATCTCATTGTCAAGCGCTTCATGGCAGTCTTTGCAGAGCCTGCCACCCGTGAAACAAACACCCTGACAGTTGACGTGAACAAGGAGGAATTCATCACCAAGGGGACCGTCACCCTCGAGAAAGGCTGGCACGAGTTCTACGCGCCCTATGTCAAGATTGACGAGACAATCCTTCCCGTCGTCCAGAAGGGGGATGCAGTGAAAGTCGGTGATATCAGCTGCCTGGCAAAGGAGACAAAACCACCCAACAGGTACACCCAATCATCAATCATCCACGCCCTAGAAAAGAAGAACCTGGGAACCAAAGCCACACGGGCCCAGATCATCGAGACCCTTCTTCAGCGTGGATATGTCACCGGTGAATCCAACCTTGAAGCAACAGAGCTTGGCATAAAGACTGTCGAGACCCTGGAGAAATACTGCTCAGCGATCCTTGACGAGAAACTGACCCGCCAGTTTGAGGATGAGATGGACCTTATTCGGCAGAACAAGCACTCTCCTGAACAGGTGCTGGAAAAGGCGCAAAAACTGATCACCAAGATAATCGAGGAATTCAAGAACCATGAGTCAAACCTCGGCGGTGAACTCTCAGAAGCAAACCATGAGGCAGTCCGCCAGGCAACAACCGTGGGAAAGTGTCCTAACTGTGAGGAAGGCGAGCTTGTCATCAGGAAAGGCAGATTCGGTCGCTTCATCGGATGCTCAAATTATCCCGACTGCAAGACAATCTATAACCTCCCCAATGGCGGAACAGTCAAACCCACGGACAAGACCTGCGAATCATGCGGTATGCCGCTTGTCCAGATGCGCCAGCCTCGCCGGGGCCCCCAGGAGATCTGCATCAATCCTCACTGCCCGACAAAGGAAGAGAAAAAGCATTACCCCGAAGAAGGCATGCAATGCCCTGCCTGCAGTGAGGGGAAGATGATCCTTAGAAACGGCTTCTACGGCCAGTTCCTCGGATGTGACAATTACCCCAAGTGCAAGACCATGATGAAGATTGTGGAAGGAAAAGTGGACACCACACCCATAACCGCAACCAACAAGGCCAAGAAATCAAAAAAGAAATCAACCAAGAATTCATCAACCAAATCCACAAAGAAAACCAAGAAATCAACCACCAAGAAAGCCGCACCAAAGTCTGCAACAACAAAGACCACAAAGAAGGCAACCAAGAAGTCCACTGCAAAGTCCGCAACAACCAAAGCAAAGAAGAAGTCCACCAAGAAGGCAGCAACAAAGAAAACCAAGAAATCAACCCCAAAGAAAACACAGTGACACCTGAGATAAAATCTTTCTCCGTCAATCCCGCTTGCAAATCAGGGCCTGCGAGTTTTTCGCATTCAATATCTCAACGGCAGTCGCACCTGTGTATCAGATGAATTACGCAATATCTGCTCCATATCTTTCGCACCAGCCCTTCCAGCCAGCAGTTTTTCAAGGGAGGCATCCCGGCGGGTAGCTTGCAAGGGAGGAAATATGAACCTCAGAAGTTCCCTGATTGTTCCCGTCCTTCCAAAGAATTTCTCCTGTAGTTCTTCATGGGTGTAGGTATAGGTGAAATGATCATCCTTTTGTACCCCGTGCTCACTCATCTTGCTGGTATACCGTTGGGTCGCATTGAGGGAATATTCATAGAAATGCCGCTTTGCTATCCGTGAAAATGAATATGCATCCGCCTTACTGGAATAGAATTCCTTGATCAGGTCATTGCAGTACTGCAGGAACGTCGAGACACTGGTATCACAGAGCACTCCGAATGCTTGCCTATAAAGGTCCTTTTCCAGCTCGCATCGCTCTCCCCGGTTTGAGGAGGGATCAGCGATCCCTTGCATGATCAGTTCTGGGCCAATCTGCACACTGAACCTGCCTCTCTTTCCGGAGGCACACAACCCATCACCTAGATAGACCCCAAGCAGCTGGTCTTCCAGTCCCTCCAGCGTTTTGTCAAGTCCATCCTGTTTCGCAAGCACCAAAAATACCTTGTTGTGGTTAATGACTCGAGTATCAGACAATGCAGTTGCGATTCTTGATATATTGTGCCAGACACGATTCTTATCATCCCGTGCCGCATTACCCTTGAAACCCCGCTCAAAGAATGCAGAGTAAGCGCGTTCATCACGGTCATCCTCGCAGCCGATAGCACGAAACAAGGGATATTCAAGCACTGATTCAAGGAACCGTGACATGCGGATCTTTTGCTTCTTATCATCTGTTGAAAGCAATAGGTCTAATGTATCCTTCATGTAATATTCATGTAACGGCTGTTTGATTAAATCCTTGAAAGCACTCAGATAGGGCATTGGATGGAACAATGACACTGTATGGATCCCTCGTTTTGCTTTCATATCCAGGGATGTATGCTTCTTCAATACTGAAGTGAAAAAATCTCTTCCATCAAAATCATCGAATTTCACCTGTCTCATTCCCATATCTTTCAGTTTTGATGTGACCCTGAGGCGCTCTTCTTTAAGAGGGTGTGGGTATGTCTTGACCCGCTTCATCCGCTGGTTCATCCAGTAATCAGAACAAAGGGTCTTATTGCCTGTAGAATCGATGCGTGCCGGAAGCGAGGAGTACAGATAGGAGAGTGCCAGGTGCTCGCGCTTGAGATCCTCGCCGATAAGATAGGATTTCATGCTGTCCTCTGCCGCATATTCCAGAAGGATACGCGCCGACTCATGCTCTCCATCTTCCCCTTTCTGGGTCATCTCAGTGATCTGTGCATGGGTCAGAGTCTTTTCTTTGTATTTTCCAAAGAGATGCAAAAACACAGTATCAAGCTTGTTGTTGTAGTTCCACATTGCCTTGCGTGAGTACTGTGCAGGATCGATGTCGATACGCCCTGGATTGATCCGCTGCTCGATGAACCCTCCCCCTATACCCGCCCGTCGCTCCGGCGCCCGCCCAGAGACACCGATGCCAAGGTTTCCCACCAGTTCCTGTGCTTTGCGGTAATCAAAGGTCATCTGATTATGCCCATACAAAAAAAGCGGGTTGAACTCAGCAATCAGCTCATTCATGACAGTGATCAACTCCTTCTGGTCACTAACCCTCACGATGGCCACATCATGGTATGAATCATCCAGTGGTGACTGCGCCCTGATACCCTCACAGCCCGCATCAAGGGTGGTGATGAGATAGTTGAATCCATGGTCAAGGGAGATCAGGCTTGCCGTGGTGATCCGCTCATCCCGGTGCTTGTTCTGAATCTCCTCCATCTTTCGGATGTAATCCCCCCGGTCCATCCACTCTATATACTCAAGGCCCTCTTCATAGCGCTCTGCCATTGCAGCCATCTTCTGGTAAAGCTCCCCATCACTCAGATTCTCCAGTTCATCCTTCAGATAGAGACGCTCCCAGTTATGGGTCTCAAAATCGATCGCAAGACCCTTCTGGCAGGCAAGCTCTTCCAGGGAAACCCGCCCCCCGACACCCTTTTTGGTGATGGTGAAGAAGGGGAATCCAAGGGCAAGCTCTGCCTGGCGCTGGTAGGAATTATGGGGTGAGTCCACCAGGAAATCCCTGGGAATGAATGGTTTCTGAAGCTCCTTGTTCAGGAACGGTGCCACCAGGTGATACACCGAAGAATTCCGGGAGGGGAATGCCTCTTCAATTCGCACCTGGTTGTCCATATCCGCCAAGAATCCAGTTATCAGCTCCTCCATCTCAGGATCAGCCCGTTGTAGCTTGTGCCGGTACTCGGCACGAAGGGCCTCCTTGTAGGGCTGTAAGGGGTCCGGCTTACTGGGAAGCCACGTGGTCGGGGTATGGTGGGGTCTGTACAGGGTACCCTCGTGATGCTCGCCTGTCTTGAGGTTCCATCCCATGAGTTCTATCTCAGACTGCAATCTACCCTTCTCCGTGGTAGCTGTCTTGAGGTAAGCCACAACGTAATCCACCATTAAGTGGTGAATCTCGCCAAGATTTATAAATCTAGTGTGACTTTTCTCAGGCCATGGAAGCTGACACCGCCTTCAGCGTCAGGCAGACTGGCGCGTTGCTCTACCTGTTCCAGCCCTACCTGGAATCCAGGGGTATCCATGCAGCCGATGACCTTCTCATGGCCATGAAGACAAATAATCATTTCTCACGACGCAAGCTGGCTCCCCACATCCAGGATGCCTTCGAGTCTTTGAACAAGTTCACCCGCTTCGAAAAGTTCAGGGAACGTGAAGAACTGATGCTCAAGGACGCCCACAAGATTGATCGAATCCCTATCCTGGTCAATGGCCTGTCCCTGGTGGATGATTACCGATTCAAGAAGGAAGGCATCGACCCCTATTCAGTCAATCATATATTCACTAACATACTTTTGGACCGCTTGCCAGAGCATGTCTCGGAAAACTGCCTGGATAACTTCGCTCTCCTTTACGTCCAGCCCATGACCTATGTACAGATACCCCTTCACGGCCGGCTTGAGGACATGCTCCTTCATACGGTGGATGACCGCTTCGGGTCGCACAGCAAATCAGGTGAACACTCACACCCTAATTCCTCCTATAACCCTCGCTTGCTGCGCACTGACCGCTACCGTTCTGTTGAGGTGTATTGCAATCGCCAGCTCATGGCAATGAAGTATGCAATCCTCCTCGATGAAGCGCTTCCCCCAGTGATGCCGCGATTCCGGGAGCGTGGCATAAAAGAAGTCCCTCTCTACATGGAGAAAGGTGCTGACGCAACCGCAGTCATGCAGGCGGTCAACAACTACACCAAAAAGCCCATCCCCTTCTCTCACATAGGTCAAGGTATCATGACTGGCACCCAGAAATCCCCCTATGGCATCTGTGACCCTGCAGCTGTCGGTCGCCTCTTTGGGTTCATGATCAACGCCTGCAGGGAAGAGCGAAGCAGCATGCACAGCAGACCAAAACCGGGACCCCTTGAGTTCGAGCCGGGCAGGCACCGCTTTGATCTCATTGAAAAAGAGTGTGTGGGAAGGCACCCGAATCTTGAAGACCTCATCGACAGGCTCCGGGAGCAAGACGAGGAAGGCTATAGTGCAGCCAAAAACTTTGCCGATCTGTATGGCCTGGGATTCAAGCGCATAGAACCCCGCTTGGTCGAACTCTTCAGTTCACACACACCCGTCTACGATGATTTTCGTGCCCTTTCCAAGAAGACCTACCGGTGGCAGGACCTGCTCAAGAGTCGTCGTATACTTACACCTGACCAGGTTCCCGGCTTCTTTGAGATGCCAGTCATTTACCAGGGACAAGGCGATTTTCGCGGCTCCGAGTTCAGCCTCAGTTCAAACCCTCACTTTGACACCAGGTGGCTTACCGCCTACCACCAGGGTGAACTGGATGTGGGCTGCAGCATCGAGAAGGTGCTCTCCGCAATGCCAAGAGAACAGTTCCTCACCATATTGAAGGAAAACGCACCCGAGGATTCTCTGATCTGGGCTCACTACGACCCTGAGACCATGACACCCATCCCTGCCATACGGGGAAGCTTCATACATGCCATCTCATCTGATCCCTTGGAAGGCCTTGCCCACTACCAGACTTTGAAAGCGGCAGGCATCACCCCTACCCCGTCTGACCATTACACCGAGACTCCCTTCTATCAGGAGCATGACGGGATTTCCCTCTCCTATCACCCTGACTGTTACCTCTTTCTTCAACGAAGTGACAGCACATATGACCTCCTCATCCTTGATACCAAGACCAATCGCGTCACCCCCTATCCTGAACATAAGTACCTGCTCCAGACTTTTTTCTATGGCTGGGCAATCAAGCAGTCAGTTGAGACCCACCTTGACACCAGAGTGCATGATATCTATTCAGTCCTCAACAAGTGCGCCTTCTACCGGGGGTTCAACGGTGAAAAGCCCGATCATACCCTGAGCCATCGCCCCCAGAAGTACGCCCCCATCACGCGCTTTGACTCATCCCACTTCTTCCATCGTGCCATGCCTGATATGATCCGCATCATCACAGAGGAAAAGGACCGGCTACGGACAGAGAAGGACTACTTCCAGCACTATAAGCGGCACTGCAGCTGCACCTGCTTCGAGAGTAACCGTATCGTATGTGACTATCTTGCCACCTCAGATCCCCGTGCCCTTCTGTAACCACCAATTTTATAAACTCTCAGGTATTTTAACACAAAATCAGGCACAGCCTGAATATGAATTAGGTGGAAATAAGAAATGAGACAAGACTTTGGAAACACGGATTTCCGGCCTGTTTTAGAAGGCCAGACTCTGAATGTGGAAATTGAAGCCGTCGGAGAGAAAGGCGACGGAATTTGTAAACGGAAGGGATTTGTAATCTTCGTCCCTGATACAGCAAAGGGAGACAAGGTTAAGGTCCGAGTGAACAAAGTGCTACGAAAGATGGCTTTTGGGGAAAAGGTCGGTGAAGCAGACGGTCCCATCAAGTCAGATAAAGCGTACATTGAAGTATCAAAAGATGAACTTAATTCTCCTGCTGAAGAGGAGCCTCAGCATGAGGACTCAGAAGACTTCGGCGATGACGATCCAGACGCATACGGATCAAATTAATTTTTTTTTATTATTAAGATCTATCCTACGATTTTGGCGCACGCATAAAATTATGATCATCAGTTTTTGAAAAGATAGTATGAAATAAGGATACCGCAGTATTCTGTAAGAAATCTTTGGAGTGTATTGCCTATGCAGTATAGCCATTAAACATCAGTAATGTTGTGCAAAAAGCCTTCTGAGTTTTAATTGGTACCTATTCTTCGCAACGCAGCGCATCCACCGGATTCTGCTTTGCCGCCTGCCTTGCTGGAAGCACCCCTGCAAGAGCCCCCACACCTGTTGCAAAAACAATGCAGCCGATGATCAATGCGTACGGAAAGACAGGGCTCAAGAGTGCATAGCCCGCGTTTGCAGCGACAGCTCCTCCGATACGGGCGATGACATACCCCAGGCCGATTCCCACAATACCACCAACGAGGCCCAGAAACGCGGATTCGAACAAGAAGATTGAAAGGATTGAGCTGTTACGCGCACCGATCGCCTTCATGATGCCGATCTCATTCGTCCGTTCGATGACTGCCGTATACATGGTATTCATGATGTTCACGAATGCCACAATCATGGAGATGAATGCGATCAGGAACAGGATTGAGTTCAACACATTGATGATGGTATTGAAGGTTTCAAGGGCATCGCTGAAGGTCTGCACGAAAAATTCCTCCTCCCCTTCCTCAAGTCCCTTCTCGTCCCGAAGCTCCTCTTCAATGGTCTCCGCGATGGTATCCATGTCAGTATTTCCCCGTACTTTACCAATCGCGTATGAATACTTGCCTTTGATATCTGGATATAGCTCCTCCATTGCATCATGGGTAAGATACACCATCTCGTCATCCTGGGCGTTGCCTACTTCTGAATAGAATCCCACCACATCAAATACTTTCCCCTGGATCTCAAGCTTATCTCCGGTAAAAATCTGCTCATCAAACACTTTATTCTGATAGTTATATCCTAAGACTGCCTTGCTTTTTTGCCCGTCTCTAAGTCTTCTTCCTTTGTGGATGTCAATTGTGAATGTTGGCTCTATCAGATCAAGCTGATCAGGATCAAGGCCTATGATAAATTTGTAGACCGTCTCATCATCAGATGATATCTCTGCCACTTTCATATAGAATGCAGCAACCTCCTCGACTTCGCTGATTTTTGAGACTATCTCCAGGTCTTGCTCTGATATCGAAAAGCTATCATCTGTCCCCGGCGCTCCCATGCCTCTTGCCTGGATGAAGAACTTGTCGGTCCCTGATTCTGCCGCAAGCTCGTCTATGTAGCTTTGCAGCCCCAGACCGAATGAAAGGATAGCAAAGATTGATGCGATACCGATGACAATGGAAAGAGTCGTAAGCAGACTCCTGGTCTTTCGGTGACCTACATTCTGTAATGAGTATTTGAGCAGATCCATCATTTTGCAAACCTGAGTGCATCGACCGGATGTTTCCTTGAAGCCTGATATGCCGGTAACACGCCTGACACTGTTCCGATGATAAAGGAAAACAGCAGTGCTGCGGTAATCAAGAAGGGTGATACCTGCGCCTGGATCAAGTCAACCCCCAGCGCCGCCCGCGCAATTGCTGCAAGACCATATGCCAGGCTCAGTCCAAGGAGGATGCCGATGATACCCCCAACCATACCAAGCAGGCCAGACTCCATCAAGAAGATGGTGAACACTGTTGAGTTCCGGGCCCCCACAGATTTCAGGATGCCAATCTCCTTGGTCCGTTCGAGGACCGATGTATACATGGTATTGGTGATACCTATCCCTCCCACAAGGATGGAGATCAGTGCGATGATTGTGACGAATAGCTGGACCGCAAACAGAGTGGAGTTAAGGGTATCAAGGGTATTTTCAGGTGTCTGCACCTCAAAGTTCTCATCTCCCTCGTCCACGTCTCGTTCTTTTTGAAGAACCCGTTCGATGTCCTCTTTTACTTCGGGAATATCATCCACATCACGTACCTGTGCGATGATTACATCCACAGTATCTTCTATCTCAAAGAGGTCCTTCATCACATCTTCATTCATGAAAATGATGGAATCTATCGTGAAGCTCCCCTTTTTCTCGACAAACCCTGCAATCTCAAATTCCTTATCTTTGATAGTGATTTTGTCTCCTACTCTGAGACCCTCTCTGTTCTCTGTTGTCTCAAAAAAATCATAGCCCAGCACGACCCGGTTGTCATCACCATCCTTTAGTAAGCGCCCTTTTTCGGGTTTAAGATTGAACATTCGTTCTACTACATCTCGATCCTCATCCAGGGGCATCGATCCTACAAATGCCATAAAATTGAAATCATCCACCTCTGCCTGTGCTGATGTGATATACCTGCCGAACACTGCCTTCAGCCCATCTACATCTTCAATCTTTTCTACCAGGTCCTGCTCGAGAGGAGTGGCAGCTCCTGTCCCTGGAGGGCCGGCAGTAACACCTTTAGCCTGTATTGTGAGCATGTCGGTCCCAAGGAATCCGAACTGGCTGGTTATTGCTGTCCGCAGCCCTTCGCCAAGTCCGATGAGGGATACGACTGCAGCAATACCGATAAAGATTCCGATCATGGTGAGATATGACCGGGTCCTTCGTCTGGCAAGGTTTCGCAGTGAGACCCTGAAGAGATCCAGTATCATCGTCTCTTTTTCCAGTACCTATAGATGATGAAACCTACCACGACAATCGCGATCAAAATCAGGAATCCAACAGTATTATTTTTTTGGATCAGTCCTGCATCCATCGCCTCAGTCTGAGTGTATACCTTGTTTTGCACTGTGTAGGTTTCTGTATATTCCTGATTATTCTCATCAGCATATTCCACATCTATCACATAACTTGCAAAATCATTGCACTTCTTGCATCGTAATTGATAATCGGCTGTCTCGTAATCATCTGAATCGATGTTTCCAACATATACCGCCGGTGTTGAGATTATTTCATAATCCTCCTTCTCACGAAGTTTTGCAGTCAGAAACTTGATATCTTCTGATCCTTTATTAGTGAATCTCACTTCAAGTTCATTTGTTGCGCCGATGATGAATGGGTCATTGCTATCAAGCTGGACCATCAGTTCCGGTTCCTTTCCCACTTGAAGGCTGATTATTTGCTGACGCGTCTGTTTCTCTCCACTATCATCGATGAATGTCAGGCTTGTTGGTATCTTGTAGACTCCTGAGTCGGCGTCAGCATTAGCCCTGAGCAAAAAATCTATGGATCTCTCTTCTTTGCTGCCAAGAATCTCAATTATTTTTTCGTTGGAACTGCCCACTGGTGAGATCGGCAGCTCCTCCATATTAAGATTGACACTGATACGCTTGAAAAAAGTTTCAGCCATGTTCTTGAGTCCGATGCTAAGATTGACTGTATCTCCTGGGTTAACTCTGTAGGGGTCTGTTGAGACATCATTGATCGCAAGGATGGGATCTTCGGTTTTGACCCTGATTTGGTACGGGTTCAGATACTTATATGTCTGCCCGCCATCAAAGGACATCCTCAGGTCAAGGTCATATATGCCGCTCGTTGCCTGTTCAGATACTGCCATTTTAAAGCGCACTACATAAGATTCAGCGCCTATCTGCCGCGCGTTGATAGTGCCAAGGACCTCCTGGCCGTCGCCTACCTTGGTGAACGGGAATGTAGGTGTTGCCTCGATGAGCGCTCCCTTTATGCTTTCGGTTCCCACATTGTTCACCTGGAACCGTACCTCGACAAGGCTGCCCGGCTCCACTGGATCAGGCTCCTGGTTCAAGAGGTCAACATTGATTTTGGCAGTATCAGGTATATTGACTTCAGTGCCGGGGATCTGTGCGAATGCTAATGGTAACAATAATAGTATCAGAACTAATCGTTTCATTTTTTTTTCCTCCGTGTTTTGATAATCTGTCCGTCATGCAGGTATTCGACCCGGTTGGCGAACTTTGCCGTATCAGGGTCATGCGTAACCATGATGATTGTGGTTTTCTTGTTCTTATGCAGGTCTTGCAGGAAGTCCATGACTATACCGCTGGTCTTTGAGTCAAGGTTGCCTGTTGGCTCATCCGCAAGCACCACCTCTGGTTCATTCACAAGGGATCGGGCTATTGCGACTCGTTGTTGTTGTCCACCGCTCATCTCATAGGGTTTATGATCGAGGCGCGAACCAAGTTCCACCATCTCCAGCAGTTCACGTGCCCGCTTCTCCCGCTTTTCCTTGGGCTCTCCCTGGAACATCATGGGTAATGCCACGTTCTCAAGGGCAGTCATGGTCGGGATGAGGTTGAACTGCTGGAATATGAACCCTATCTTTTTTCCTCTGATCTGCGCAAGATCAGATTCATCCAGTTTTGAGATATCTTTTCCATCCAGATATATTATTCCTTTCGAGGGCAGATCAAGTGCTCCCACCATGTTCATGGCTGTTGACTTTCCGCTTCCGCTGGGTCCCTGGATCGATAAGAATTCTCCCTTCTTGATTGAAAGATTCAGTCCACGAAGGGCATGCACCTCTACATCACCCATTTGATAGGTCTTCCATACATCTTTTAGCACGATGATTTCGTCTTTCATAGTTGTTCCACACAATTCCTGATGGCCTTTTCGATATGCTTTATATCCGTGAGCATCTTCTCGATGGTCTGTAGCTTCTGCTTTTGTCGTTCATCCCCTGATTCGGTGATTGTTTTCTTGTGCCGCTTGATGATGTCCGGCAGTTGGGATTTGAGTGGCTTTATCTCCCGCTCCAGTGAAAGGTACAGCTTGTGCCGGGTCAGTGCGACCATATCTTTTTCCATATGATAATACACCTTCTTTGAGCCCGGCTTCTTGATGCGTTTTGCAAGACCTGTCTGTTCGAAGATGCGCATCTTCGTGCTCACACTTGAGAGGCTGTACTCGGTCTTTTTTGCAAGGGCATCCAGTGCCACCTCCGTTGGTGAGAGAAACAGGGTTACAAATATCTTGCCGCTCAGGCTATCCATACCAAAATCCTTCATGATGGATTCGACAAGCCAGTAGATCTCTTTTTCGAATGGTTTCATCTTTCAGGATTCTCTGAAAATTCTGAAGATTTAAAAATATTATGTATCATTCCTCATCATTGCAGCAGAATTCCTTGATCTCTTGCGAACTAAGGGGGACAAAAGTGCCCTGTTTCAGCCCTCCCAGGCTTATGCTCCCGATATGCGTGCGCCTGAGGCTCTTGACACTGTAGCCGCACCGTTTGAGGATACGTCTGATGATACGGTTTCGCCCTTCATGTATGGTGATCGCATATTTCCTCTCACCAAGGATCTCAACCTGTGCAGGGCTTGTGTGTGAATCCTCAAGCTGGACGCCTCGTTCTATCTGCTGGATATCAGCACTTTGCAGCGGCTCATCAGTGATAACCTCATACCGCTTATTGATTTCATACCGGGGATGCATGATTCGGTTCGCAAAGTCACCATCATTAGTAAGAATAAGGAGTCCTGAAGTATTGTAGTCCAGTCGCCCCACCGGAAAGACCCGTTCGGGGATATCAATATAATCCATGATAGTTTTCTTGAAATCATCCCGCAAGGCTGTGACGCATCCTATCGGCTTATGGAACTTTAGATAGACCTTTCTTTGTGATCCTACTGGCTGATTGTCAACTCGTATCTCGTCCTGGGAAGAGGCTTTATCGCCTAAACTGATAATAGTTCCATTGACAGATACACGGCCCGCATCAATGAGCTCCTCTGCCTTCCTGCGGGAGCAATACCCCCGTTCGGATAACAATTTTTGTACTCTGTGCATGGTTCCTCATAAACTGATTGCCCTTCTTAAATCTATGGGGTATTGTGACGAAAGATTCTGGACCCTTAATTTATAGGCCGAATCAGGCCCTATAAGGATTTATGGGGCGTGCTTCTTAAACGTCTCTGGTGCGGGGGACAATACATGCGGGGGACAAGACCCAAAAATATATAAATAAAGTCTACTAGACATTAGGCATGGACAAGTACCACCTTCTGATAATAGATGACGAGGAAGATACCCTCTCTTTACTCAAGGACGTCTTCGAGACCGAAGGATATGAGGTAAAGGTCGCACGGGACGGCCCGGAGAGTCTTGAGATTCTAAATGACTTCACCCCTGACATCATTTTGCTGGACATAATGATGCCTAAGATGAATGGGTGGGTAGTCTTCATGAACCTGCAAAAGGATGAGCGGCTGCGAAAGATTCCAGTCATGGTCGTAAGCGCAAAACCCCTTTCCAAGGAAAGTAAGGATAAGGTACAGCTTCTGGGAGTCAAGGATTACGTGATAAAGCCATTCGACCTCTCATCCCTGTCAGAGAAGGTCAAGTCAATTATCGAGAAATCAGAAAACATTTAAATACCACTCTTCGTATTCGTACACTATGCCTGAAACTGATGGACAACTACAGACACGCATCCCTGGACTTGATGATTTCTTTCAGGGCGGGATTCCCCTAGGTTCATCCATACTCCTCATCGCGCCCCCTATCATTGAGGCACGCCTTTTTTGCCTTGATTTCCTCAATAAGGGGCTCGAAAATGGTGAGGCGGCGTTGATGCTCACTACCGATGATTCTCCTGAGAACCTACGCAGCAAGGCCGGTGAGGGTTTTTCCAAGGCAGAAGAGGAGAACCGTATGTTCTGGGTTGATGCCTATTCCATCAACGCGAACAAGGATGTGCAGGACACCCAAAGCATCAAGCGGATCGGTGGCCCTGTTGCATTATCAGACATGGCAATCGCATTGTCCAATGTACAGATAGCATTCAACAAGCAGAATTACTCTTCCTTCAGGTTTGTATTTGACTCTCTCTCAACCTTGCTCATGTACAGCAGTCCTGACACTGTATACTACTTTTTGCAGTCAGTGATTCCCAAATTGAGCCGTGCAGGGGGTGTCGGACTGTTTGTCCTTGCAAGCGGCATGCATGACCCTCGCGTTGAAATGACTGTCCGCCATCTCATGGGTGGTGCACTCCAGCTTGACGATGACCTTAACCTCAAGATCCTCAATTTCCCCAAAGTTCTCACAAAAAAGGATGCTCACTTGACCTTTGCTGATAACACGTTCAGCGTGGACCGATAATTATAAATATGGGCAAGAGGGTTTTATGATGTATGGATAAAAAAGGGATGTCTCCGCTGCTTGCAACATTGCTTCTTATCGCCTTTGCCATCTCTCTGGGGATCCTTGTCATGAGTCTTGGCCAGCAGATGCGTCAAAATAGTGGCCATGGTAATGTGAACATGTCCAAGGTATGCAGTCAGGTCTCCTTTGAGGTTGTCTCGGTTGGCGGGCTGAGTTCCTTATGCTATGACAAGGAGGCCAAACAACTATCCTTGATTGGTGTCAACAGGGGTGCTCCGATCCATTCAATGCAGGTCTGGGTCATCGGAAAGCGCCTCTACAAGGCAGAACTTCTTGATGATCCCCTGCCAAAGGGAATGACTGTTGAACGGCAGATTCCCTATGATGCGTCCCAGTACGGCACCATTGACAAAATCAAGCTTATCCCTCGCATCCAGGATCTGACTATGGATGATCCGGTGTTTTGCGTGGATTATCCAATTGAAGTGAATCAAGTACCGACGTGTTAACAATGGGTTTTGGACCAGAAGGACAATCGACACAACCACCCACCGATCCCTCGAATAGTTATATCACCAGGGTCCCCTCCGGCATCCATGGGCTTGATAATCTCATTGAAGGAGGCATCCCCAAAAGCTCAGCCACCCTGGTGAGCGGTACTCCCGGCAGCGGGAAGAGCACATTCGGCCTGCAATTCCTTGCCAATGGTGCATTGAAATACGGTGAGCGCGGGATCTACATCACTCTTGAAGAGGATGTTGACAGCCTGATCCTCCAGGCAAAACGCTACGGGTTTGATCTGCAAAAGCTGATTGATGAGGGCATGCTCCTCATGCTCAAGCTCGAGGTGGATTACACCCAGGGTGAAGAGGCTATCCTCAAGATAATTGACAAGGCTTTTTTAAACGAGATCAGGTCCTTCGGTGCACAGCGCATGTGTCTTGACTCTATCTCTCTTGTGTTGCATCTCTCCCACAGCAAGTATGGTGATCGGGGCGCGACCGCAGAACTCATCAAGCACATGAAACAACTCAAGCTTACAACCCTTCTCCTGCATGAACGTGAGCAGGGTCAGATGTCAGAGATCACGTACAGTTTTTATGACTTTGTCTGCGACGGGACAATCTACCTGCAGATGATACGAAGAAAGGATGCGGCAGAATTTTTCCGTGCCCTCACTGTCCTCAAGATGCGAAAGACCAACCACCAGAAAGGGGTGTATCCGGTTCACCTCGAACCCACTGGCTTTAAGGTCTACGAAAACCAGAAAGTCTTCTAGTACCTGTAATGTTCAGGTTTGAAAGGCCCTTCTTTCTTGATACCTATGTAGTCTGCCTGCTCATCACTTAGTCTTGTAAGGCTTGCGCCAAGCTGGTCCAGGTGAAGTCTTGCAACCTCTTCATCAAGCTCTTTTGAAAGGATTGTCACTCCTGTTTCCTTTTCATTTGTCCACAGATCAATTTGGGCAAGAACCTGATTTGCAAAAGAATTGCTCATGACAAAACTTGGATGCCCTGTTGCACAGCCAAGGTTGACTAGTCTTCCTTCTGCAAGCAGATAAATTGAATGGCCGTCCTCGAATGTATATCTATGAACCGGGCATTCGCATCCCTTAATCTCTTCTTTTACAACCCCCGGCCAATTCTCAAGTTCTGCAACTTGTATCTCATTATCAAAATGCCCTATGTTGCATACAATCGCCTGATCTTTCATCTTGCTCATGTGCTCTGCTGTAATCACATCTTTATTTCCTGTGGTCGTGACATATATGTCTGCTTCAGGAAGTGCATCCTCAATCCTGCATACTTTATAGCCTGCCATGCATGCTTGTAATGCGCAGATAGGATCAATTTCAGATACAAGGACACGGGCCTTCTCGTTACTCATTGATTCTGCACTACCCTTTCCTACATCACCATAGCCACAGATCATTGCGGTCTTACCGGATACAAGTACATCCATTGCACGCTTGATACCATCTGGAAGCGAATGCCTGCAACCATAGACATTATCAAACTTGCTTTTTGTCACAGAATCATTCACATTGATTGCAGGAAACAACAGTGTATTTGATTCCATCATCTGGTATAGTCTGTGCACACCGGTTGTGGTCTCTTCAGAAACCCCTTTGACTTCTTTTACAACCTTGCTCCATCTGGATGAATCCTCTCCGTGCAGCTTTTTGAGAAGTGCCATAAGTTCTCGGAAGTCTTCCCCCTCACCTGGGTAATCTTTCTCAAGAAGTGACGGGTCTTTTTCCACCTCAACACCTTTATGGATCATGAGGGTTGCGTCTCCTCCGTCATCTACAATCAATTGTGGTCCTTTGCCTTCTGGAAATGATAGTGCTTTTTCAGTACACCACCAGTAATCCTGAAGTGTCTCTCCTTTCCATGCAAAGACCGGAATGCCTTGTTTTGCTATAGCAGCTGCAGCATGGTCCTGTGTTGAAAAAATATTGCATGAGCACCAGCGAACATCTGCACCAAGAGTAACAAGTGTCTCAATCAGAACTGCAGTTTGAATAGTCATATGAAGGCTGCCAGTTACCCTGGCGCCTTTCAAAGGTTTCTTTTCTGCATATTTTGCCCGGATCGCCATGAGGCCGGGCATCTCTTTTTCAGCTATATCTATCTCTTTACGGCCCCATTCAGCCAGATTTATATCTTTGATTTTGTAATCCATATTAATGAGCTTTAGATGGATATTAATATATCTTTCTCTTAGACATCTTTCTAAGGTCTCTTTCAAGAAATTCCCTTACCTTTCCTTTTAAATCCTCGTCACAATCGATCTCTTTTACCTTCTCTTCCCAGTTGATATCCGGTATCCTTGTCAATGATCCATTGAACTCCCTTCCTGCATCAGCAACCAGCTTTTCTATCATTCTGGCCTGTTCAGTATTGAACTTATTGATTGCCGGAAATTTGGTTATTCCATTTGCACCTGCTCTGAGGATAAGGTTTGTGTAGTCCACCTTTTTTGGGGTAAGTCCCGCCATAATCTTCAGTTTCGGAAATCTTATCCTTGTATTGGCAATCCACCATGCATAATCATTTGGTTCCGGACTTCTTGTAAAAGGGGTGCCTTTTACAGGTTTTAGTGCATAGAATGTTATCCTTTCAAGATCATTTTTTTCGATAAGTTCTGCAAGCACCTCAAAATCCTCTCTTTTCTCCCCAAGCCCTATTACTATTGTCATTGCAGTCTTGAATCCCATGTCTTGTGCATAGCCAAGCATCTCTGTATAAGGCTCGATTGGCTTGTCAGGGCATATTTCATCATGCAGATTCTGTTCAGCAGTCTCTATGGATGCACAAACTCCCTCTACATAAGGCTTTAATTGCTCAAGTTCTTCAGGCTTAAGGGCCCCCAGGTTGATCCAGATCTTTTTACCGTATGCCTCAGAGACCCATTTCGTGAATTGCACAATCTTTTCAAAGTCAAATATTCCATAGCCTCCTGTCAGGAATTCAATATCCCATCCCAGATTACTCCCGATTATTGCATCTGTTATGACTGAGGCATCACTTCTCCTTGCCTTTGATGCATGTCTTATCTGGTGGCTTGTTGTTGACCTGAAACAGAACTTGCAAGTCCCGAGCTCACAATACCAACTAAGAAAAATGCATCTGCCGAACCAGGCATCTCTTCCGAATTCTTCAAGATGGATTCTGTTTGCCTTTTCAATAAGCTCCATTGTTCTCATCGAATCAATCCCTCCTTTAAATTATTTTGTAAGGTTTTTATAAGTGTTCCAAAAACTTATTTAAGCAGACCTTTCTTAGCTTTTGTGATGGCAATAGAGTACATCCCCGTTCTCCGGGCCTTCAACGACCTGCCCTTCAATGTCGGAAAGAAGCTTCTCATCGACTATCTCCGGGGTGCTGAGAACAATCCTTCAATCAAGAAGAACCGGCTGGACAAGCGCAGGACCTTTGGCTATTTCGAGCTCTACCAGCCCCAAGAGATCGAGGAGATAATCGATCTGCTTCTCAAGCACAGGCTCCTCGAAGTGACAACCATCGAAGGGACCCATTACCGCGTGCTCACTCGTTCCAAGAAGGGGGATTACGAGCTGGTTGACCCAAAGATGGCAGAGACCCTCAATAAGAAACCCGAGCGTCTCCCCACCTACACCACGACCATCACTGATGCCGAGCGCCAGGCATTCCAGGCACTCGGCCCCTATCTCTCCTATTACAATGATTCTCAAAAAAAAGCAATCATCTGCAACGCGAAAAATATCCTCTGCATCGCCGGTGCAGGGACCGGGAAGACGACTGTCCTCACACGCCGCATCGACTTCCTCATGAAGTATCGCTCGGTTGAGCCCCGAAAGGTCCTTGCCATAACCTTCACTCGAAAAGCCCGTGAAGAGATGCAACAACGGGTTGGTTCTGATAAGATTGCTATCCACACCTTCAATTCCTTCTGCGAGAAATACCTTTCCACCTTCGAGGATGTGGTCTACAAGAAAAAGACTGCGGTCGCGACCTTCAAGGATAAGATCAAGCTCATGACTCGTGCCCTGCAAAAGCAAAACCTTACCATGGATCAGGCCTTGCACAAGTATTTCAGCAAGGCAAAGCTCAAGCAGGGAAAAGACAAGCTCTCCTTCATGTTCCTCAACGACTGCTTATCTGTCATCGACCTGTGCAAGCTTGAAGACCTCAAGTTCGAGGATTTCCACCAGCAGGAGTATGCCTTCATGATGCCTCTATGCCGGGAGATGTACGAATCCATGCAAAAACGCGGCCTTCGCGATTACACTGATCAGCTCCTGGACTGTATCAACTTCTTCAAGCAATACCCCTCTTATATCCCGAGATTCGACCACATCCTGGTTGATGAGTTCCAGGACGTCAACTCCCAGCAGATCGAGTTGCTGGATCTCCTAAAATCCCAAAACCTTTTCTGTGTGGGCGATCCCCGGCAATCCATCTACGGCTGGCGCGGCTCAAAGATAAAGTATATCCTTGAGTTCCCCCAACGGTATCAGGGAGCGGAGGTCATCAGTCTCACTGACAACTACCGCTCGGCTGAAAAAATCGTGAACGCGATAAACGCCGCGATCAAGCCCATGGGGCTTCCTGATCTGAAGAGCACAAAACCGGGCGGGCTTACTACCATCAAAAAGTTTGATTCTCAGGAAGAGGAATTCGATTTTGCGATCAAGACACTCTTGCAGAAGGCCTGTCCCCGAAACCAGATCTTCATCCTGGCAAGAACAAACAAGCAACTAAAGGATTTATCCGATTACCTGAAACAGCGAAACATCAAGCATCTTCTCAAGTCGGAAGACGGAAACGAGGTGCCTTTGCCAGATCAGGTGGTCCTCTCTACTGTCCATGCAATCAAAGGGCTTGAAGCAGAGGTGGTCTTTGCGATCGGCTGCAGTTTTCTCAACTATCCCTGTAAGGCCTCAGACCATCCAGTACTGGACGCAATCAAGGTTGAGGATTATGACAAGGAAGAGGAAGAACGTCGCCTGCTGTACGTGGCTCTCAGCCGGGCCCATCGTGAGCTCTATGTCACCTACACCGGCCAGAAGGCCCGCTTTATAACAGCGAATGTCCAGAAACTACTTAAGGGATGACAGGCAGATCACGCTCCTGCTTGATACAATAGGGTACCTGTTCTTCATCTCAGAAAGGAACGTGCTGAATTCTGCAAGATCTCTGACCTGCACCTTCATGAAAACATCAAAGTCTCCTGAGATGCTGAATGCTTCAGTGATGCGCGAATCCTCCAGGGCTTGTTTTGGGAGCGGTTTTTCCAGCCCTAGAAGCAAGAGCACTGTCTGCGGGCTGAACGCAGGGCTCAATGAGATCGAGAATTTTGTGATCACGCCTTCTTTGATCAATCGTTGCATGCGCTGGTGCACCGTTGACTGCTTGATGCCGGTCTGCTGAGAAATCCATTTAATCGGGGCTCTAGCGTCCTGCTGCAGAGCTTCGATTATCCGCAGGTCCTTATCATCCAGTTCCATTGTGAGGTAGGAAATGGCCCCCTTAGAACGAATATCCGGGGGGGTAGCGTTAGGAGGCCATTCCCTGCGAGTGTAATACCAGTACAAATTCTCCTTTCGGTGTTATGTCCAGTTCTGAGGCTGTGCCGATGATATATTCCTCATGTCGCTTTGTGAGTTCCCGGCACACGCAGACCTGCCAGTCCGGCAGCTGCGCTGCGATGACCTGGAGGGTCTTTTCGATGCGATGGGGTGATTCGTAGCAGGCGATGGTATCGTTGCGTCCCTGCATTTCCCTGAAAAACGCCTCACGTCTCCCCTGCTTCTTTGGCACAAAGCCGTAGAAGCTAATGGCGTGCGTAGGGAATCCAGAGCCTGCAAGCGCCGTCACGAATGCGCTTGGCCCTGGGAGCGAGGTCACTTCGATCCCTTCCCTGCGGCAGGCCCGCACCAATGACACTCCAGGGTCCGAGATGCCTGGCATCCCTGAGTCAGTCACCAGCGCGACCTCCTCTGTCTGGAGTTTCTCCAGCAGCTTTGGGATCCTCTGCCGCTCATTGTGTTCATGGAATGAGGTGAGTGTGTTCTTGATGCCGTGATGTTTCAGGAGCATCCCTGTTCGCCGTGTGTCTTCACACGCGATAAGGTCCACCTCTCGCAGCACCCGCAACGCCCGGAGTGTGATATCCTCCCGGTTTCCGATAGGGGTGGGGACCAGGTGAAGCATATGAATAATTTTAGTTCTCGTATATAAAAGCTTTTCGAGATTTTCTAATATTAACTTTAGAATATAGATAAATTTTAGAAATGCATTCTTGAATGACATTTTTTATTAATCTACCTTAAAGAATAAAAAATATTCATTATATGCTCTTAAATATAAGAAATAATACTAATATAGTTGAAAATGTAAGAAATCATCTGGTAAGGGGGCTAAACCTCTGTTCTGCGTATAAGGTAGTTGAAGACTCACAATCCTTTGAATTTGCAGCAACGTACACTGTCAGTTTCCCTTCATACACATCTTTTTGTTCCGGTAAGACTGTTACCGGATACACCTTGCTCTCTCCATGAGGGATCCCCATGGTTTCAATTGTTTTGAACCAGCTCCAGTTCCCCTGTTTTGATCTTTGTGGGCACTCTGAATTACGTACGCAAGAGATTCATGCCCATTCTATCCTAAAGCATCTGTTCTCGCCTGCATTTCGGATTGCAAAATGTATCTTCTTTGGAACCCCCGCTTCTGCCTCAATCTTAGTATCTTTCAATATTAATGTTTCACCGGTGTTTTCAATGTGCTTTGACAACCTATCTCTCAACTCTGGTTGTGTATCATTTGGCCATGGGTCCGGCATATAATAGACAAAAAGCAGAAGCGATGCAAGCAGGATGAGCGTCACACCAATCCTTTGCAGTAGCTGATTCATGAAAATGCAACACCTCTCCCTGAGGTATTGTCCCCAACTCTTTCTTTGGAGTGCTTCAGTGACATGGTGATTGAGGGAGCGATCGATGCCAGATTCTCATGTTTGATGGTCGGGTGGCCAAAAAAAAGGGTAAGGATTTTCCAGGGCAAAGAAATGATGCACCTCTGAATACAGATGGGATTTCACCAGTGATTGTGATGGAGGGTAATGGGAAACTGATGCGATTGGTAAGAGTGCTAAACCCTGTGAGCATGGCTACTGCTCAATAATGGAACTTTATCAAACTTTGCCTCAAAATGCATCGTTGCTCTTGTGTTTAGCCTATCTCTGTATAGGATAGCTGACTCGGCCTCTAACCCAACAGTCCTCTAACCTTGATAAAGCAAAAAAATCAGCCATACCCCACTAATTGACCTCAAGAGAGAAGGGTTCCACTGCATATATTCTATGATAGGTTGCCTCGTTGCACTCTTCGGCGCTGGTGTTAACGTAGATCGTCAGATTCCCTCTATAGTGGTCTGTTTCTAGTGGCACAAAGTCTGCATAGTAAGCGGCACTCTGGTTTTCAGGGAGGCTCATGGTTTCATAGGACTGAAACCTACTCCAGCTCTCTGAGCCTGTGGGGCATGCTCTATATCGGGCCTCCATGCAGTTCCACTTAATCCTGAAGCAGGCGTCAGGGCCAATATTCTTGATTGCAAATGGCATCAGATGTGGGATACCTGCCTCTATTTCGGTCTCAGGAAAAGCCAGATGAATAAGGTGGGATTGATTAAGGGGGGCTATGAGATCCTCTGCCATGGCACTGGATATTGTGTACTTTGATGGTGGACATGAATATCTTCCCTCTAACTCCACATGAAATGGCATCAACAAAACCAGTATGAACAAGCTCCATAAACTCCACCGTACTTGAGGCTTGCTGGCTAGGCCATATATCCCTCCCAATATGAGCGACGCTGGTAGGATGCCCAGAACAACAGCGGACCATATAGGGTCATCAACCAGTACCCTAATCGTAATTGCTGAAAAATATATCACTCCCCATGCCAACGGTGATACAAGTATGGCAACCCCAACAAGAATTCGCCTTTTGGAGAGTAATTGAGCTGTACTCCATAGCCATACAGCAAGGAGCAGGAACCCGGCCAATCCCTGCAGGCTTGATACAGCTGCCAACAGCATGGGCATGCACAGTTTGCCTGCGACCAACTGCAGGATTACTGATACAAGAGATGTAACGCCAAGTGCTATGACTGAGTTTTTGAGGAAGCCTTCTTCCATGCGACTTCTCCTGGGTTCAGACTATATTAATCTTTTCTTTAAAAAGCCTCTACCGTCTAGCATAGAAAATTATTTAAACACGATAAACCGGCAACATTCACCAGTGGTGGTTATATGATCAAAGCATTTAAGCGAATGATGAATAAATTCATGCTGAATCTCTTCAAGAAGAAGAAACATGTAAAGATGGGGCTCTATGGTCCGCCAAACGGGGGAAAAACCACCCTTGCCAACCAGATCTGCAAGGACTGGCTGGGTGAGGAGATGGGCTCAACCTCTAATGTGGCCCACGAGACCCGTGAGATCCAGATCAAGGAACAGATCAGCATCAAATCCAAAGGACGGGAACTCAGTTTCAACCTGGTGGATACCCCCGGGATTGCAACCCGTATCGATTATGAAGAATTCGTGAAAAAAGGGATGGATGAGGACGAGTCAAAGTCCCGGGCAAAAGAAGCGACCAAGGGAATCATCGATGCCATCAAGTGGCTTGACAACATGGACATAGTCATCATCGTTCTTGACGCAACTGTCGATCCCATGAGCCAGGTGAACATCACCATCATCGGTAACCTTCAGGCCCGAAACATCCCTGTCCTGATTGTCGCAAACAAGATTGATCTTAAGAAAGCCAAGATTGAACGGGTCAAGGATGCCTTTCCCCAGTATGAGGTGGTAGGTGTCTCAGCAAAGTATGGGAATCACATGGATGATTTCTATGAGACCCTATTCAAGGTTGCCAAATGAGGATACACCATGATTACATTACAGATAGTGCCCTACAGTGAAATCGAACACCTTAGTTCCGTAGGACGGATAAGAAAACTGCTGACTATCTCAAAAGAGGACAAGATAGTTCTGCTTCAGGGTAGGCTTCGCAAGGATGAGGAAAAAGAGCTTATCAAAGCCACCATGGAAGAGATCAATGCCGATTTCACTGGTATAGAGATTGCAACCATAGATCCAAACGATACCTCCAGTATGTTCAGGAAGATGCTCAGCAACCTTTTGCTGGGAGATCGGCAGGGAATGACAATAATCGGTCCTGCATCAGTCGTTAAGGAGATTAAGAAAGATCCCTCCAAGATTGAGCTTCTGACCCAGGAGAAAAAGAAGAAATAAAAATGCCGCACCAATGTGTACGCTGCTCGCGAATGTACGATGATGGAGCAAAGGAGATACTCCAGGGCTGTAGCTGCGGCTGCAAGATGTTCTTCTTTGTGAAGAAAGAGAAGCTCGAGGAAGCAAAAAAGGTCGCAGACAGCATCAAGCTCAGTGCTACAGAGAAAAAGCAGATTGAGGAGGACATCTATGACCTCATCGGAAGCCAGATTGAAAGCGATGCACCCGTCATCCTGGACCTTGAAGCCATCCGCATCCTCAAACCCGGAAAATACGAGCTGGATCTCACCCACCTCTTCAAGCGCGAACCACTGGTCTTTCGCTTGGAGGACGGTAAATACTATGTTGATATCTCAAAGAGCTTCAAGTCTTAGACATGATTTCTATGATATCCCGGTGATTGAGAGGCTGGTCCTTGCCGATAGGTTTCTTTGAGCGCACGTCAATCGCTTTGATGAAATTCTTGCCGAAATCAGTATGCAGCCGGTAGGCAAAATCTAAGGCTGTCGTTCCCGGCGGCATCAGGAAGCAGTCCGGCAACACGTTTCCGTCTGAATCCGTAAGCTTGTTCACCCCTCCGGGAAAAATGGCGATATACGACAATACAGTGAACACCGCAGAATCCAGGATTGCCTGCACTCCTGTCTCTCCGAACTCGTCGAGCACACTGGTCTTGATGAAATCAAGTGCCTTCTGCTGCGCCTCACTGGGGGTACCCTTTGATTCAAATGATGATGCTCCGGGAATATACTCGATGAGCTCATGCTTTGCCGCCTCCTTGAGCGCAAGCTCTGACTCAGCAGAGCACCCGATGATAGTGTGTTCGGGGAAACGCTCCTTGAGGGTTGCAAGGTTCTTCTTGCCTGTTGGGGTATCCACCTTGTTTGCCGCAATCACCATAGGCTTTGTGGCTTTGCGGAATTCAGTCACCACAGCCTTCAGGTCGTCCTCGCTCCAGGCAGTAAGGTCTGATGGGAGTTTCAGTTTCGCAAAGGTCTCCTTAACAAGATCCTCTGTCACCCTCAGCCCGGAGAACTGCCTGGCGATTGCCTTGGTGGGGTCAGCCTGTTCCTGCCTGATAGTCCGTGAGAACTTATCCCACACCCGTCTGAAGATACCAAGGTACCACATGTCAAGCTCATGATCGAGGAATATGATGTCTTTACCCGGGTCATAACTACCTGCCTCAACAGGTTCGCCTTTATCATTGGTTCCCCCGCTCACATCGATCACATGGATCAGGCAGTCAGCCTGGCGCAGGTCATCCAGGAATTGGTTCCCCATGCCCTTGCCTTCATAAGCGCCCGGTACAAGGCCTGCCACATCGATGATGTCCACTGGCACAAAACGCGTGTCCTTGCTTCGGAAGCCCTCCCGCGGGTTGCACTCGCGTCCGAAGTCCTTGCACACGCACTCGACCCGCACGAATCCCACCCCTTGGTTGGGTTTGATGGTCGCGAAGGGATAATTGGCGATCTCCACGTTCATGAGGGTACTCGCCTTGAAGAATGTCGATTTTCCGCAATTGGGTTTCCCCACGATTCCAATTAACATGAACAAGGAAAAAAAGGGGGCCTTTATAAGTTTTCGCTATGGTCCTTTTCCAGGACGCCCGTCACTTCCATGTAGCAAGCCTGCAATGATTCTGAGGGGTCCCTCTGGGACCAATGCCTCGACAGTTTCTTTCGCTCTACTCCTCTTCAGGAGTGCTCTCTTTGCCCGGCACATACTGGCAAGTCCTTGGCGAAAGCGCAAGCGCTTATGCACCTGCTCCGTTGCCTAAAAAAGGTTCAAAATTCCTGTAGTTTCAGATATCGATCCTTCTGCAACAGGAAGTCGATCTCCTGCTTGTTCAACCCCTTGAAATGGCCTGGTACTCGCATGTCTATCACCTCATGAGCAATAAGGTCCTTCTTTTATAAATACCCTGTGAAGGAATTCTCTAGGTCTGCCATTCACAAGTTTTTTAAATTTCCACCAAGTAGTAGGGATTCATGGCGCACTTCGTCTTCAGCCCTGAGTGGTTCTTGGGAAAGGATATTCTGGTTGACTTCATAAGTCTCGCCGCCCTTTCACTGATCGCTTGGGTCACCTTCCAGTTCTATCGCGTCAACCATAAGAAAGAGCATAAGCTCATGGCGGTTTCATTCGGATTGTTAGCGGTCTCATTCCTGGCAAAGATTCTGACCTACGCGGTTATCTACTATTACCAATACCTGCATCTCCGGGATATTGACGTGGTTGCAACCGTTGCTGACACCACCTTCCATGGCATCCGTTACTCCTACATCTTTTTTGCCCTGGGCTTCTCCTTTTTTCGGCTTGCTCATCTGGCTGGCCTCTACTTCCTTTATTCTGTCTATCAGGAAAAGAAATCCTTGTCAGACACATTGATAATCCTGTTCCTCTTTTTCATGATAACCTATTTTAGCCATAACAGCTACTTCGCGTTCCATCTGACCGGACTGGTACTCCTGCTGCTCATGACATGGCGCTATTACCAGATCTACTTACGCAATCAGCTTGTGACAACCCGCAATCTCATGCTCAGTTTCCTTATCATCGCCCTCAGCCAGGCGATATTCATCTTCCAGACAAACCCTGCCTATTATGTTGCCGCAGAACTCATCCAGTTCCTTGGCTACTTCACATTGCTTATCACGTTTTTCACGGTACTCTACAATGGCAAAAAAAAGAAGTCGCACTGACATCATCTATGACATGTTGACTGCAATCCAGAGGAAAGGAGGATATATCAAACCCACGCATCTCATGTACAAGGCCAACCTTTCCTATAAGCAGATGAATCTCTATCTTGATGACCTCCTAGAAAATGCCGTGGTTGAGCGTATCCAGGAGAACAAGAACGACTACATCGCCATCACAGACAAGGGTTCCCATTTTCTGAATAAGATCCGTGAGATGCGCGAGTTTGACAGTGCTTTTGGTATCTAGGGTGTATGGGTCTTTGCCGTGCGACCTCCTCAAGCACCTGCTCGTATGCTGTCTCGTTTTGCATGAGCATGATGATGTGGTCTTTTGAAAGCAGCTCCTCGCTTGCGGATTCGATGAGTGCGCCTATATCGCGAAGGCCTGTCACCGCCATCGCAAACGCGTCAGCATGTGCCTCGCCCCCATCGGTGTGGCCAAGAAGCGCGTGACCATACTCATGCGCCTTGAAATAGGCTTTGACCTGCTCATCCGCAAAGGTATGGTTGAAGATGACGTAGGGCTCACCTACCGCTGTGAACGGCGCGGTCACAAGCTCTGACTCAAAATAAACTATTCCCCGCTCACGGGAGGCACGCTCATAATCAAACCTGCCATACCGGGCAATAAGGTCTTCGATCTCCATGTATGTTACGAGGTGGTTGTTCTTAAAAAGCATATCTGCACCTCTCTTGAAAATCTTTCATAAACATTTATTAACACCTGCCATTTCTTCTTTCTTGATGACGAGGATAGCAATTGTTGACAAGGAACGCTGTAATCCTGTAAAATGCGGAGACCTATGCATAAAGCTGTGCCCGGTCAACCGCACCGGTAAGGAATGCATCAGGAAAGACGAAGAAGGAAAGGCTGCGATAGAGGAAGATCTCTGCACCGGCTGCGGCATCTGTTCCAACCGCTGTCCCTTTGATGCGATCTCAATAATCAACCTGCCAGAGGAACTCAACAATACCCCTATCCATCAATACGGTATGAATGGATTCCACCTCTACAATCTGCCTGTCCCGATTTTTGGCAAAGTGGTAGGGATCCTGGGAAGAAATGGCATCGGTAAATCAACTGCCTTCAAGGTTCTCGCAGGTATCATGAAACCCAACCTGGGTGAGGATGGCAAGGAGGCGACCTCCAAAGAACTCATTGGCTTCTTCAAGGGAACTGAAGCGCAGCTTTTTTTCGAGAAACTGTCTGCAGGAAAGATCACCATCTCATACAAGCCGCAACAGGTAGAGATGATCCCTCGTGTCCAGGAAGGTACCATCAGGGATCTTCTGGAAAAGGTTGATGAGAAGGACGGCTTTGACCGCATCATCGAGATCCTTGAGCTCCAGCACATACTGGACACAGACATCAAGGACGTCTCCGGTGGGGAGCTCCAGCGGGTAGCGATTGCCGCTGCTTCACTGAAGGATGCGAACGTCTATTTCTTCGATGAACCTACCTCATATCTTGACATCAAGCAAAGGATCAAGGTTTCCCGCTTCATCCGCGAGATGGCAACCGATGAGGTTGCTGTCATGGTCGTTGAGCACGACTTGGTCATACTCGATCATATGACTGATAACATCCATATCATGTACGGGAAACCAGGCGCCTACGGGATTGTCTCCCAACCCAAGGCCACAAAGGCAGGCATCAATACCTATCTTTCCGGCTACCTGCGCGAAGAGAACATCCGCTTCCGTGATAAACCCTTGACCTTCGAGGAGAAGATCCCCACTAACACGATTGAGCGTCAGCCCATTGTCAGTTGGTCAGAGCTGAAAAAACAACTTGGTACCTTCAGCCTCACTGCCAATCCAGGGACACTCAAGAAGAACGAGGTGAGCGGTATCTTAGGCCCGAACGGGATCGGTAAGACAAGTTTCGTGAAACTCTTGGCAGGAGCATCCGAACCTGATGAAGGATCAATCGATGAATCCGTAAAGGTCAGTTATAAGCCCCAGTACCTTGTTTCATATTCAACAGAGCTGGTCCAGACTCTCCTCTCAGAAGCTGTTGAGAAATACGAGGCCGCAATCATCCGTCCTTTGGAGATAAAACCCTTGCTCTTGAAACAGGTCAATCAGCTCTCCGGTGGCGAGCTCCAGCGGGTCTCAATCGCGCTTGCCCTCTCAAAGGATGCAAACCTCTATCTTCTGGATGAGCCATCAGCCTACCTGGACGTGGAACAACGCCTCGTAGCATCCCGCATCATCCGTGATTTCATGGAACAGAAAGGGAAATCATGCCTCATCGTCGACCACGATCTCTTGTTCATCGACTATATCTCTGATTCCCTCATGGTCTTTGACGGGCAGCCTGCAAAGGCAGGGGTCTCAAGCGGCCCTTATACCATGGCAGAAGGCATGAACCGATTCCTGGACGGGCTGAACACCACCTTGCGCCGTGACCCTGAGAATCATCGGCCACGGGTCAATAAGCTCGGATCCCAGATGGATCAGAAACAAAAAAGAGAAGGAAAATTGTATTATTCCTGATTCTCTTCGTCTGCTTCCTGGTTCTCACCAGCATCTTCGCCGGCGATATCAGTCACCTTGAGCTTGAAGTTCAGGTCCTTGCCAGCCAGCGGATGGTTCAGGTCAAGGGTTACAACTGAATCATTCACATCCACGACTGTTGCCGGAAGCTTCTTCCCGTCAGGGGTTTGTGCGACAAGCACCATGCCTGGCTGAAGTTCTTCTTCCATCTCCGGCATCTTGTCCTTTGGGACCTCCTGTTTGAGTTGTTCATTCGGTTCCCCGTACGCGTCTTCTGATTTGATATGCACGTCCTTTTCCTCATCGACCTGCATGCCTTCCACAGCGTCTTCGACGCCTTTGATGACTGCGCCTTCTCCTACTTTGAATTCAAGAGGTTGACCATGTTTCTCACTGCTGTCAAAAACAGTACCATCATCAAGAGTGCCGGTATATTCAACTTTAATGGTATTTCCTTTCTCTACTTTCATAATAACACCTCATGCCCTTGGGTTTTTTTGGTTTTTTTAAAAGTTTGCCTATGGAGCGCCTAGGGGTGTACTGTCAACATGCGCCAGAGCTGGAAAGAAAACGAGTGATACGAACTGAGGAAAATAGGAACCAGATCGCGCTTTAGTCGGAATCCTTGTACCACCTGAAGGAAATCCCACGTGCCCTCCTGTATAATGATTGAGGGCTAATCGAGCAACGCCACGCATCTCAGAAAATTATATGAACGTTGAATCCGTATAGAGGCAGAATATTATCAAGACTGATGCCCTATAGTGTTGTTGTTCCTTGGGTGAATCTCAGGGATCCCAATGCGGATTATTATGCTGCACCGGTAGAACGATATGATGGTTTCTCCGCTAGTTTTTGGGATAAGAAAAGTCTGGATAGTTGGATAGGCTCCAAGATTTGAGTGATTCCTCGGTTCGATTTATGGATATGTTCAGAGGTGCCCCGCCTAAGATCACCAAAGTGGCCCAAATGGACCAAACAACATATGTTGCCTTGCCACATATCCCTGAGAAATATTCTCATCTTGAACACATCCCTGAATTTTTCAGAAAATATTTTCATAGCTCAGGGTTTTAGCACCTCCTGTTTTTTACAAGTAGTTTACAAATAAATACTTTTCAGCTTCCTTTGGTTAGGATCTATCCTCCATAAATTTTACTCCCTGTGCGAACCATCTAGTCGGCCACTGTCACCGTTATCACTGTTGTTTGTCTTTTCAGGGTCTTCAGTTATGAGCGGATGATACTTTTTGAATGCTCTACACGAGATTGAGTTCCTTCCAGCATATAGGTCTGCACCAAAAGAGATATACCTTTAAATGTAGTGATGATTCCAGGAAATTCAAGGGCTGGAAAGATGGCCTCTTAGTAATCTGACGTCTTCATCACTGATTTCATAAGGATTATGCAAATGTAGTAGCTTTAACATCCTCCTAAGGGCCTGAAAATGGAGTGTTCACAGTGCTAAAATCTTTCACGAACATTTCTGAGGATGAATTTCACAGCATAGTAACATGTTGCTGGTATATATAGCACAAAAAAACCCACATAGTCATATAGTACCCCGAAGAGAAAAATACTTATGATGCTGAGAATCAAGAACGGACATCAGGCATTACGGTTCACGAGCCTGTAGAACATATAAAACTTACGCAAACAAATATATATGAAGAAGTCCTAGCAACAGCCATGCGTCTCCTATCATGGAATGTGAACGGTATCCGTGCCGCTCTCAGGAACGGGTTCAACAAGGTCCTCGAAACGGAACAACCAGACATCTTTCTCCTCCAGGAGACCAAGGTACAGGACTTCTCACTCGATTCATCCTATTACGAGTACTGGAACGATGCAGACAAGAAAGGTTACGCGGGAACAGCACTTCTCACAAAGACACAGCCCAAAGCCGTGACATTCGGTGAAGACACCGAGGGACGGGTCATAACCGCTGAGTTCGAGACATTCATCCTCATAAATGTCTACACCCCCAACTCCCAGCGGGAGCTCAAGCGCCTTGACTACCGGCAGGAATGGGACCGATGGTTCCTGGACTATCTTCTCTCCTTCAAGAAACCTGTGATAGTCGGTGGAGACCTCAATGTGGCCCACAAGGAGATTGACATCGCCCGTCCTCAGCAGAACCGCAGGAACGCAGGGTTCACCGACGAGGAACGGCAAGGGTTCACCCGGTACATAGAGAACGGCTTCATAGATACATTCCGGGAATTCAACCAGGAACCAGGCAATTATACCTACTGGAGCTATATGTTCAATGCCCGGCAAAAGAATATCGGGTGGCGCCTGGACTATTTCTGCGTCTCACAAAAAGCCAAGAAATGGTTGCAGGATGCATTCATCCGCTCAGACATCCACGGCTCAGACCATTGCCCTGTAGGGGTCATCCTCAAAACCTAAGATACTGTTCTGCGAACTTGCCAATCAGGGGAAGTGGCGCTTTTTGCCGGTTCAACGCACTGATGATACCGATCAGCGCCATGATCAGGGTCACGAAATGGATCACCGGAATCAGGAAGACAGTCACCACCAGCAATGCTGCCATAAATGACAGGCATAACGCGAAGACATACAGGTTTATCGCCTGCTTCACATGAAACTTTGCAAGGCTGCTCTTCCTCATCTTCTGGTCAGAAAAGAACCAGATGATGCCAACCAGCACGTATGCCAGTGCTCCCGCGATATTATCATCCTTCATGCTACCAACTCTCGATGAACGCTCCAATATATATGAAGACGATTGCGATACCAAACAGCAATGCGCTGTCCGCAATGATTTTCAAGACATGCTTATCCCTGATGCTGTGCCTGATGAACACGACTGAAAGGATCCCGCCTGCAAGCGCAGCGATGAAAAAACCCGTCACCTCAAAGATGCCATGCAATAGCAATGGCGCAAGCGCCATCGGCAATGTCTTGAAATACACCGCAACCTTCCCAAAGGGGGAGGTGATAAGATGCATTGATCGGTTTATGATCTCTCCGATATAGACTCCGATGATTGACGCGTTCCACACCAGGACGAACAATGCCCCTGAGCCGAATATGAAAGAGGTCAGAAATACAAACAGCAATAGCTCGAAATTGTGCCCGAAGTAATGGTTTCGCATGAAACCTCGGCGCTCATGGAACTCCTCTGTCTCAGGCACAAATATCAATGGCTCGCTTTGGTTCTCAATATATACCAGGTATTCCAATGAACCATCACCACCAAAATCCTTTACTTTGCAGTCACGGATGGGGTAAGTATCTATATGCTGCGAGAGGATACTGCTGTCGCACTGGGGCTGCCAACCTCCTGCCATGGTCTCTCCCTCAAGGCTGATTATCTGCTCACTGAAAAGGTCTTGGGATTTCTCTGCTGGCAAGAACACATACCATAGTGAGAACCCGATGATAAACCCTGCGAACAAGAGCCCGTAGATCCTGAGGATACTGTAATTTTTCAGTCGGTACCATCGCTTTGCCTTCTCAAACCGCGATTCCTCGATCTCGATGAGTTTCACCATGATGGGGATCAACGGGATGATACTGAAAGTGATGATGAGCACTGACGAACAGCGGGGAAATATGTTCAATGACAAAATGACTGCGATGCTTGCAATCAGGATTGCAAAAAGCATCATCACAAATGGCTTTCGCTGTGCCTTGAACGGCTGCAACAGCAGTTCAAAACTCATTGCAGGACCCTCCGACAAAAGCACAAGAATCCGCTATGATAGATAAGTGGGCGTTTTGGCCGTACTTTTCTGCCCCGTATCTCCCATTCGCGCTCATTGATCTCCACGATTGTTTCCACCTCAAGCCACTGCTCAAGACTGTTCACGAAATCCGTGATCTGCACGATGGATGGGTTATACACCACAACAAACCCTCCCACCTTCAGGCTCTTCCTGATGGTTGCAAGCGCCTCCCAGGGTTCCGGCACATCAAGGGTCATCACATCAAGCTCTGTCTCCTCGATACCCTCATAGAGGTTGCCACGCTTGCAGGCAAGGCTGATGCCCAAGAGCTCTGCGTTGGCTCGTACCCGCTCCAGGTGGTCATCTCTGATATCATAGGTCGTGACCTCTCCCGCGAAATGGGCAAGCATGAGTGACAAAGCCCCTGATCCCGCGCCCGCATCAACGATCCGCGAGCCAGAAGAGATTCCTGTCTTGGTGAGAATCGTGCCAATATCCTTTAAGGGTATCACCTGGGCAGACCGTGAGATCCGTTTGTAGTGATCGATGAACTGGGGAGTGAATGCCGTGAATTCCATGCCCTTATTTGAAGTGAAGAGGGAGCCGTCCGGTTGTGCAAGGTCCTCCTTTGAGATGATGCCTGAGTCAGAATGAAAATCCTGCTCCTCGTTTTTGACAAAATATTCCTTCTCTTTTCTCTTCACTGTACGATCAAGGTCAGGGATATACTCTTCCTTTCGTAGCCGCTTAACAATCCGTGCCATGGGTATCCAAAATAAGGTCAGCTTTAAATAAGTTACTCCAGGGTAACCTGGAAGTCCACCTGGGAATACAGGGTAAGATCCTTTTTCTCATTATAGAATTTTACGGTCCGGCACTGGTTTTCCGTCGGTTCACCAGCCCATACATTGAATTCGCCCAGGTACGTGTCCTGGCTGCCAGTGGCCTTGAGCCTACCCTGGATGATTGTTGTTTCACCAGGCTTCATGAAGACTGAATTTGGCAGATAGAACCAGTCCCAGTAATATCTTGTGTTATCACTCATGGTCTTTGCATCACAGTTGAGTCCGCCAAGAACAATCTGGCACGTTGGTTGCAGGTAAAAGCAGAGTGTCTTGTTCTGGACATTGTTCACTCCGACATAGAATGCGTCAGCCTTCCCTGCTTTCGCCGTTGTCTCTTCAGGGACATGTACCTTAGAGTCAATCCTCTCAGCGATAGTCTGGCGCATGTCGCTATCAGGTATAAACTCATCTGATAATGTCTGTTCCGGTGTTTCGCCCCCGCAGCCTGCGATGAACAGGACTCCAAGAATCACTATCTTAAGCATATCGCCCTTCCTGCAAGTGAGCTTTTTATATATTTCGAAAACGTATTTATATCAGCCCTCCTTTCAAGTATCCATGCTCGAGATCGCAATCATCATCCTATTCCTCATTGCCCTCTACGTGGCAGTGGACCGTCGGTTCCTCATCCTGGCAACTCTCTTTGCCCTCATCTTTGAGAACCTGAACGTCATCCTCTTTGCCCAAAGTGAGGGGGGTTACACCTATCATGGCTTTGACATATATATCTTCCATGTCCCGCTCCTTGTCATCCTGTCATGGGGTATCATTCTGCTCAGCTCCTATACCCTGGCAAGGAAACTATCCACCCGCCGCTGGGACCGTGTCTTCATCGCAACCTTCCTCACAGTCATAATCGATATCGCAATCGAGTTCGTCTCTGTCAAGCAGGGCTTTTGGGTCTGGCATTCCTTCCAGGGAGAATACCTCGCATCAGTCTCTCCAAGCAATTTCATTGGGTGGTTTTTGGTGTCTTTTGCCTTTCTCAGCATCTATCAATACCGTCCCAGATTAAGTTTTCTGTTGGGGTATCCGCTTTTCATCCTCCTGTCAATCCCTCTTGTCACCATACACTGGTTGTTGGGCATAGAAGGCATGGCCGGGTACTACACGGTCATTTTTCTCATGGGGTTCTCAGGCCTCATAACCCTAAGGAACATGAAACAGTTTTCCATCGGGAAGGAGTTTTCAACCATTGCCTTGCGCTATCCCTTCTACATCTTTTCCCTCATGTTCATCGGTACAATCGATGACCCTGCCTGTCTCCTATTGATCAGCTCTGCCTATCTTGTCGAGCTGATTCTTCTCTCGTGCATGAAATGGGATAGGCTTCAGATATGGCAGCCTAAGTGACATCCCCGTAAGGGATTCAGACTTCGCGCTCCGAACAGTGTGCACACCCCTTTCACCGTATATGAGGGTCCGCATGCAAGTCACTTTTTCGAAAAACTCAATCCATTACCTTTAAATGTAACCTCTTTTTTCTCTGAATCCATGCCATTATATCTGGATGGTGAGGATGAGCTGGTATCACCTTTTGAAGAGGAATGTGGTATTGCAGGAGTCTTCAATGTATCCCATGCTTCACAGTACTGTTTTGAGGCTCTTTCTTTGCTTGAGCATCGTGGAGAGAAAAGCGTGGGGATAGTATCTGAGGATGAGGATCGCATGTATTACCGCAGACGGATGGGCAAGGTCCATGAACAGTTTGTGAATTTTGATTTTGACCAGCTTCCGGGAAGGATTGCAAGTGGGCAGAACCGGTATGCAACCTCCGGCCCAAGCGGCCTCTTGGATATTGATGGTGGCTCATCTGACACGCAGCCGCTTATTGTGCACCGCAGCAAGTTTGGACCCTTCACATTATCGCACAATGGGACAATCATCAATAAGTCCCTTGAAAAGAAGCTTATCGACGAGGGAGCAACATTCCAGTCAGGCACGGATTCAGAACTGTTAATCAAACTGATCGGAAAGAAGAACGCAGGCACCCTTGAGGAGGCTCTTGTTCAGACAGCTGAAGAGATTCCAGCAGCTTACTCGCTTGTCCTGCAGGCTCCCGGAAAGCTTATCGCCCTGCGGGACCGATTCGGCATACGGCCGTTGAGCATGGGGCGCATTGGTGAGGGCTATATTGTTGCCTCTGAGAGTTATGCGCTTGAACAGTTCCCGGAATGCACTGATATCCATGATATCAAAGCAGGTGAACTATGTGTCTTTTCAGACGGCTTGCACAGAAGGCAATACATTGAACCTGACAATCATTTCTGCATTTTTGAAGGGATCTACTTTTCAAATCCCCGGAGCGTGCATAATGACTGCTACCACGAAGACTTCAGGAAGGACTTGGGAAACCAGCTTTTCCAGGAGCATCATCTCGAAGGAGACCTGATCGTCCCGATCCTTGACTCTGGAAAGTTCGCGGCCATAGGACTCTCAAATGCCTCTGGCATCCCCTATGAAGAAGCCTTTCTAAGGATCCAGAACCCTCCTCGGTCCAACAACAGGTCATTCACTGCCTCCTGGGATCAGAGGGAACGTGCCGTCAGGAAAAAACTGAACCTGAGAGAAGATAAGGTCTATGACAAGGACGTGCTCGTGGTGGATGACACGATAGTGCGATCCAACACCATGAATATCATAAACAAAAGGTTAAGGGAAGCAGGTGTGAGGTCCATCACGACCCTGATAACCGCACCGCCTGTTGAGGATACCTGTCCGTACGGGATGGACATCCAGACAAAGGAAGAACTGATAGCAAGCGATAATTCCATTGAAGGCATCAGGCAAAAGATTGGGAGTGATCATCTCTTCTATCTCTCATTAGAGGGACTTAATAAGGTCTCAGCAAGGCACTATCGCATCGGCACCTGCACTGGCTGCTTTGGCGGAAAGTATGCCTTGTAGGCTGGACACCAACCACTTAGGCATGATTGGCATTGATCTAAGCATAGTCTAGGGCCTCATGAATCCCAAAGACACCAAAACTTTAAATAAATCTCTATCATTCCCCGGCAGATGGCACGAACACCAAACCTGAATCTGATCATTCGTGCTATTATCAATTAGAACCAGGCACGTAGTGCTTGGTCATCAATTCTGAGCGCTAGTGCCTGTGGGAAACAATGGAGATATACGATACATTATTGCGGGATGGGGCTCAGGCCGAAGGCGTCAACTTCAACACATCAGAAAAGCTGCGCATCATCAAGCTGCTTGACGATTTTGGCATTGACTACATTGAAGCCGGCTGGCCCGCAAGCAGTGATTCAGATGCCGAGACCTTCCGGAAAGCCCCACAGCTTAACCACGCGACGCTGGTTGCGTTCGGATCGACCCATAACAAGAACCTTCCTGCCCACGCTGACCCCAACCTGGAAGCCATCATCTCATCAGGAGTGAGTACTGCCTGTATCTTTGGCAAGACATGGACCACCCATGTAAAAAACCAGCTCAATTGCACCAATGAGCGAAACCTTGAACTCATCCATGACAGCATTACCCATCTCAGACAGCAAGGCCTGACGGTCTTCTATGACCTGGAGCATTTCTTCGATGGCTTCAAGGATGACCCAGACTATGCCCGGGCCTGCATGCGCACCGCCCGTGGCGCCGGCGCCTCCCGCCTTGTCATGTGCGACACCAATGGCGGCATGCTTCCAGATGAAGTCCATGGCATCGTGGCAGGCCTGGCACAAGAATTTCCCAAAGATCTTCTAGGCGTCCACATGCACAACGATGGTGACATGGCTGTCGCGAACAGCCTCATCGCCTGCGACTACATCACCCAGATCCAGGGGACCATAAACGGCCTTGGTGAGCGCTGCGGCAACGCCAACCTTACCTCCCTCATACCCACGCTCATGCTCAAGAAGGGGATTGAGCTTCCTGTCAAGTTGGAACAGAATACTGAAATTAGCAAAGCAGTCTACAATTATGCAAACATCAAACCACCAACCCATCAGCCCTACAGCGGCAAATCAGCCTTCGCTCACAAAGGGGGCGTCCATGTGGGAGGCATGAAAAATGGTGCAAACTATGAGCACATCGATCCTGCCTTGGTAGGAAACCGCACCCGCTACCTGCATTCCAAACAATCCGGCAAGACGAACATCAGTACCATGGCCCAGGAGGCAGGCTTTGACATCCCTTCCAATGACCCACGCATACCGGAAGCCCTTTCCGAGCTCAAGCGCATGGATGAGATTGGATATGAGCTTGAAGGCATGCCTGCAGAGCGCTACCTCCTCATGCGAAAGCATTTTTCCGATCAGCCCCGCGTCATGTACCTCACTGGGTGGAGGGGCATGACAGAAGACTTTGAGAATGAGTCAAATGAAGCGATCATTGAAGGCATTGTCAACGGCTATTATGGGCTGGTCGTTGCAAAGAACATGCAGGATGGTCCTGTTGCAGCTCTTTATGACGCAATGCAAAAACTCGTGCTCCCCCATTTTCCCAAGATCAAAAACATGCATCTCACAGATTATAAATCCCGGATTGCACTGGAGAACGAACAGAATTCAAGCATGCGGGTCTACGTTGAGTTTAGTAACAATGGTGATACATGGGCTACAGCAGGCATCAGTCGTAATACCATCAAGGCCGCCAAGATTGCTGTTGAGAAAGGCTTTCAGTACTACCTGAACAAGTATTGCTAAGGTTTTAAATAGGACACGCCATTCATAGGAATCATGGAATTCGAATACCTTGACCACACAGCTGACGCAAAGTTTCGCGCCTATGGGAATACCCTCGAGGAAGCATTCAAGAACGCCATGCGGGCAATGTTCGGTCTCATAGTCCCCATCCAGGATGTTGAGCCGATAAGCCAGAAGAAGGTATCCCTTACTGCAGACCGTACCGAAGCGCTCCTGTATGATTTTTTGGAAGAGGGATTATTCCTTTTTGAGACAGACCATTTCATTCCCTGTGACGCTGATATCAAGATCGCGGGCAACCATCTGGAGGCAAGCCTCTATGGAGACCTTATCCTCAACTATGAGATTGAGGGTGACGTGAAATCCGTTACATACAGTGATATGGACATCGCTCATAAGAATGGCCAATGGGTCATCACAATCGTAGTTGATATATAGGTGTAAAATGAAAGAGAAAGTAACAAGAATTGATGAGTTTCGGTACAGGTTGGAACCCTTTGATGATATGAAGGTGCCGGCGGAGTTCTTCCTCAATGACACATTGTTTGATTTGCTCGAAGACAAGGCAGTTGAGCAGCTAAAGAACGTCGCGTCGCTGCCTGGGATCTACAAGAAAGCGATTGCCATGCCGGATTGCCATATTGGGTATGGCTTTCCCATCGGCGGCGTTGCTGCAATCGATCGGGAAACCGGCTGCATCAGCCCGGGTGGCATTGGCTTTGACATCAATTGCGGGGTGCGCATGCTTGCCACCAACCTCACAAAGCAGGATGTGGAGCCTCGTATCCAGGAGCTCCTTGAGACACTCTTCAGGAATGTCCCCTCGGGCGTGGGCTCAGAGTCAGCCATCCGTCTCACGGACAAGGACTTGCACGACGTCCTCACCTTCGGTGCCCGCTGGGCATTTGATCAGGGCTATGGGGTTGAGGAGGACACAAAGCGCTGTGAGGAAGAAGGGCGCATGAAATCCGCGGATGCAAACAAGGTAACTCCCCGGGCGAAAGCCAGGGGAAGAAAGCAACTGGGGTCCCTTGGTGCCGGCAACCATTTCCTGGAGATCCAGTTCGTCGAGGAGATACATGACCCTGAAATCGCAGAAACCTTCGGCATCACAAAAAAGGGCCAGATCGTTGTCATGATCCATTCGGGAAGCAGGGGCCTGGGCCATCAGGTCTGCTCAGATTACCTGCGAAAGATGGAGGATGCCTATCCTGATATCATGGCAAAGCTTCCGGAAAAGGACCTCATCTACGCACCCGCAGACTCCAAGCTTGCCCATGAGTATTTTGCGGCGATGAGTGCTGCCGCAAATTTTGCCTGGGCCAATCGTCACATCATGGCCCACCAGGTCAGAAAGTCCTTCACCAGCCTCTTCCCTCAGGCAACACTCGCGACCATCTATGATGTTGCCCACAACATCGCAAAGGAGGAAGAACACGAGATTGATGGTGTCACCCGTAAGGTCTGGACCCATCGGAAAGGCGCGACCCGCGCCTTCGGACCAGGCAGTCCTGAAATCCCTGAAGTCTACCGCAGCGTAGGACAACCAATCATCCTCCCAGGCAGCATGGGAACCGGCTCCTACCTGTTGGTTGGCTCACGCACCGCAGAAGAGCAGACATTCGGGTCAACTGCTCACGGTGCAGGCAGGGTCATGTCTCGTATGCAGGCAAAGAAGCAGTTCAAGGCTGAAGACATCGCACTGGAGCTTGAACGAAAGCAGATCTACATCAAGGCAGCATCACGAAAAGGGGTTTGTGAGGAGGCACCCCTTGTCTATAAGGACATCGACCAGGTCGTGGCAGTGAGCCATGCCGCGGGCATCGGGAACCTCATCGTCAAGGTACGCCCCTTCGGGGTCATCAAGGGATAAAAATATAAACGAGAGGCCAATTGCATCTACCATGGACGTGACACAGGATCTTATCCGTAAGGTGGCAGCAGTTGCCCGCCTCAATCTCACTGATGAGGAAGTTGCCGAATTCACTCCTCAACTAAAGGAAGTGCTTGACAGCTTTTCTGCATTGGATGAGGTTGACACAGAAGGGCTTGATCCAAGCTACCAGCCGGTGGATCTGCGAAACGTGCTAAGGGATGATACACGAAAGGAAAGCCTCAGCCAGGAAGAGGCGACACGAAATGCACAATCCCGTGACGGATACATTCTCGGGCCAAAGGCAAAATGATCGAGAAAACCAAACAAGTGTTAGCTGAATGCCGGGAGCTTGACAAGAATTATAATATTTTCTCAGAGATAACAGAGGACCTTGCCCTCTCACAGGCAAAAGCCAATAAGGGAGGCAAACTCCAGGGTATATTTATCACAGTCAAGGACTGTATCTGCATAAAGGATGTCGGGACCCATTCATCAAGCCGGATTCTCAATGGCTACAAGCCTCTCTTCAATGCGACCGTCATCGACCGTCTGGCGGCAGAGGGAGCCATCATCATCGGAAAGACCCTCCAGGATGAGTTCGGCTTTGGAACCTTCGGCACAAATACCGGTCTTGACTTTCCACAACCAAAAAACCCTGTTGACCCAGAGCGGGCACCTGGCGGCTCATCCGCGGGCTCGGGCATCATAAGCAAGCTTGCGACCTTCCCTCATGTCAGTCTCGGGGAGAGCACCGGAGGCTCAATAGTCAATCCTGCTGCTCTTTGTGGAACGTATGGGTTTTGCCCAACCTATGGGCGGGTGTCACGCTATGGTCTTCTTGATTATGGGAACTCCCTTGACAAGATAGGTCCCATGGGAAACGACCCAAGTGCAATAGCAAAGGTATTGGAGGTCATCTCAGGCTTTGACGAGAACGAGTCGACCACCTTGAAAGAACCACTCCCAAAGCTTGACGGGACTTTCAAAGGAAAGGTCGGCGTCATAAAAGAGGCCTTTGGGGAAGGCATCTCACCGGACGTAAAGGGTGCACTCAACACCTACATCAAACAGCTCCGCGAAAACGGAATCGAGGTTGAGGAGATATCCCTGCAGACCCCGTATGAGAAAGGCATCGCAACCTACTACATCCTTTCACAATCAGAGTCAAGCACCAATCTTGCAAAATACTGTGGCATGCGCTATGGCATGCACGAGGAGATGAGCGGCAATTTCAATGAGTATTTCTCGGCAGTGCGATCGAAACACTTCGGCAAAGAGGTCAAGCGCCGAATCCTCATAGGCACTTTCGCCCGCATGGTGGGTTTCCGGGATGCTTATTATCTCAAGGCCATGAAGGTGCGAACCAGGATCATCAACGAGTACAACAAGGCATTCGAGAAGTACGATGTGCTCCTCAGTCCCACTGTTCCCTACGTCGCTCCTAAGTTTACCGACATCGAGAAGATGTCATTGCTTGAGACCTACATGGCAGACGTCCTCACCGTCGGTCCGAACCTGGCAGGACTTCCCCATATGAATATACCTCTGGAAAGCTCCATGCCGGTTGGCGCAATGTTCATCGCACCCCACATGAGAGAGGATCTATTGATACAGCTTGCAAAATGAGATCAGACATAGTTATCGGGTTGGAGATTCATGTTGAGCTCGCAACAGACACAAAGCTCTTTTGCGGCTGTGCCCGCACTGGATCAGATGAACCCAACACCCGCACCTGTCCGGTCTGCCTGGGCCATCCCGGGGCAAAACCTGTCCTGAACAGAAAGGTCCTTGACTACGCCCTGCGGCTCTGCCTTGCCCTGGACTGCGAGATCGCTCCAGACCTCATCTTCTCCCGCAAATCATACTTCTACCCTGATATGGCAAAGAACTATCAGATCACCCAGTACGAGGATCCTCTAGGCAAGAACGGAAAACTGACCGTTGCAGGAAAGGACATCGCAATCACCCGGGTCCACATCGAGGAGGACCCCGCAGCCCTTGTCCATGGCAATGGGATGGTGCTTGTGGATTACAACCGTAGTGGTGACCCCCTCTGTGAGATCGTGACCGGCCCTGACCTGGAAAGTCCCGAAGAGGCCCGTGAATTCATGCGCCGGCTCATCGAGGTGATCCGCTACCTTGACATCTTCGATATCGACAGCTGTCTCATCAAGGCTGACGTCAACGTCTCAATCAAAGAATCCGGCTACAAGCGGGCAGAGATCAAGAATATCACTGGATTCAAGGAGATCGAACGCGCCCTCTACTACGAGGTCAGCCGCCAGAAGAAGGCGGTCGCGGATAACGAGGAGCTCGCGATCGAGACCCGTGGCTGGGATCCTGAACAAGGATTCACCTATTCCATGCGAAAGAAGGAAAGCGAAGAGGACTACGGCTACATCCTTGACCCTGACCTCACCATCACTGACGTGACCCATGACATGATAGAGGCAATCAAGGCTGACATGCCCGAGCTTGCCCAAAGCAAGGTCGCACGATATATCAAAGAACTCAAGTTAGACGAGATAGACGCCCAGGTCATCGCAAGCGACCGCCTTCTCGCTGAGTTGTTCGAGGAAGTATCACAACAAGTTGACCCGGTCATTGCCGCCCGCTGGCTCCGCCGTGAGCTGTTGCGGGTCTTGAACTACAACAAGCTTGACATCCGCGATATCACCATAAACGCAACCCATCTCTCTGAACTTCTCCAGCTCGTTGAGAAGAAAAAGATCACCGAGAACACTGCTAAGGATATCATCCAGGAACTGGTCATAACACCCTTTGACGTGCACCAGTATATCAAGGATCACGGTTTGGAAGCAGTCTCTGATGAGGGAGAGCTTGAAGCCTTCTGCAAGGAAGCAATCGAAGAGAACCCTCAGGCAGTCGTAGAGCTGAAAGAAGGGAAATCAAAGGCGCTCAACTTCCTTGTCGGCCAGGTCATGAAAAAATCAAAAGGGAAGGCCTCTCCTGCCCGGGTCAACGAGCTCATCCGAAGCCTCATATGATTCATGCTATGGTGAACAATTCAACCTTATGCTTTGCCCCTTTGGGCTTGAATATACCCAGGTTTTTCATCTGCTTCTGTTTTGCTGGTGTCAAAAGATCATAGAACGACCGGCTTGCAAGAAGGTATGTCTTTGTGCTCTTGTTATAATCCTCAAGCCGCTGGGCGATTGACAACCCTTCTGAGAAATGATCCATCTGACGGTATCCCTTCGGTCCTACATACGTCTCGATCACGTCATCCACGTGGATTCCGACCCGTGTTGGAAGCCTCTTGTATCGGCTTATCTTCTTTGCAGCCTCAAATGCCTTGTTCGCGTCATCAGGATCAAAGAACGCGATGATGCTATCTCCCACGTACTTGTCAACCTCAGCGCCCTTCTCCACCAGTATGTTGACAATATGATTCACATAGTCATCGAGCAATTTGTTTATGTCCTCAGCCTCCATGTCAGAGGTCCTTCCTGAGTAATTCTCGATATCGGATAAGAATATGATCTTTTTGTTTACCTTGGGTTGGAACACCCCCCACAGGAATTTCCTGATATTTTCCGGGAACTCATCAGCCTTGTTGAGCACGATCCCCAGGTAACGCTCCAAAAAATCAACCTCATCAGTGCTTTCCCGGTCAGCTTGCGCCCCCACATCCCTGAAGAACCCGTGTTGCTTGCTCTCCTCTTCAACCCAATGCTGGATCCGGCGGAATCGCTCGCCGACCAGCTTGTTCAGGTAATAATCAATGATTCCCCCGATGACAATCATGACTACTATCATCTCAAGGTAAAAGAATATGTTGTGCTTGGCTTCCTCCATCTGGGTCAGTCCCTGCACTGCCCCTCCGAACCGGATGATGATGTAGCCCATGAGGACCATGACCACTGACTGCATCTTTGCCCGGATTGTTGCCACATACCGGTTGGATTCATCCTGTGACCCTGCCTTGATTCCGATGAGCCTGTTCAATAATAAGGATGATTTCTGCACCTTACCAGTTTTCACCAATACCTTAGTGATGCGCCCAAAGCGGGATATGAGCTTCAGTGACCGCAAAACCCGCAGGTTGGCAAGGCCAGGTCCTGTATAGCTGCCATAGAGGAAACCGAACTCCAGTACTGCCGAGATGATGGCGCTGATATCGACCACGAAATCGATGGAAAACACGTATGTGCCTCTGTGCAGCCAGGTCTTGATGATGCTATCAAACACGAACAGGATGTTTGAGAGAAAGATAAGCCACAACAGCGCGCTGGTCGAGAACCCGTAGATGATCCCGATTGGTGGCCCAAAGATGGACACGATGATAGAGATAAGGATTCCCAGTTCCCATAACACACTCTTTTCCAGCCGCTCGAGCATACCTTTTTTTCCAGCACAAAATTATTTAAAGCTTTTCATGAGGTCATCGAGTTCCGACGTGATCTTCGCCTCGAAATCAGCGACCTTCATATCCCCTCGCTCCGCAGAGAGGGCCTGCATCATGCTCTTTACAAGATCATAATTCTCTCCGATGAGCTCTCGCTCGATCTCAGGCACTGACGCCTCGGTGTGAGCCTCCTCCAGGCGCTCACTGAAAAGCTTTGAGGTATTTTTCATCACGAACAATGCGTTTCTGGAGTAGAAATGTGAATACATTCGCTTGTGGTTGATCTCAGAGGTCTTACCTTTCATGGCACCAAAAAGCCGCACCGTGACGACTGTGTTGGAGTAGTCTCCCTCCTGGCACATCTCTTTTTCGATCTCTTCAGCATCCAGGCCTTCACAATCGACCATGACGGGGTGAACCCTACACACCTGGACCGGCACGAAGGTCGTTGTTCCATCCTCATAGCGGTAGTATCCTCCTCCCTGAAGCAATTCAACCTCCCGGAAATTGTTCGGGAACAACGGTCCCGGGTAGACGATGTGCTTGTCACCAGTGAATTCCCCTGGTTGATGGATATGTCCTCCTCCATAATACATGAATCCCTTCGGAAGGTCTTCTACACTAAGCTCCGAGAAATCATGGTACTCTTTAAGGCCGGAATGGAAAAGAAAGATCTTTCGCTCTGCGTCAGCCTGAAATGACCAGAAAAGCTCCTTGTCAAGACCTCCGCGGAGCCCCTGGATTCCTGCAATCAAGGTATCATCATGCCACACAGGTGTCTGTGAAACATTATGCGCAAGCCCTGCAACATCCAACAGGTCAAGCATGGTCTTGCCTGTGGGTGAGTAATCATGGCTTCCCGGGATGAGATACACTGGAATGCCTCTCTGTTTCAATTGTTGAAAAGAAGAAAAGACGAACTTGAGCGTGTCAAGGGTCGGTACCGCGGTGTTGAACAGGTCACCGCTGATAATAAGAAAATCCACGTCGCAGTCCGCAATCACCTGGGAGAAGGCCTGGCGGTTCAGGTCCCGCATAGTGGGGTCCCGCCACGCCCCTAGGTGGCAGTCTGCGATATGGATGAATCTCATAGCTGGTTGGTGCACAAGATAGTGGTCTTCTGGCCCTTTGCCTGGCTGTCCATTGCAACGATATACTTGATATTGGTCCGCTCAGCGGTATTGACAAGGTCCTTGTCAACAACACCATCAAGGATGACTGCGTGGATGCCTGACTGAAGGCTTTTGATCGTGGTTCCAAGCTCTGAGATAGGTACCTTTCCGAGGATGGTCAGTTTGTCATCCAGGATATAGGCACCCCTGGTCCCGATCAGGTCTTCCAGAAGTTCCTTGAACTTTGCCCGCTCATTGTTGTTGAGCCGCGGCTTGTTCTTGTTGTTGTTTTGTTGCTTGACTTTGTTGAATTTTTGCTTGTGCTGGTATTTCTTATGATCTTCTTCCTGTTCTCTGCCCAACTCAAGTTTGGCCTGCTCTGCTGCAATCTTGCCGCGAAGTGCCTTGTGGATCTCCTTCTTGGTGATCTCTTCCACTTCCTTGCCGTCAGGTGCATAGCACACGAAGTCCAGCTCAGCAACCGCGAGCAACTCACGAAGGATAAGGTTTCCTCCACGATCTCCATCCAGGAATGCGATGATTGTCTTCTTCCGTGACAGTTCAACCACAGTTTTTGGAACAGAAGTACCGTTTAAGGCAACTGCATTCTTGATACCATGCTTGAGCAGGTTGACAACGTCAGCTCGTCCCTCGACCACCAGAATCTCTTCTGATTCATCGATTGCAGGGCCTGCCGGCAACCGTTCACCACCATATTCGGTGATCTCCATGACCCGCACCGAGTATGCCACCTCATCGGCGATGTCCTGGCTGTCCGGCATGGTGTCATCCATCATGGTCCGAAGCAGGTTCTTCGCACGGTCGATGACATAGTTCCGTTTGGAGACGCGCACATCCTCGATGTTTTGTACCTTGATCTTTGCGTTGCAGGGTCCGATGCGCTGGATGATCTCAAGCGCAGCTCCTATGATTGAGGTCTCAGCCTTGTCAAGGGATGACGGAATGATGATTTGTCCGTTTGATTTACCGGTCTTGGTATCGACATTGACTTCGATTCTGCCGATGCGTCCGCTTCGTTGTAGTTCTCTCAGTTCTAGGTCTGCGCCAAGCAGCCCTTCTGTTTGTCCGAATATCGCGCCGATTACGTCTGGTCGGTCTACTATGCCGTCAATTTCGATTGATGCATGGATGATATATTTTGAAGATACTGGGGCAATTTTTCCCATAGTATGACCTCCTTTCTGCTTTTGTTGGTCAGCCAAATAGAACTCTCTACCAATACTCTACAGTATGTGATGAAGTGAGTGGTAAATGGCTGGTAAGGGTTGGTGCCCGTCTTACTAACTCCCAAGCTCATAGCTTGACTTTGTCGTGAGCTTACTTGAGTACTCTCGTAACGGGCTGTAATCTGCAAGGGTGGCTCAAAATCAAGGCCAAAACATCCGTTTCAGCTCATTTAAGGACCCATTTGCACATTTTACTAC
>JBNJGT010000003.1:0-47238 GCA_051819765.1 Nanobdellota archaeon
TAAGCGATATCCACATTAAGGTTATCATACAACTGCAGCATATCCGACCCCTTTTTTATAAATGTGGCAGACAACATATAAAAAACTATTGCTTCCAATCACATTGTTTATATACAAGTACTCCCACACAGATACATGCGACCATTCAAATGCACCCGTTGCGGTTTTTGCTGCCAACTCGATGTCACTGTGACAAAAGAAGACATAAGCCTCATAGAGAGAACTGGGAAAGCTGATTTTTTTGAGGTGAAAAACGGCCTGGTCCTCCTGAAGAAACATGGTCCCTACTGCACATTCTACAATGACGGCTGTACGATCTATGATCTGCGGCCCTCGGTATGCCGACGATTCCCCCACGAAAAACAAGGGATTGTAAGCGAACGATGCACCACACGAAAGGATTTTGCCAGCCGGTGCGAACGACGACGCATCGAGTTCCTTATCGCTCATGAGTCCCAAACTTTATAAACAAGCATTCCCCTGATACACTAATGCCCAAATCCTCTGTCGGATTAAAAAAGAGTCTCAGTTTCAAGACAATCATCTTCCTTACTGTCAACTCTATCATGGGAACAGGCATTTTCTTTCTTCCCGCAGTTGGTGCAAAAGCGATGGGGACCTCCTCCATCATCGCCTGGGTCGTCCTATCCTTGATCTCAATCTATATCGCAACCCTGTTTGCCGAATTATGCTCCATGTTCCCCAAAGCAGGTGGCATATACGAATTCGCAAAACAGGTCTACCCCAGGTCAATCTCATTCCTGATCGGATGGAGCGCCCTGCTTGCATCGAACATAACAATCGCCATGCTGACGATCGGCGCCATCCAATATCTTCTGCCATTCGAGATCCTGTACGTGAAAGAACTGGTCTCCATATTCTTCATAATCCTGTTCAACTATATCTCCTTCAAAGGAATCAAGACATCATCGACGATGCTTGTGACTTTTGCCTTCATCACCCTCGGGACCCTCAGCCTCATCATCATACCCAACTTCCTGAACCTGAATCCGGCAAACCTCACACCCACACCCTGGAATCTCTCAATCCTCCTGGTGACCATCTTCCTGATCGCTGAAACATTCTTCGGCTGGGAATCCCCCCTCTTCCTTGCAGAAGAGACCAAAAACGGACACATCATCGTCCCCAGAGCGCTTGTCATCGGCACTGTGTTCATCACCCTCATTTCCTTATTGCTTGTCATAAGCGCGCTTGGTTCTCTGGATCATCAGGTATTCGCAGCAGCAAAGGCTCCCTTGCTTGCCCTTGCTCAAAACAATTACGGCAGCCAGGCAATACCCATATTCACGATTCTCATCTATGTATCCCTTATCGGATCTGTTGCAGGATGGATCACCACCTCACCAAGGCTCATCCTTTCCCTTGCCCAGGATAAACTGTTCCCAAAAAGATTTGCAGAGATCCACCCGAAAAATGCAACACCCCACAAAGCCATACTATTCCAGGCCACGGTCTCTGTTGCGCTGGTGTTTATAGGTTCCGGCAATTACCACGCGCTTCTGGAGATGCTCCTTCCGCTTCTCCTATTGCTCTATTCAACAGTCATCATCACAGTAGCTATCCTTCGTATCAAAAGACCAGACATAAAACGCTATTTCCACGCCCCTTTTCCCCGCACCGGGCCGTTCGCGGTCATCATCTTCTTCGGAGTATTGTTCTACTTTTGGCTTACCCATTCCGACAATGCCATCCAATCCATCCAGCTTGCAGCTACCTTTATCGTGGTAGGTATCCCGGTCTATGGACTCATGCAGTTGCAATACGACCACCGCACTGTAAACAAACTCAATAACCTGCTTGCTTACCTCACCCTTATGTTTGAAAGCATCGTTGTTCCCCGGTCAATCCGAAGCCAAATCACCCATCTGCTCGGAAACGTCAAGGGAAAGACAGTATTCGAATTCGGATGCTCAGTCGGGTCTCTTACCAAGCACCTCGCTGAAGAGGTCGGACCTGAAGGCAGGATATTTGCAACAGACATCTCCACAAAAAGCATAGACATCACCACCCGCAGGATGCAGCGCAATGGACATACCCATGTGAAAGCCCTCCAGGACCACCGCCACAGCCAAAGAGTCCATCCCGAGATTCCCCATGTCGACAAGATCGTCTCAATCTCAGTCCTGGACAGTGTAGAGAAGCTTGACGATATCCTTTTTGACATGAACAATCGTATGGAGAAAGGAGGACGTATCTGCTTCGTGGAATACGATCGGTTCTTCTACATCTTCTCAAATCTTGAATGGATCAGCAGCGATACCATGATCAAGCACATATTCCGCCGCAACGGGTTTCTCGTGGGAGTCCAACGGCAGAAATCAATCCTGTGGGAGGTCATCTTCATCTATGGAAAGAAGATAAAGGATGTCGACAAACCCGAAGAATACCAACAGATTGACACTGCTCTCATCGCAAAAAAAGAACCAATCAGGCTCCACTCAATCATGAAAACCTACCTTATGTCCCATGAACACGAGATTCTCAAACGTGAGATTGGAGTCGGATTCTACCACCACCCAAAGATCAGTGTGTATGCAAACCCTGAGTATTTCCAGAAAGTGCTCACCATCCTCACAGAAGTGAGCCTCTACAGCTGCCCAGACGGTGGTATCATCATCATCACCGCAAAAGAAGATGCCTCAGGCATTCACCTCCAGGTGCTCTCTCAGATACGTCGCAAAGTCCTCGTCCTCTTCCTTGATCCCTCAAAAGAGACCCTTGACGAAGAGACCCACACCTATAAGAAACATAGAAGCGATTTGGAGTACCTGGAAGCAATAATCACTGCCATGGGCGGCACGCTTCTGATTGACCAGATTTGGGAAAAGCATGACCCAGTCAAGCTCAAGGAACTTGAAGTATTCATCCTGGGCATATACGAAGAAAGCGTCATCCAGGAAGGACAAGACTATCTCAATATCGATATCCACTTGCCCCACCATGGAGGGAGTGATACTACTGGCAGGTAATATTTATAAACCAATTTCCATTCTTGTGCCCAGATGAAACGGCGCACTTTTTTGAAAGCCCTGGCATGCGCAGGTGCAAGTCTTAGCTCAGGTCTTACCCCGGGTCTGGCCCAGGCTAGATCCTACGATGATATGCTTAAGCATCTCCTCCGGAAGGGAGAGCTATCTGACCAACAGGCCCGCTTCCTTGTAGACGAGGACAAACATGGCAACAAACGAAACCTCTGGTATGTTCCCTCACAGGTCAGGGACAAATCCCTGGAGCAAATCGCCCGGAATCCATCCAATTTTCACCGGGTCTCGGATGACACCATGGTCCAGGGCATCTGGTGCTACCCGGGTTTCCAGAAAGGACAAAGCTTTTTCAAAAATCCCGACGTCATCGGCAGGCGAATCACCGATGGCATGTATGCCGCAAACTTTGAGACACTCAAGCTGCTGGATGAGTTCAACGTGAACACAGTCTACATCTCCGCTCTCCACCACTTCAATGCCCTGGACGCCTGGGGCGCCCGTGATGACCGGCGAAAGCACTGGGCAGATTACCAAAACTTCACCCACATCCTGGAGACCTTTGCCCTTGCCGCAAACGACCCAGAGCTCATCAATCACCCTGATCCCCGCTACCGGATACAACCAAAAGAGATCGCCATCCTCGGCTATGAAGATACCGTGTTCCTCGACTGGGACAAGAACCGCCTCCAAAAGGATTTCTCCCAGCTCATACGAAACACTGCCCATATCGCCCGCAACTACCAGATTGATGTTGAACCCCATGCCATGGACCTGAAGGGTAACTACTTCCGGAATAATCCCAGCAACAGAGAATTGCTCATGGAAAAATATCTTGACCTGTGCCAGACCATGTATGAGACCGCTGAGAATTTCAACCAAGAGAACAATACTGATGTCCGCTTCATTCCCGCAGTGCCCTACATCAGGCCACCAAATGTTCCCAGGAACGAAAGCATGGACTACCACGAGATTCTCAGGGAATGCGGCCATGAGGGGCTTGATGCGATCCCCTGCCATGAGCTTATCCTCATGAGCTATTCACCAACCCCTGAATCGCTCTACCACATGTGTAGACAGGATCCCGAGTTCCCCAATATCCAGACCCCCTTCACCCTGGCAAGCTCAAACTTTCCCAATGTATGGGACCCATACTTCAGGACAGCAGACGAACATAAGGAGATGCCCCATCAGATCAGAAAGATACAGGAGATCAACCCCAACTGCAAAGGGTACCAGATATTCTGCAATCTTTCACTGATGAATGAGAATCTACCAATAAAAAGGTGATAGAATGAACAAACTATATGTAGGATTAGCAGTTGCGGCACTTGCGGTTAGCGCAGGCGCATACGTCGCAGGTCAACACTCTGCAAACAATGAGATTGACACGCACAAAGTGCAGGAAAGCCAGCTTGAGCACATAGCACAGCAAGAAAAACCAAAAGTGATAGAACAAGAGGCCCAATCAGGATTCGTGGACCCTGACAACTACACTGGTACCATCGCAGACCAAGGTATTGAGATACACATCGGAGAGATTCCCGTGGACCGCTCTAGCTATCAACAGTTCGCAAAACTCATCCCTGTCACGATCAGGGTTCCCCAGGAGATGGAAGAACCTGGTCAGGAACGCTTCATCACCTATAGCCATAGCGAAGATGCTCACTATTTCATCCCAAACACCGGCAAGACGGTCACAGGAGAAATCAATCCTGAGGACGGAAATGTCTGGTACCAGACCACCCTCGACGCTGACGGCATGAAACTGCGGGCAGGACCGGGCGTTTCAAAAACCACGACAGTTCCTGGACATTGCGGCGAACTGAACATCGTGTCTGTCCCAGGAGAGATGGCTGACATGCTGCCAAATAATATCAGCCTCCACGGTCTTGAAAGCTTTCAGGATATGTACTCAACCAAAGAGGTGCAAGCCCTGGTCAGCCCAGACCCTGTACAGATCTGCACCGGCGACAGCAAGTTTGAGCTACAGCTCAAATACCCAAAATAACTTTTCTTTTTTTGTATGTCATTTTTTATATTGTTAGTTTATATCAGAAATCGGATATTACACAGAAATGATTAGTGTCAAAACAAATCGTAAAATTTCTCAAAAAAAACATGGAAAAAAACATTAACTACAACATACCTGGGATGTGAGGCACAAAGACTTCATTATACACATCTTTCTTTTTGTACCCTGCCTCAAGATCAATCCCCAGTCTTTGCGCAGCGTCCAAGATTGCGACAGTTAGCGTGCCACTCTCCAGATAGCTTGGCAAATTTTTTAGGCCGGTATACCCTTTTATGTCCGCATCAATAGCCGGTTTGCGATCCATTGCAGCAAGCATCAGCTCCTCGACTGCATTATCATAAATCTTTAGACGAGAACCCCGTTCTATCATAATACCCGTATCACCGACCTCATAAGTCTCCTTTATCATATCATCCTTATAAGGGGAATTCCTGGAATACCAGGAACCCTCAAATACCTCGACAAAGGGATATGCGGCAATGGATGCTCCAGTCTCCCAATAGATCATAAAAGCCTGCAGATTGTCTCGAATCCCTGCAATATCGATATGCGGTGTACCCAGAATGACATTTATCCAGGGTTCCAGTTCAGCTTCCAATGTCGCATCAAGTGTGTCAACAATCGTATCTACTGAAACCTTCTTATTGAGACTTTTTAGTCCTGTATCAGAAAAGCTCTCAACACCATACGCAATTGATGCAAAACCGCCCGCATGCAGAATATCCAAAAGATTCACATCCTCAAATTTCTTCTTACGCAATTCTTCAGGTAGTCGATGCGAGTACAATTCTTCCTGGGATATAAGAGAGGACAAATCAGGCGGGATATTATCAACCCGTGTTGCAGCAAGCATCGAGACATCCAGATCACGGTCCATAAACTTCAGAGAAAGTCCAGCCCCTCTCCGTTGCAACGGTTTGCCGAGCAAAAAATTATCTCCATTAAAATAGATCGTATCAATAGGTGGCAACTCTCCCACAACCCTATCAATCAATTCCACCAGATCATCTGATGGCAGATAATGAACTTTAGGTGTGCGGCCCGTAAACTCCTCATAGAAATTTGTTGACACACAAAAGGAACATTTTCCCAGGCAAGCGTTCACATCAACCAGCGAGACAATGACTTTACCAATTGCATCCCTATATTCTTCATAAGGGATTCTGTCATATTCGATTCCCATTCGAGCACGTCTAAAATCATCCTTATCCAATTGAGTGCCATATCCGGTCCAGTGATAAGAGCCATCTCCATTCATGAGATACAAAGACGGGATATTTTGAACAGCCTCCATAAGCCGCTTACCGGTCAACCTTCCCTCACGCTGTTTGACTGTATCAGCCTTATGCATAATCGCAGATAGTACATGCTCGCCCTCACCCATAACACCAATCTCAGCACGTGAACCCTGTGCCACGGGCTTCCTGTTGAACGTAGCTTCTTGGCCTCCAAAAAGAATAGGTATCTCTGGATGCCTTCTCTTAATTTGATGGCTTAAGAAAAGGTCATGGGGGATAGTAGCGTGAAGTGAAGAGATACCGACCATATCATACTTTTTCCGATCAAGCTCCCGCAAGACATATTCATCCGCAGAAATATTGTCCTTGAATCCGCCCAGATTGCCATCTATGACATCCGCTTCATGACCCTCTGAGCGCACCCATGAAGCAAGACTATGCAACCCTAGTGAGGGACCATATCGTTCTCCATCCTTATCTATCCCTTGAATCAAAGCTATCTTACTCATAACGCATCACGTAACATATATGGGTCACCATATCCCATCTCTATCCAGTTCTCAATAAAATCCTGGTTAAATCCATGGAGCTGACAAAGCATTTCAGCTTTGATTGATTCTCCCTCATATGCATCAAACCAGTCACTCAACACAGTAGTAGGCACAAGTTCCGATGCACTCATCAGATAATTCCGCAGGTCCCTTGCAGCATTTGAAATGAATGAAATATTATCTGGAGCTTTGGTACCAAAATCAAACCACCTGATTGATTCACCAACCAATACATTACCACTGTGAGCATCACCATGATACTCCCCTAAACGATGCAGCCTGTTTAATGCCAAAAAACCTGCGTAGAGAGTATCCTCAGTTTCCGGAACTTCGCCATCATAGGCTTTAGTGACCACGACTCCAGTCATATCCGTACGGACCGGTTCAACAACATCCAACTGCTTATCAAAAAGACGAATCAGTTTGTTCTGCTCAAAATCATGACGATCTTCCGCATCCATGGGTTCAGTACACGCTCCAAAGCACAAATGCTCAAAGGGAGCCTGAGCCTCGAATCGACTTCCATATTTCACATACAAGCCATCAAGCACGTACACATTAGAGACAAACCCCACATTACGGTTGGCCTGTTTCAATCTATCCTGCAACTCTTTCCCCGGAATAAAACCCATAACCACTAGGAAGTAGAGGCAATATATAAATATTTGGAACTGTCCCGGAAAAATATTACTTGATAGTAGTTAAAAACAAAAAGAATAAAAAGCAAAAAGCAACCCTCTCAAACATGCACTTCTCAGTCTTCGATAAAGAACAGATTCCCCTCTTTGAAAGAATAGCCAAATGGGCAAAGAAAGAATTCAGAGCGGAGCCAGAAGCCATTATCTATCGGGGATCCAGAACATGTACACAGGATAAAGACACAGATCTTGATGCATTGCTTATTTATTCAGACATAGAAAAACGTGATGAGCTCTATGAGGTTGGAGGATATCAGGTAGATATTAGTCTCATGTCTCCACAAGAGCTTCACAAGAGGATTACCAACATACATGATGACTCAATCGAGCGAACTTCCATGATGGCCCTATCTCACATTGTATGGGAAGGGGTAGTGGATACACACATAAACGCGATGTACCACACAATCATGAAAGATTTTCAAAGGTTCATATACGCTTCAATAAAAGATGATCCAGTGACATACGATTTGGAAGATGTACTCCTCTACCCTTTGATGCTGGATCTATACAGGTTGCCAACAATACAGGAACCTGCCCGACGCTTCTTAGAATCCCCGTATCTTGAAAGCAACCTGAAACAAAATGAAGATTCATTCAAGCGATACATCCAAGGACAGAGGTTCCAGCATGACTATGAGGATGACAACCAATTGCAACCAGTACCACCAATACGGCAATCTCCGCTCCGCAATTTCCCCCATGAATATTCGCTTGGCATGACACACCTGCCCAGAAACGAAGGAATCACCCAAACCGACCCATACAAAAAAATGCTTTCCCATTTTATGGAGACCAAAGACGGATACAAATTCATTCCCCGAGTAAAGGAGCTGTTAGAATGAAAATAATCTCAATGTATGGAAAAAAACAGGGAACAGGTGGCATCGAAAGTCTTCTGAGCAATCAGAAAGGATTTGAGATACAGGACATCTGGACTAATGAGCCAGATCCTGAATCCGATGAGGCAGCAGAAGATATCTTCAACCAGTTTTATGCCGCATTACCAGCTGATCTTCTCCACATTCACTCACCCAATATTTATGCGGGGTATGTTGCAGCCATGGTTGCCAAGGAAGAAGGGATACCCTCCATCGCAACATTCCATTATGGCGGATACACCAATTGGCCGCATCTACAAGAAAGGGAAGAGATGATGCAGGATACATTCAATATAGTAGATCATATAATATGCGTCAGCAAAGCCAGTCAAGAGGCCATAGAAAAGGAGAATTCATCCGTTATCTATAATGGGATAGAACCATCTCAGTTCTACCCAATGGAAAAAAACAGGGACCAAGGGAATGATCTGAGAATCATCTATCCTGCAAAGATATGTCATAGCAAAGGCCAAAAGGATCTCGTCTATATTGGACAAAAGCTTCTACAGGAAGGAGTTCCCTTTGAGATTAATCTTGTGGGAAAAAATGCAGACCCGCGGTATCGGTATGACTTGGAGACTGACATAAAAGAAAAAGAGCTTAGCGATTATATCCACATACACAAGCCGGTCCCATTAGACAAGATGAACGAATTGTACAACAAACACAATCTCCTAATCTTCCCCAGCAAAATGGAGGGATTAGGGTTGATATCACTTGAAGCACAAGCTGTTGGGATCCCGGTGGTACTGTATGATTCAGGTGGTATGAAAGAGACAATAATTGAGAATGAAACAGGCTTCAGTGTAGAGTATAATGATACCTATGCTTTATTTGAGCGATCAATGCAACTTTACCATGATCCGAATCTCAGAAGAGAGATGGGGCGGAGAGGAATAATAAACGTCAAGGAAAACTTCACAATCGAACAAATGCTACACCAACAAAAGACTCTTTATGAAAGAATGATTAAAGGGCATTAAATCAATTGCTCTACAAACAACACAATCAAACCCTATTTCATAACATACTTTGGATCAGTATACACGTATCTGACTGATAACTCATCCGTTCCAAGGGTATCAAGCAACCTTTTTCCATGATCAAGTAGTTTGAATCCCTTATACACATTTTCCAAGCGCAGGACATTACCACCCTCGTGATCACAAAGAAGGATTTGAGTTCCCGCAATACGCTCTTTACCTGCTTGTGACCCATAATTGAAATGCTTCTTCTCCTCAAGTTGCGTGTCGCCGGCTCTAACTTCAAGCAGTCTGACTATCCCCTCAAGGTCATCTAGCTGGTCCCGAGTTATTGTTACTTGTTTTTCCAAAGGATTCTCATCAATTGTTTTGAATCCACTATACGCAGCCTCATAATAGTCTCCTGGCTTCATAGGAGGAGTGATATCCCAGACATACCCCCTATATACTGATCGTTTCGTCTCATGAACTTCCCCATCCTCATACTCATCAAATCGATATGCCGTGCCCAGATAGCTCGCACGTGAGAAATGTTCATTAGTATAATCCACATCATTGTGAGTGATTTGATTCAAATCTACAATCGCCGGAAACCGCAAACGCTGCAATTCTCCTTCATTCATATAATTTGGATCCTCGCGAACTTTTTTCAATGCAGTCAGAGCACCTGAAGATTTCTTTATCTTCTTTCGTTTCCGGCGTCCAAATTTTGATTTGAAATCATCCTTTGCCATCTTAGAGAGGAACAACTAATGGTTTAAAAACATTTTGGAATGTTACTACTATAAAGTTTAATAAACTGATAAGATATTTAAATGCCAGCAACCTCCAAACAGATATGCTGGAATATCTCATAGGGTTAAGTGGAGTGGCCATGGACACAATTGACTATTCAATAAAATTTACCCTAGCAAGCAAGAACAAACCCAAAGAAAAAGAATATCCGGATTTATGGAAATCACTAGACGGCAAAATTGCATTCCTGGTGAATTTGTACGCCCCTGATGAGGATAAGCTTGAAGAGCTGTCCTATTTACAAGAAAGAGAGAACTATAAGACATACCTTCCCTGGGTGCATCTTGCACTCAATAATGGAACAAAAAGTGACAAAGCACAGGTTCTCGAGCAAAACCCAAGGATCGGAGGAGTATACCTCTTTGGCCTGGGAAACGACAAGGCAGCAAACCTTGCCCACATCACCCAGCTACTCCCGGAATCAATCGACACAGTCGTCATAAAGGACTATTACAGCAAGATCAAGGACTTCTCGACCTTCCTCAAAGCAGTGTATGATTTCAGGGAGAGCGACGCTGCAGCCCTTGCAGTACCCATCGTTCCCAACAATGATCCGAACTGGTGCCAGAATCGCCTCCTTACAAGACTACAGGAACACGAGTATGACCTTGCCATGAACCTCGGCCGCAGGGCACTAGGGTTATTGGGAGCCTCAACAGTCAGCGGTGCCTGCTCAGCATTCAAACGCAAAGCCTTAGAAGACTTGATTAAGCAGAACAGCTATGACTGGATCGGTGAAGATTTCGAGAACTCAGTGCTAACCATCGGAAAAGGAAAAAAGATCTACTTCGATCCACGACCACAAGTGGTGACCACACACTCACCCAGCAGCTACAAGCGGCTCTATCTTCAGCGAAGAGGCTGGGAACGTGCCCGCCTGAAAGTCACCAATGACAATCTGTTTACACCACTCAAGGGCCTCTGGAAGGATTTCAAGGAGAATAATACCTACAAGACACTTGCAAAAGGCCTCTCAAAAGAGAACCTCACGAATCGTGGAAAAACCGTGGGAAAAGATGCAGCCTTTAGCTATCAATTCTATATCCAAAACTGCCTCTTTGAGACCCTCGGTATGATACCAAAAGCCTACAGTATCCCGATCATCGGTCTTGCCGCGGCAAACTTCATCGAGACAAACCTGGGCTCAAACATACTGCCCGAAACCATAAAACTCTTTCCCACCGACATCGAAGTCTCAACCAGCGCAAAGGCCTTCAAAGTATATGCGACAGGACTGGCCGCCTGGTCAGGACTCAATCTCTTTCACCTCAGCCAGAGCGATCTGCCGCACAAGAGAAAACGGATCAAGGCTGCAGCATTATTTCCCGTGTACAAACTGGGCCTTCTAGGCCCAAGCTTTGCAGGAGCGACAAGATTCACAAAAGAATTCTATCGTATGAACATCAAAGGTGACAAGAGTGTCAACCGGTTCGAGGAATGCGCAGGATCACTTCCCATACAGATCAGATATGACGCAAACAAGACTACAGAGCTCTCCGCTGAACTGAACAGGTTCTCCGGTGACAAGCAATACTTCAACAACATCTTCTACAAGACAGATTACCACGACATCATGGTTGCAAAGCTTGACCCGGCATTCCAAAAAGCATTCAACCTGCCAGAGGCAGAATACCATGCCGCCGCAAACCTGATTAACAAGGAATTAAGCATCTATACACTCGAGGAATTCACAAGACTATTGGCACCCCAACTGTCAGTCGAAGATATCGAACTAAAACCGCAGAAATCAATCACCCAGGAAGGATGGCTTCAGAACAAGAAGAGAGCAGTCCACACACTCTACACAATCAACACCCAGGACAGGGCACAAGTATTCTACTCACAGCACAAGCGCAAGCACAAATTCACCTACCTGGGCAACACAACCCCTGCCCCACTCGAACCCCACTCATTTGAGCTGGATCTGTTATACGATGAAGATGACAATAGGTTTACCTGGTACAAGGATGAAGAAGAAATAATATCCGGTGATATCAACATTGAAGAGATATCACCAGAACCATATGCCTAACTGATGATCAAAGGCCGATAGACAGTCCGGTGTTTCTCAGCTGACCAGATATCAAGTCGCACACCATATTCACCTGCAGGGGCATCCTGTGGGATCTCAAGCAAAAAGACATACGACTCTTTGTCTCCTGAATCAAAGTCACTCAGTCTTCTTTTCGGCGCAATCACACTCAACTCGGGGATTGAGACCCTGACAGTCGCTTCTTCATAATCAAAATCTCCCGTGTTTTCAAAAGCGACCCGCATATTGACAACGGTTCCCGCTTCAACTGGTTCAAGCTCTCCACCAAGTGTGTTGAAATGTGGGACACCGATATTATCTTGGGTAGACTCCTCTTCCACATCTGCACCATCAAGGGCATAAGTACACGGCCAATTATACCGGTTGTAGACCACGTTGGTTGTATTAGGGATAGTGAAGCTGTAATTGTAGCAACCCTCGCCAACGACTTCCAAGTCGTCATCATAACTGAAGTTATTGTCCCCATTCTGGTCGTACCTACATAAGTCGATGACTCCGTCACCATCAGTGTCATTATACCATTCATCGAAACTCTCATTGTTTGGATTTGGGACCAGATAACTGTAATCACTATCAACATAGATTGCCTCAAAGACACCATCAAAATCCATATCATAAGTATACACATCAGCAATCCCATCATCATTACTGTCGTAGTTCTTCCGATCATACAATCCGTCCTCGTTCAGGTCCGCATACCAATGATTCACAGTCTGTCGAGAATCAGGATACGTACGGGTGGTATATTCTGCATAGCAATTCCCGTCCAGATCATACTGGAAGTAATCAACGCGACCATCCTGGTCTACATCGTAATTCCATCGATCGAACTGTCGATCATCTGTTGTATCAGCATACCACGAATCCGTGTTGCCGTCATTGTAAAGTCTGTCCTCATTCTGTTCATAGAGACCATAAACAGAAAGAGCCAGTACCACCAAAAGTATAAGCGCTTTCTTCATTGTGTCTTCCTCCATTGTTTGTATAAATCGCTTTGTTGGATAAAATCATCGGAACCTATTCCATGATACGCGACTGAAAATGAGACACCCGGCCGATCCAGCACACCAAAAGCCTTTTGAAGTTCCCGATGACAATCATCGTAATCCTTACCAGGCACATTGAAACTGACTCGATCCCGGCTTTCCTTGTACGGGTACATCTCTTTGAATGCCTGTTGAGAGAAATCAGAGGTCTCAAACCCTGCAACAAGATGACAATCAGCATGGCTGGCATAGGCAAAGAATGGCTTGAGCCGATCGATGATACCATCCTCCGGACCATGGATATCCCCCTCCGCAAAACTACGATAAGCAGTAACATCAATCCGATCCAGGATGTCCATCGCATGCTTGTAAAATTCCTTTTCCTTACCTTCAAACTCAAGCACCTGGTTCCACCAGGAATCAACAGTGAACGACACAATCAGATCCCGTTCACTGCCATAGGCATGATACTCCTTCATCAACCCAAGCAATGCCCTGTTTTGCTCACGTGCCTCATCACCCTCTACATGGGAATAGAGCTCGGCATTGAAGATGATACCGCGCAACCCAGGGTCTCCACTATTATTGAACTCAGCAATATCATCCATGATACGCTTACCGATATTCGGTTTATCCAGCACAGGATTTTTCGTCTGATCAAAATCAGTGGACACAGCCACCATTCCCTCAAGACCAGTCGAATCAAGAAAATCACGAACCCTATCAGGGTGCTGGTTCAGGTATTCACTAGCGCGACAATAATCATTGTCATTCTTTGCAGGGTCCTTGTGTATAAAGCCAAGATAAAGCAGGTTCACATCCAAAAAATCATTGATACGGTTGAATTGGGAAAGATCATCCCGAAGTATTGTATCCTCAAGGTACCATGCCCACCTGGATGCATTGAAAGACACTTCATGTGATTCATACCCTTTCAATTCTCCTTCAGCTACAGACCGGCTCACATAAGATTCCACCTTGGTAGTATCAAGCCTTTGTTCGTTTCCGTTGCAAAAGGGGATGAATGGCAACGCCAAAAGGGCTGCTCCCACGAGATAATGTCCTGCCTTAGGCCGCTTGAACTGACCAAACCGATTCTTAAGACCCGCCATCCGGGGCTGTTTGTCCAGTTCAATATCTATATCAACCATGGTTATCGTGGAAGGATACCAGCCTCATTGCTGAGTTTCAGATAGGTCTGCCGCAAGGCATCTCTAGGAAGCTTGCCTACCTTGTGATAATTATGCTCAGGATCAGCTGCAGAATACAACATCTGGACTTGATCAGCGACGATACTGCCAGGGACTGGCCCGTTACCATCACAGAACTCCCGTATCCCCTCGTAAAATTTGTAGGCGTTTGCGACAAGTGCATTCACATCCTCCTGCGGTTCGACGAGAAAAGACAAGTGTTTCGCGATATAACCCACATGCAACAAGGTCTCATCAGTGAGAGAGTCAGCCGCATCAAACAGATCTGTCCACGCGTTTGCTACCTTAGCTATGGAACGATAATTATACTGTTGACGTGGCGTATAGCGAGAGCTGTTCGGCTCAATACCAGGAATCTGGACCTCAAGATCAGGGATCTGTATCAGTTGGGATGTTATCTCCTGTACCGCGTCAAGCCCGATTCCATGAGAGTAAGCGCCATTGATGACATCCCCCGTCTTTCGCACGTAAAGCAGCCGTGATTCGTTTCGCTCATCATTGCATTTCTTATTGAAGAATTCTAGAAAGTCCAATGCAGCAGTATAAGAGACAGCTCCATCCTCGATAGCTTCAATGTTACCAAACTCCGCCGCAGCCCTAAACAGCTTCTCAGCGTAGATACCAGCAATATCAAGTCCCTCATAGTAAGCATGCTCCGATGTGCCAATCTTTGAGAGATCAACGGAATCAAAGGCATACTCGCTCAGATTCAATGCCTCAACACCCTGGAGTATATCGATTCTTGCTTCATCAGTGAGGTGTGGTGTCCGTGCCCGGTACTGCTGGATTGATTTCTCAAGTATGTTTGGGTTATCCTTGAACAACTGATTTGCTTCAGGTTTGAAAGCCTTGACTGCAGCAAGAATCGCATCCTCAGTCTCATAGAAATTTTCCTGCGGTGTTTTCATGATATCATTAGCAAGCTTTTCAGGTTGTAATATGCCAAGTTCAGGCTTGCCTTTGTACACATGAGGCCGCCTCTCCATATCCACCTTTGTCTCCTGCCAGGATTCCATGACCGAATCCATACGTTCAAGCGTCTCATCCAGAGTAAGCCCCACGTTGTCCATGAATTGGACAATCTTTACCGCGGGCTTTACAAACACATTCGGAACCAGATCATACTTTTGGGATTCCAGAAAATTCTCCTGTGACATAGAATGCAGAACCAGCCGATTGAACACCTGCTCATAGGAGTCAACCTGCCCGGGTTCCAGGGAATCCAACACAGACGCGACAGCACCAGCATACTTCTCAGGGTGCAGGTACCCTTTCTCTGAAGGTGCAGTCTGTGCAATAAGTGCCATCGCATCAGCGATCTGGTCCAATGAATGCCCGTTCCTGCTTCCAGCCACAAGCATAAGATTCGCATTCTTCACATAATAAGCAAGCTTGTCCTTATCCGTTGCAAACTCTGCGAAATCCTCCAGAAACTCAAGGGAGTCTTTGAAGGAATAACCAGCAAGTTCTGCAGTGACTGTGAAATCAACTGCATTGTTGATCAATTCGTACGTGTAGCCCTGGATTCGTTCAAGAACGGGAAGCTGCTTGAGCTTGCTCTCGCTCGGATCAAAATCAGTGAATCCCCCTACCACCGGCAACCGTGACAGCGTCTTGAACGCCTTTCTGCACTGGGATTCCAGATCAGAATCAACTTGGAGGTCATTCATATCCGCAGTCTCATGCAGTTTATCTTTCCAGAAATTCGCCTCATTCAACGGCCTGTAACGCCCCTTGAACTGCAAGGCCTCAATATTCTCAGTGATGAACGGTACTGACATGATTGAATTATAAAAGGCAAGCGTATCAGGGGTCTTTGTGAGTTTTTTCTTGAAGACATGTTCTTGTACCATGCTTGCCTGATAGCCTTCAACAGGCATCTTGAGTGCAAGGCCAACCACAGTTTCAGGGGTGAGGTTATGGCCCTTTTCACGCAGAAAATTTCCTGCATCCTCCAAATCACTCTTCATCTCCTCGAAAGTCCAGCTGATATCCTTGCTTTCCTGTAAGGACTTCAGTCTACCATACAGCTCGCCCGCAAGCCGTGTGTAAGTGACCGGACTCTCAGCTTGCGGTACACTCTGCACCAGGATGTCAAGAACACTATTGTAATCATCATTCGCACCCCAACCGTCTGTATTGATGAGACCCTCACTATGCCGGAGTGCCTCCAGAAGTGTTTCCGGGTCATGGAACTTTTTATCCTCAGATATCTTCGAAAGATACGCAAGCCGTGTAAGCGTGGAATCCGGGTCGACCTTAGGGAAGTTGTCCACCAGGCTTGACGCAGGTTCCGAAAGTGCGCTGTACGTATCCTGCGTTCCACAGGCGTGCAGAAACCCTCGAGCGAGATCCAGCTTATCTCTCGGCCTATCCAGCACCAACTCCACAGATGAAGCCAAATCACCTACAGTCCACTTATGCTTACCATTGGGAGCAGGGGCCAGGATTTCATGATCGCTTACCACCTCCGCAAGCGTCTGCAAGGTCACATCATGTTCATTGGCATAATCTATCAAACGACGCGTAACATCTGGTATCAGATTGTCATGCTCCAAAAAGTAACCCTTCGGAAACGTATGCACATTCAAGGCATCCGCTACATAAGCCATGAGCGTTATTTCAGTATCTCTGAATTCGGCGAACTCACCCTTATCATCCATGTAGGAATCATAATTTTCCTCAATGATCCGTTCGATCCGATTACGCTCCTGGCCGGTAACCCCAATGCTCTCTGTGATTTTTTCTGCGTTCGGTGAATACCAGAAAAAAGCCTGCGCCGGCTGTGTGGCAACTGTTGCAGCAAGTGCGGTACCAAGTAAAAGACTAGTAAATTTATTCATTTCTATCCCTCTCAGTAACATCAAGTGTTCCAACTTTCAGTGGGACCTTATAATCCCACCCAAGACCAAAATAGAGACTATGCAGTGGATCCGCGTCAACATACGTATCACGTTGGAATCCAAGAATAAATTCAAGCTGGTTTTGATGATTGATTCCATTCTCATCAGCAAGACCGAGTTGTTCAGAGAAAAAAAAACCCTTTACCATGCCATCTGTGAGTGGCACTCTGCCAAATAGTTTTCCGCCTCCTTCACTGTCGATACGCGCATCAAGCCCAAACAGATATCCCACATCCATCTTCTGGTATTCAGGCTCATGCAAGATTTCCGGACGAAGGAAATAACTGGTGAGTGCAAGGGTGAGGATATCACGCTTGCCATAATCATCATCATATCCCAAGCCAAGGGAATTGAGAGTATTGATTCCATTTACCTGCCCCCGTGGAAAATACTTGAACCAAGCCTCATTATGATCAGCATATCTTCCGAAGGCATGCATGTATTCAAGCCTGAGCATATCATCGAATCCGAAAGCCGTCCTAAGCGTAAGAGGATCATTCTCGATTTCCTGCAGTTCAGGAACATCATCAGGGTAATTAGGACTATTAAGGGAGAACTGCTTCTCTATACCAAGGCCGAACTGCAGGTACCTGATAAGTGTACCAAATTCAGGCTTATTGTAGGTAAGCCCATCATTACCGACCAGACCAATCTCCTCCCGATCAACAAATAGATTCGCAAAGAGGCCTGGTGTCAGAAAGAGGCTGGTCTCACGCACCGAATCATCACCATAATCCACACTACTACCAAGCATCATTAAATCAAGGCTCGGTTCAAGAGTATAGTATCGAAACACCTTTCCCCATTCTCCATCCAATTCCCTTTTATGGATTCCATCAACACCAACCTGGGCCTTTGTCAAATCATACTCATGGTTCCCTGCAGAAGTATCAAGCTCAAATGATTCATAGCCGACTTCACCCGTTACATCGGCTTCAAAACTCTTATCCACAGATCGATAGAGTTTCCGGGTCGCCTTCGCCTCAACCCCTGTTTTCCCACCAACATGAGCCATCACATCAACCCCATACGTCGGCTCTTCGTAATGCCGGGACACCTGATACTCTCGTTCAGGTATACGTGCCGACTCATCAACATTCATCGCATATGTATCTGCCCCGAACAGCACAGTGAGAGGCAAAATGATATGAGTACCTACAAATTTACTTAGTGACTGTTTGACCAAGAATACCCCCTCCTTATGTATCCATCTTAAAGTAGTTAATGTTTTGGAGTAAGATTACTTTCAGATATATAAAAGTTTTCTAAAATATTCTAAAATACCCTTCAAAAACAAGGTCTCTCCCAAGTGACGAAACAGCCACAGAAACCTTTATAAAAAGCAATGCGTATAATATCTGATGGTGGAAAGATGGCAAAAGTAATGGTTGTTGACGATTCAAAACTCATCAAACGGATGGTGCGTGACATTGCCGAAAAGCAACAATGCACTGTGACCGAAGCAAGCAATGCGGATGAGGCAGTCCGAAAATACAAGGATGAAAAACCTGACATGGTTTTCATGGATATCATGCTCGGGACAAAAAACGGTATCGAAGCACTCAAGGAGATCAGAGAATTCGACGAGAAAGCCATCGTGATAATCTGCACCTCAATCATAGGGCAAGAAGAGGTCATCGAAAAGGCTTACAAATTCGGGGCGAGCGAATATATAACCAAACCGTTCTCTGATGAAGAGATTGAGGATATCATCAAACGGTATAACGGCTAATTTTTCGGATTTATTGAAAATCCATCATTCCCCGTATATGAAGACATATAAAATGCAAACCGCCCCTATGAGTCATGCGCAAAAGCTTCGAAGAGATAATCACCCAATTTGAATTTGAAGAACTTTTGCTCCAGGCGTATACCAAATATGTCGACAGGAGTCAAACCCAGGGGTTTGAAAATACATTCCTTCTTGACAGCCTGATCCATCTTCAGGCGATCTCTGCCAAACCCCCCTATCCCAATCCACGCGAGATCCACCCCAATCACACACAGACCCATGATTACTGCACAGACGAAGTCGTGAATGGTTTGATGCGGGCCAGACTTGATGCCAACCCACAAAAACCCCTTGTGGACCATGCTCTGGATATGCTTCGGGATACCCCTTCTGGAAAGTCACGCACAAAGCGTCCTCCTGAAACCTCATTTGAACAGATTGAGAACAATGACAAGCAAAAGAGAACTACTGCATTCATGGAAACGATAACAAGATACGAACAGGAAAGACCGGGTAATCTGATACAGGAACTGTACGAAAAGCAAGCCTACCTTGAAGCACTAGAACGCACACTTGAAACCAATGAGACCCACCTACTTGAGGATATCCTTACAAAGCTGGAGTCCCAACCCTCAAAGACACTGGATACACTACCTCCAAAAGCAAAGGAGCTCATGGCACATCGTTTCTATGAGAAGGGCAGTTACCAGTCTGCAGCTGAGCTCCTATCAAATCTTGCACCCTCCCCCCAGCTTGTCGATTGCCACTATCAACTCGGAGACTATGCAAAAGCAATCCGATCCTTTGAACAACTGGAAAGCACTGATACCCTCAGCCTGGAAGCGGGCGCCTGCTCATACCTCGCTGACGGACATCTTGAGCAGGGCGCACGACTCCTGGAAGTGCTGGCACTCAAACGACAAAGTCCAGAGATACACAGCCTGTTGGCTGACACATATCTGAAACTATCAGAATACCAGCAGGCACTCCACCACATCAACCAATGTGATGGCTCTCCCGAAAACCGCATGCTGCAGGCAAAGGTGCATCTCTATCAAAACCCGGCCGATAGCCACCTCATAGACGAAACGATCCAAACCCTCCCTGAGGAAATGAAACACTCATTCCTTATGGAATGTGCAGAACTCTACCCAGCAAAAGAAGCAGTCCCTCTTCTTGAACAAGCAATTGAGATGCATCCGCAAAGGGACTGCTACCTGAAGCTTGCAGGCGCATATGAGCGCCTCCTCGACTTTCGGTCCGCATTCAATGCCTATGAACAGGCGCTAACCCTTGAGTCTGACAGACAGACCCTTCAGGATCAGATCAGGGTAGCCCGCCGCATCGGCGAATGGACAAAAGTCAAACGCAACAACGACATGATCCAGTATGAGTATTGACTCCGCAGTCTGGAAAAAAGCTGACAACAGACACAGCCTTCGAAGGTTCCCCGTATCCAAAATCCTAAAAGCCAATGCAAACTCATCCATGACCGTCTCTGAAATACGAAGCCCAAAAGAACCTCGCATGAAAAGGGGAGACAATACCCTAACGAGAACTGCAGCAACTGATACACATTTCCACAACCAATGCATGAGACAATAAGACTCATCATAATTTATTCAAACTATGGAACAAAGCCTGCGAAGAAACGCCAACCACAAGTATTCAGAAAAACTTCGAGGATATAGCTCCTCAGAAAGAGACCCATATAAGACAATCTACCTCAGATGCGACATGCGATTCCCTGACAGATTCTCCAACCATAAGCAATGGGATTTCAATTCGACATTTACTAATAAGACCCACATATTCCAGAAATCTTTTTATACGATTGACACAACATGAGTCCAATGGACCTACCTGACAGGATCATAGTCAAACAAAAAGTCGAGGCATTTGAGGTGTTCACCGACTTTGAGACCACAAACCGTTATCAGATCGTTGACATGAACAACAATGAACTTTTCTATGCATTTGAGGAAGGCAACTTCTTTGCACGCAATATACTGGGAACCCGCAGACCACTTACACTCAAAGTCATTGACCCCCGAAAACAACAGGTTCTCTCAATCACAAGGGATTGGTTCCTCTTTAGGGCAGGTTACCGGGTCACAGGAGAGGCTGACGGCGCAATTGTCCAGAAACGCTGGATCTTAGGCGCTTCATTTGAGATTCTCAATAAAACCCCAATACTGAAATGTGTAAGCAGATTCCCCCACCTCTGGACATTCAAGATCCTGGACCACGGCCAGGAGGTAGGCCGTATAACAAAGCGCTGGAGCGGCGCAAAGGAATTCTTCACAGACGCAGACAATTTCCTCGTCGACTTTGGTACGGTAAAGAAAGAATACCGCCCCATGGTGCTTGCAACCGCACTTGCGATCGACACCCGTGTCTTTGAAGGCAGGAAATAATCCCCACCAATTCTTCAGTTTACATGAGATGAGAACTCTCTGGATGAAAGACCGATCGTGATCGCCAGAGATTTTCCAGAAATAATAGAAAGCGTAATTCTCGAGAATTCTCGAGAATCAGCGGTTTCCGTAGTAGAAATATTTTTCAAGGTCCACGTTGGTAGGATTGAAATCTCCCTGCCGTGGATGGGATTCAGCCTTTTGAGGAGCCGCAGGTTGGGGACCAGCCGGTGCCGGATGGGCGGCCTGAGCAGGCTTGCTCATGTCCTTAAGGGCCTTGAGCTCCTCCCAGATCTTTCTCATCTCCGTCGCGATGGCCTGGTTATTCTGCTTGAGAGTATTTGTGAACTTGCGTTCAAGCAAATCCACAGATTGGCTGACATGCTCAGAGTTAGACTGCGGGACACTCTGAGCCTGGACATGTGAACACGGAGCTTTAGCTTCCTGTTGTCGCTCTTCAGGCATGGCATTCTCATACATGCTTGATGCCTTATCAATTGCATCTTCAAATGATGTTACCATACCGGACTTTGTAAGTTCCTTTATCATAAAGTTCATCTTCTTTGTCTGCTCCACGTCCATTTATTTCCACCTAAATAAAGTTTATATCAAGCTCTCTGCTAAGACCCTTTGTCTTCTTTGCCATCTCCTTTTCAGTCTCCTTGCCCATGATCCATGGCGAATTCACACCAGTCATGATAGTCATAACACAGATCTTACCAGTCATGTCGCTTGACACCCGCGCACCCCAGATGACGTTTGCATCCTCTTCAAGATAGCTGGTCACCTCGTCACCAATCCGTTCAACCTCTTCCAGCGTCATATCGTCTCCGCCTTCGATATGGATCAATGCGCCATCAGCACCCTTGTAGTCGATGTCAAGGAGAGGGTTGCTAAGCGCGCCGGAAACAGCCTCTTCAGCGCGCTTAGTGGTATCTGAGTAGCCTACTCCGATAGCCGCAACACCGCCCTCCTTCATGATCGCTTTAACGTCGGCAAAATCCAGATTGACAAGAGAAGGCACTGAAATCGTCTCAACAATGCCTCTGATCATTGTAGCAATCAGTTCATTTGCGACAGCAAAAGCCTGCTGTACTGGGAGATTCCCCGCCATCTTGACGAGCCGGTTATTATCCAGAACAATAACCGTATCACACACTGAACGTATCTTATGCAGCCCTTCCTCAGCCTTATCAAGCCGGGCACGCTCAATACTAAAAGGCATGGTCACCGTACCGATAACGATACTTCCAAGCTCAGCAGCGGCCCTGGCAATAAGAGGAGCGGCACCAGTCCCGGTACCTCCTCCCATTCCAGCACAGACAAATGTCATGTCCGTGTTCTGCAACACCTCTTTTATCTGCGGCAGATTTTCTTTGGCTGCCGAAGCACCCTTCTCAGGGAAACCTCCGCAACCAAGCCCTTTCGTGATTGACTCACCGATCAGGAATTTCTTATCAGATTCAGTTATATTGATGTGCTGCTGGTCTGTATTTAACGCAATGATCTCGGCTCCCTTGATTCCCTTCCGGTAAAGCCAACTGACCATATTATTACCGGCACCACCACATCCAATAATCTTGATGCTTGCCTGCCCGACATTATCAACGTGAGGAACGCTACTTTTTACATTATCCAAATTGAACAGTTCCATTGAAGACACCTCTTCTATACCTATATTACCAACATGTCTTCTAGTATATAAATATTACTATTTTGTATACTAATGTATTAATTACATATTCTTTTTCGCAATTACAGAAAAGTGACGACCACAGGCTCCCACAGTTACAACTTCAAGGTACTCCCTAAAAATTTAAATAGCCCACCCCTCTCAATTCTTATAAACTATGTCTGGCGAGCAAACACAGGAACAACAAGCTCCAGAAGAGCAACACACTGAATCAGCGGATCATCAAACAGAGCCTAACTCCGAAAGCCAAGTCACGCCTCCCAAAAAGGAAGCGACAAAGATCAGGGCTGAGGACAGTTCCCGTCAGGAAGAACAGACCCAATCCAAAGAAAGCATGCAGGTAGTAATCCTCACCCTGATCGGAGAATACTTCGGTCTTTCTATCGAGTACATAACCGAGATCATCAAGGCAACAGAGATAACAGCCATCCCCAATGCCCCAGACTACATAGAAGGCGCGATCAATCTGCGGGGAAAGATAATCATCATTGTTGACCTGGCCAAAAAACTAAGCGTGAGCAAGAAGAGCGATAGCAAGGATACCCGCATCATCGTAGTGGAGATAGACGACGAATGGATAGGGCTTCGGGTTGACAGTGTCACTGAGACAATCATAATCGATAAAGCCAAGGTACATGACCCTCCCTCATTGATAAAGGAAAAGATAGGTGACGAGCACATAGTAGGAGTCACCCGGTTCAACAATGAGACACTCCTGACAATAATAGACCCATATAAGATACTGGAAAAATGAGCAAGAAAATCGTTGAGTTCAACCTGAACAATGAACGCTTTGGCCTGGATATCAATATCATTAAGGAAATCATCAAAGTACCCCAATACACATCCCTTCCAAAAGCAGATCCAAGCGTTGAAGGGGTCATAAACCTGCGAGGAAAAGTGATTGCAGTGGTGGACCTCGCAAAAAAGCTAGGCTTTCCCTACAAGGAGACCGACCATAACACAAGAATCATAGTTATCGAACGAGGTAGCGAATATGTGGGCCTCCGTGTTGAAGGAGTCGATGAAGTCCTCACCGTCAACGAAGAAGACATGCAAAAGACACCGGGCATGAGCGCATCCCTTGACGCAGAAATGCTCGAAGGAATAATCGTAGAGGAAGAAGGCATGCTTATCATTATGGACATCGACAAGATCATTTCTGTTGAAGAAGCAAGCAAACTGAAAGGCTGATTTTATCGTAAAACAAATTTAACCTCTCCAGGGTTATTGCTAAACTATAGGAACACATAGACACGATAGACTCAGACCCAGTAGGGTACTCAAGTCGACCAAAAACTCCCATACACAACCTGCACAGAACCCATGAAACAGCTGGATGGTTGAATCCTCAGAATTCCAGGAAACCCAATGCTTTATTTACATGACTCTTCCGTATGACAAATATGGTATCTCTCCAACATGAAAGGAATTCTATTATGTTAACGCCATTCTCAGCAAAAAGAGAGGTCAGATAGGAGACAACACCTGGAACTTTCTCAATCTCTTCAGGACTGACAAAGTCGATCATAGCAAGATCACTTTGATGCATTACCACGTCCTGGAAGGTTCCAGTAATCATATGTGCATATCTATCCTGTGTTATTATAGTATAATTATTGCTCCCCTCCAGAAGATAAAGGATCCCGTTCTGAGCCTTGCTGTCTTTTTGAATGCCTATAAGGGCATCCAAGTCTATGTTCCGGCTCAGGATTATCACAGATATCCGATTTTTTATCCCGATCTCAGACTTTGAAAGCAGGCCACGTATCTTCTTTTCATTGACTGCCTCCGTTTTCAACCGCTCACTATATCTTCTCGCTGCAATCAATATGGCCTCATGACTGCTCTTTTTTTCAATCTTCAATTCCGTGGCTATCATCCTTGACAAGGCTGAATAATTAATGAGTCCCTTTTTCAGGCAGTGCTTGATATGAGGATGCTCCTTGATATATCGCACCGTCAGTTCAGTAGTTGAGGTCATAACCAATTCCTCGCATGTAAGGTATTTATATTTTTCTATGATTATCTACATTGTTCTGAATAGAACATAAATGTATAAGCTTGTCCGAGAAAGGTCATAATACATAAAGCCCTCCTCCTACACTATAGAGTAAGACCAAACATCACGACAAACCCAGACACATAAACACAACATAAAGCAAGTCTGGTATAATCATCCAGTAAAATCACCGGGAAAGGCAGACCTCATGAACACCTAGCAAAAATCACCCAAAAAAGTACATGGTCAAAAAATGGACAACTGAGAGATGATACAGATGTATTATAGCCCGCATATGAAAATGGAAAATATCATCCCTGATGATATGTTGGAATCAGACATACATGATAATGGAGAGTCATTCACCCAACTCTACCCGAATCATCGTATTATCACCCACCCATGCTATATACGCAGCAGTGTGAGATCAAAACTTGATAAAGCTATATCAGCTCTTCCGGAAGCCTACAGCCTCGTAATCCTTGATGCCTATCGCCCACTGGCAATACAGAAAAAGATGTTCACAGAGTGCATGATTGAGATGCAAAGGATACACCCTCCAAAACTTGCCTATCAGAAAGCATCACTGTTTGTGGCTCCACCAAACATCGCGCCCCATTGCACAGGTGGTGCGGTTGACGTGACCCTTGCCTATAATGGAAAACCCCTTGATATGGGAAGCGACTACAGGACAAACACTCCGGCATCATACTCTGTGAGCCACCACATAAGCGTTCAAGCAGCAAACAATAGATCCATCCTATTCCAGACAATGCTTGAGGCAGGATTTGTCAACTATCCAAGCGAATGGTGGCATTGGTCATATGGAGACTCTTACTGGGCAGCTGTCAACAAGACAAAGACACTCTATGATCGAAAATGAAAACAATCGGAATACTTGGAGGGATGGGACCCAGTGCATCTTGTGAGTTCTATTCCCGCATCATTCAGGACTGTCAAAAACGAGGTGCAGTCCAGGACACAGATTTTCCACCCATGATACTGTATTCCCTTCCTCTACAGGGTTTTGATGAGACAGGCATTGTCGACAAAAAGATGGTCCTCAAACAGTTGATCCAAGGGATCCGCACCCTCGAATCAGCCGGCTGCGATTTCATAACCATACCCTGCAACACTGTCCATGTATTCATGACAGAACTCCGGAAGAATAGCAGCATACCCATACTCAGCATCGTTGAAGAGACGAAGAAAAAGGTAAAGCATCCATCCATAGCAATAGGTTCAAAGACAACAATGGGATTGGACATATACCAGATGGAGACTGTCAACGATCAGGACAGCATAACGCAACTGATACTCGAGGTCATGAGCTCCCAGGTAAGATCAGAAACCAAGCAAAGGGTACTTACCCTAATCAGGGACACAGGCAAAGATGTGGTCCTGGCATGCACAGAATTACCGCTCGCAATCACCCAGGCTGACCTGAATATCAAAGTCTACGACACACTGCAGATACTCGCGGAAGCAGCCGTGGATCACATGCAAAATTGAAAGGGTTATGGGGCCTTCTATTAGATTAATATTTTCAAGAGACAGTAAATCCCTAGAATCACCTGTATATACGTGATATGCACATACCATCCAACTCCTCTCAACCAATAAGGACGTGATATGCTTATGACTCGCCTGTCAATCAACAAACAATATCGACAATCCCCCTCCTGAGATGCCTCACATTGGTTTCCAGTCTTACTATCCAAAAAAAAACGTCCTCCAGATGTGGTTCTGCTCCAGGCAATCGATAGAAACCACCACCCCCCTATGGCTGATGAAGGGATATGCCAGTAAAAGTCACACAACTGACATAATCCCAAGAAACCAGTATTCTCATCTGTGCCATCAGAGCTATGGACCTTTATTGTAACTCACTCTGAAGACGTATCCCAACACCGTTACTATCCTCTCCATGGATGAATAAGGGATAAGATAACAGCAAAACAATCAACACCCTTACACCTAGTGAGGTAATCCTATCAATGGGCAAAACATAAGATACAATATCACTAGAGCCTAGAGAAATATACATTATTTATCATATATCAAAGATATCAACCTAGACCAGAAAGTAGGTGATATATTGAATCAAAAAGACCACCCGGACATAGCAGAACAATTCCAAAAAGCAGACTTGGATTAGCAAGTTCAAGCAAGGAGAATCATGAGAATCAGGATTGACTGCTTCGGACAATCTGAGCCTGGAATTCATGCAAGAACTCATCACTATCCATGCCCATGGAGAAGGTGAACCAATCCAGGTTCTTGTTCTTGATGAATTCGATGAATGCACCTTGGATCTTGGCATCCCACTCTTTGAATTGCTTCGCAGTGGCGCACAGGTACTTTACCTCACAATGCCCCACCCGCTTGTCACTGCCGTGGATTTCTGGATGCAACGGGCACATCACCTGGGTCTCTGACTCATCAGTGAATATCACGTTCCGGCAGACCCCACAAGGACGAAGGCACTGCGCCCGATCCCGAAACTCCTCAAGATTCTTGTAATAGCGAAACTCCCGGGTGTTCTGCCTGATACCCTCGCAAACCTCTTCGAAGCTCCCGTAATCACGACCACAGCACCCCATGCAGATCAAGTCGCCAATCACACAAACCTCTGATACAGTCCGTTCCATCATTCCTCCTTGAGTTTTCTCACCCGTTCTCGAAGCTCGATCGCTCGCTCGAAATTGAGCTGCTCTGCGGCTTCCTTCATCTCAGCCTCAAGCTCGATTATCAGGTTCGGAATATCCTTCTTCGGGATATGCTTTGTGTCCTTGATCTCAACGCTTTTCGCCTTTATCGGCTTCTGGATAGTTTCAGGCGTGATATTGTATTTCCGGTTATGCTCCATCTGGATTTCCCGACGACGGTTGGTCTCATCGATCGCCTGGCGCATGGAGTGGGTCATGCTATCAGCATACATGATCACCCGGGACTCGACATTTCGCGCCGCCCGGCCGATGATTTGGATCAGACTACGGTAATCCCGCAGGAAACCTTCCTTATCAGCATCAAGGATCCCGATCAGACCCACCTCGGGGAGATCAAGCCCCTCACGCAATAGGTTAATCCCGACTAACACATCAAAGGTTCCAAGACGCAGTTCCCGGATGATTTCACTTCGCTCCAGGGTATCAATCTCCGAATGCAGGTACCGTGTCTTCACCTGCTTTTCCGCCAGGAAATCAGTAAGCTCCTCCGCTAGCTTCTTCGTCAGCGTAGTGAGCAAGACCCGGTATCCCTTATCGACAGTCTTCTTGATCTCTTCAAGCACGTCAGGGATCTGTCCATCAACCGTACGCACCTCCACCGGCGGGTCAACAAGCCCGGTAGGTCGGATGATCTGCTCCACGACCCGGGAGTTCTTCCGCTCATACTCACCCGGTGTCGCCGAGACAAAGACAACCCGCTTCATCCACTTCTCAAACTCCGGGAACCGCAATGGTCGGTTATCGAAGGCGCTCGGCAACCGGAAGCCATAATCGACCAGCGCTTTCTTCCGTGAATAATCACCCTTATACATACCGTGCAGCTGCGGGATCGTCTGGTGGCTCTCATCGATGAACATCAGGAAATCGTCCGGAAAATAATCAAGCAACGTGTAGGGGGCTTCCCCGGTTTTCCGGAAATCGAAATGCCGGGAATAGTTCTCGATGCCTTTGCAGTACCCGGTCTCCTCGATCATCTCGATGTCATACAGGGTCCGCTGCCGCAGCCGGTGCGCCTCGATCATGCCCAGTTTGGGCAACTGTTCCTCAAGCTCAGCCCGGATCGACGCGATTGCGCTCTGCTTCTCATCCTCAGGGATCACGAAGTGCCGGGCCGGGAACACATAGAAATATTTCATGTCCTCCTTGATATCAAGCGTTGCCTTATCAAGTTCCCTGATAGCATCAACCTCATTGCCGAAGAGTTCAATCCGGATGATATCATTGAAATACGCGGGGATGAGATCGATGGTATCCCCCCGCACCCGGAAGCGCCCCGGCATGAGCTCTGTGTCATTGCGCTCGTACTGGATATTCACAAGCTTTGCGATGAGATCCCGCCGTTCGATCTTGTGCCCCACGTTCAGCTCGAACCCAAGATCCTTGTAGTTCTCCGGATTTCCCAGGCCGTAGATGCAGGAGACAGAACTCACCACGATCGTATCAGGTCGAGAAAGGATGGATGCCGTCGCTGACAACCGCATCTGTTCGATCTTCGGGTTGATCTGAGCATCCTTCTCTATGTACTGGTCTTTCTGCGGGATATAGGATTCAGGCTGATAGTAATCATAATAGGAAACAAAATACTCCACCCGGTTGTCAGGAAAGAAATCCTTGAATTCATTATACAACTGGGCCGCAAGCGTCTTGTTATGCGCGATCACCAGCGTGGGCTTGTTGAGCCTTGCGATCACATTCGCCATCGTGAAAGTCTTACCCGAGCCTGTCACACCAAGCAGCGTCTGGAACTGTTTTTTCTCAACAAGCTTTTTGATCGCCTTCGGTTGGGAACCACGGGGAGCATAGGTGGATCTTAGTTTGAACATTGTATGCACAAATCAGAGGCCAGTTAAATGCTTTTCTGATACCAGGTGTTCTAAGTCATATATCAGATAAAATAAATTATGTGCATTAGAAGGGTCCGGACCATCTAAATGATAAATACCCCCTTCCAATTTTTGGCCGTATCTCCAGCCCTGCAAAGATTACCGATTGAGACTGACATGAAAACAGAAGGCCACCCTACCGCATGATACACGCCTGCACGCACTCGATACCATGCTTCTCGCAGAAATCAACCGCTTCTGTGCTCTCGCTTCCAGGCTGCATCCACACATGCTTGATACCAAGCGCCTTCACATCTTCAAGCACCTTACGGGTCACCTTGGGGGGCACCACGAATATGACCCGGTCCACACCCCCTGGGATAGCAGCAAGATCCGTATACACATCAAGCCCCAGAATCACCCCACCCTTCGGATTGACCGGGACAATATCCTCACCAGCTTCCAACAGGTGCTTTAGCACTTTGAACCCATACTTTGATACATCAGTTGTTGCGCCTACGACTGCCGATATCATACCACCAGATGAGTTCCACATATATAAAAATCCAACGGTTCTGCAGTTTTTCGAATTCCGGTAGCACCGACTTAGACCCAATTTATTTAAAAAAGAGGCGACACCATAGGAATTCGGGACTTCACGCTCCAAACCTTGCAAACAACCCCTCTTATACAGGGATACTGGCCTGCGTAACTATGACATTTCTTCGAAAAACTCGGTTCTGCGGCAATAATCATAAGATTTGGTATCTTCAAAATCCCCTTCTTATGCTCTTTCCCTAAAGCACCTCCGCGATGAACTCTATGAAAAAAAGACCTGACAAGTCCTCAAATAACACACAAAGAAAGTTCTGGAGCCAACATGAATTGATCCAGATCTTCCATGAGTTGACCAGGAGTTATGAGCTTAATTGAAAGGTTCCCCCAGGGCGTCTATCGACTGTTTACGAGCCCATCTACAATATCCGGCACAGTCGTGATGCGATCGATAGAATCAATCTCTGTCCCTGCTGAGTACAGCCCTTTGTAGATAGCATTGCCATGCGCTGCACAATTACCATCCTTGGGCTTGAGATACCGCTCAGGGCATTTACCCACTTTGGGCTCACCCAAGCAAGTAGCGCTCAACAGACCACTTCCGATGCAAAAATAATTTCCCCGCTTCTCGTGAGGAGAGGCCTTAAGATACCGAAACGGCATCATTGCCGGTGAACCCCACTCCTCATCACCAGTCATGACATCATCATTAGAGCCTGCTATGAGTGCCCTTCGATAATCATCAGTCGCACCAGAGTCTTGCGTTGCGATGAACGGCGTGGCCACCTGGACTGCGGTCGCGCCCTTGTCCATCGCTCGCGTGATATCCTCATACGTCCTGATGCCTCCTGCCACTATCACTGGTATATCAAGCTTCTTGTCATCCAGATAATCCATAAGGCTTGGTAGCAATACATCCATCAGATCATACGTGCCAAGGAAATCGTCCCCTGCATTTTTGATATCCGCATAGCTCCAGCCAAGATGACCGCCTGCTTTAGGACCTTCAAGCACCAGTGCATCCGGCCTGTATCCTTGTCTCTCCCATTTTCGGAGAATCAGGTCTGCAGCTCGTGTCGATGAGACAATAGGTGCAAGAGCGATATCATGCTCCTTGCCTGCATATTTGGCGACTTGTCGCGGAAGACCGGTTGGAAGACCAGCCCCCGAAACGATCATATTTGCCTTTCCCCGTACTGCGCCTTCAACAGATTCCTCAAAATCAGCCACTTTTGACATGATATTCATCGCGCAGTATCCGCACAACTCCTTTGCCTCCCGTACCTGCCGTTCCGCAGCCTCCATCGAAGAATGCTTCTCCTGCGTGCGCAGTGAAACCACCTGATCAAGAGCAACACTTGAGCCAGTGCCCAGTATGCCTGCATCCCCACAGGCAACCACAAGATCCAAGCTTGAGATGTTAACCCCCATACCTCCCTGCAAGATCGGATATCTGGGCCGATCCATACCCTTCATGAAAATCCGCTGCTCAAGTGCCATTTCCTAGGAGAGATGCCCAATTTTTTAAAAAACTGCCTCTCGAGCACTAAAACCTCCGATTTTGCACCATCCGATAACTCAGGACCTCGATTACGGTAGATGAAGACCCAAGTCACCTCGCATAAGCCAACGGGCATTATCGTCAGAGTTATATATGCCAGAAGAATCCCTTCAGGGATGGAAAAACTCTACCTCAGTGCTCATCTGGAACGATATGAACGGGATTTCATGAGAAAAGGGCACAAAGGATGGAAGAACACAGGCTATTACCCCCAACAACCCTACAAATTTCTCAATGCCCTTGAAGAGATTGCCAAACAGTATCAAGAGCCGCAAAGATTTCTTGACCTTGGAAGCGGATTAGGCCTCCCTGTTGTGGCCGCTGCATCACAAGGGATAGATTCCACAGGGATAGAGATCAACAGTTTGCTTTTTGAAGGCTCAAAAGGACTCATTACCCTATCATACGAAAATCAGATGATTCCTCCAACGACTCAGTGTATTGTACGCAACAAAAGCTATTACCCCTCAGATTACATCCACCGAAGAGAGAATGGACTAGGCATCGCTGGAGCGTATGAGAACAATGAAGAACGGGGAAAGGACGTCTTTTTTCCAGAAGCAAGCGACATAGAGCCCACATACTTGCAGAGCTTCGATTGCATATTCGCCTATTGTTGGCCAGTGCAGATCCCAAGCATACTTGAGATGTTCAACCTCTATGCGGCACATGATGCGATACTCATGATGGATTCTCCCGGCAAACCCAACAGATACAATACGCTTCTTAAGGACCTGGAATTACAGTGGAAAACAGACACCTTTGATATTCTCATGAAACAACGCTGAACCGACAAAAACACGAGGCACCTATAGGAGTAAAAGTGATCCATATGACCCTCGATAACAAAGGCAACCCGAGGGTATTAATAAAAGATCCCACATCCTTTACAGACCAGACCATTGTACAAGAACCAAGCCGCAAGCACCATTGCCCTAAGCCCCACTGCAATCATCGCCCATAGCAACCGCGATACACAGATATCATTCTACCGAATCAGGTGAGATCAACGGAAAGGGAGGTATCAAGCGCCCCGTTCAACCGGCCAAAATAGGGCGCATAGGTATAGACAAGCCCCACTGTAAGGGCTCCCTGGAGCACATTCCATCCTAAAAGACAGATGGACCTCCCATAGGCAAGGCCAGAAAACAGCTTGATGGTCTTTGACTTCAACTGGCTTGCCCATATCCAATCACGAAAGATTGCCAGATGAGCACCATGCAAAACCACAAAAATAGGCTAACAGCTATACACAATATAAGAACGTACAATCAACACAAGTTCTAAATCTTTATAAAAAAAAGGCATCTCCATGGTATCTAAAACTCGGATTCCCTTGAGAAAGGGATAAGGGTTTCAGGACTGCTTGACAACGATATTGAGGTCATCGCGACAAATCGGCATCACGGGAGACCGCAATAAACAAAGGGAGGGACTCAGCAGTTGAAACAGTATGATACAGGCAACCGCGGAAAGTAACCAATTGCAACGAGGCCTCATGCAGGAACTCAATCTAAAAGGGATTGGCCACAATTGGAGCCAAGAGAGAATCATAAGTTCCGTTCCCATGCAAATGCAACAGGCACTGGAATCCTCATACCTCAAATTCTACGTGGAAGACAGCACAGGGAAAGGGGCAGAAGCACTCATACACTCCGTGCCTTTTGTCACCTACGCCCTGCATGCAGGATTTGCATCCGGCCATCACAACTCATGTGCGCTCCGCCTGTCAGCCATGCGTGAGTGGTTTGGAGGGCCACGGACAAAAAAATGAGAATTGCTCAAGCCATAGCCTTTGTGCTTGCAATCGCAACCATTGCGTATACAGTGAACGCGTTAGGTCTCCTGAAGCTTGAGAACCTTCGCTATCTGGTGGACGCTACAGAACCCTGGGGAGTTGTGGTCTTCGTATTGATCTACATTGCAATCACCCTCACAAACATTCCAGCCTCGATCTTCACCATTTCCGCAGGGGTGCTGTTTGACCTCCCAGTGGCCCTTGCCGCCGCTGTCATTGCATCGACAACCTCAGCAATCATCGCATTCTTCATCGCAAGACATCTGTTCGGTGATGCTGGGAGGTTTGCATGGCTCACGAAAAAAATCGAGGAGCAGGCAGCATCAAACGGATTCACCACCGTTGCCATCCTCAGGCTTAGCTTCCTCCCCTACATGCCCCTGAGTTATGCCGCAGGTCTCGTGAAAAACCTCAGAGCCAGGGACTTCATCCTGGCAACATTTCTCACTAATATCCATGGCAATTTCATATTCATCATCCTTGGCGCATCATTCACAGAAAGCCTTCCCTGGTTCCTGGCAGCAATAGTGCTTGTCCTCTCCTTCACCCAGGGACCAAGGCTCATAAGGAAATATGAACAGTCAAAGACATCACAATAATCGCAAATGGAGGCATCGCAAGGTCGCTCCAATTCACCCATGCGACTAAACCTCAGTCATCATCAACAACCTCCCCCTTCAAGAAACGTCTCAATTACGACATCATGGGTCACCTACACTGGGATTGCCACATTTGGCCTTCGCGAAAAGGAACTCAGATCCTACGAAAGACTCACCTACTATCTAGAAGACGACCGCTCAGTGGTGGAGAACAGCTTATCCTTTTCATCAAAAACCAAAAGATCCTGGGCGGATCCATGATAGCACCAAACGCATGCGAACTAATGCAAGAGCTGGTCCTTGCAAACAGCACGGGTCTTACTCATAAGCATCTCTTCCAGAAGATCTACGCCTACCCTACTGGAGACAAACAAGCAGATCATCACAGATTACATGGCCAGAAAGCTAAATAGAAAGACAAGAAAGCCTAGGCTGATGTACAGGATCATTCCCTGAAGCGGTCCTTGTCCCGTATCCTGCACTTCTCAAGGGTCTTCTCGTAAGCCTCGTTCAGATCCACACCCAGGGCATTTGACATGCAGATGATCGTGAACAACAGGTCCCCCATCTCTCCTTCAATGGACTCATGGACCTCATCCTTCTTTTTTTTCTTCTCACCATAGACATGATTCAAAAGCCGCGCGAGCTCCCCTGTCTCCTCAGTCAACCGGGCCATCATGGACAAGGGCGCCCAATACCCCGGTGTCTTGGTTGTGATCCATGCATCGATTTCACCTTGCATAGTTTTCATATCCATACAACCCCATAACAGCAGGAACATTATAAACATTGCGGCGATTACTTAATATAAAAAAATATCCTGCATAACATAATCCCTAAGACATTTGAAGTTCATGCGAGCCAACAACAAAAGGCTCAAACAACAATAGATGACTTCTTCATTGAAACCAAGGACCATGTGATGAAGTATTATAATATGCACCCCAACACTTCCAGATACAGTCTGGTGACCTCAACGTACCATTATGAAAAAATAAGCAACGACAGATTCACATACCTCACATACAAATAGGAGATTCTGGCAGCCGTATTCGAAAAACGAAAACACTCAAACCACATTAGGTGCACTTCCGTCCTGAAGCCTGCAACCTCCCATCCAAGGGTCTATAAAGGCGTGAACTCATCGAACCGCTCGATGCCATAGCGCAGTGGTCGCCGCCAGTTTGGATAGCCCATATCCCCGGGTTTGTTCTGCGGTTTTCTCTCACCCCAGAAATCTTCGATGTTGAAGAGCTTGAACTGTGCTTCACTTTCATGCATGTAGCGCACCAATGATCGGAATGCCTGCTTTGGAGTACGCATCGGATAACCAAGCTGTTTCAGGTCATCCAATACCCGCGTATCGTGACGTATCTGCTCAGCAAACAAAAGCAGGTCATGGGTATTCACACAGGTCATCCCCTTTGTCTGTTCCAGACCAAACTGCATGACATGCATGCCCAGCAATCCATGCCGATCCATTGCCGAATTCACCTCCCGCGGAACAATCCCCAGGTTCTCACCGATGAGACAACACTTGTTGCGATGGCTCTCCAGACACAGCACTGCATAGAACTCCTCCCAATGATAATGCACATACACACCATAACTCCAGAACTGACGGTGGAAACCCATCACATGGTCAAGCCGCAGGAAATCTGCAAACTTCATGTGATGTCGCAACGTCTTGACAAAATAGGAGTAATGGTCATCGCGGACCTTCTCAGGGTGCAGCGCATGAAATCCCCAGTCCTGCCCCTTCCTGAACATGTCATCCGGCGGCGCCCCCACCGTGGCCGTAGCAAAGCAATCAAAATGCCTGGCATCAAAGCCTTGGGAATGCACTCCCAACGGGCGGTCAAAATACAGGGAAACCCCCCGCGCATCCGCATAATCACGCACCGCCAAAAGCTCCCTATGCGCCAGGTACTGCCCATACCCATACGGCTCTCCACGAAAGCGTGCATAGGCCAAGACATCAGGGTTCTCTTGAAGGAACTCCTCATACCTCCCAACCTTCGCACGCCGCAAACCAGCAAGCCTTTTTTTCAAAAGCTCACCATAATCAACCAATGAGCCTGGCACATAGCGCCCCCTGCTCACATAGAGTTCATTCCACATGAGCTGACTTACCGGCGAGTATGGACTCGGATCATCTGCAAACACCGGGAGTAATGGAAGGGTTCCGAACACAGCAATATCATGCCGCCCCACATAATCGATCATATCACGCAACAATGAATACTCGCACCCACGCTGTTGATTGTACAGAGCATACAGAGGCGCAAATACCCCCGTGAAAGTTCCTTCAGGGATATAGGCCCACTCAGGAGCAGAGATGATGAGAACATCAGAACCCAAGACATGCAGATGATGATAACCGTACGGCACGACAAGCGACACTTCCCGTTGCACATACTCAGTGTTCAATCGAACTCCCTGGGACACCGCAATGTCAGACAGAGTCACCCTCCCCTTGTAGACCGATCCGTCCTCAAGCACCAGTGCATAGTCAACAGTTGAACGGGAAGCCTGCAGCCTGAAGGGTATTGTCAGATGCCCGTCCCAGGCAACAAGCACCGGTGGCATCCGGCTCCAGAACGATTCCTCCCAACGCCTGATCTCCTTTTGGATAGAGAATGTATCCTGGACTGCGACGCCAAACTCCGAAAGCGCCTTCCTGACAGCAGACTCCCTGGCTGTTCGTCTTTTACCCAACCCATCCACATACGCGGGTTGTATCCCATACAATCCAGCAAGGGTTCCCAGGCTCATCCGAGAACACCCCAAGGAAATCTCACGAAGAGATCCTTCAAATACGCATCCCCCTGCACCGCAACACCATTCAGGATACAATGATACGCGCCAGGAGGCAATCGCACACAGGTATCCTCCCAGCAATCACCCACCGGGATCTCATCTTCAGACACAACCCGGGAGAAGAACCGCGGCACAATCACCACTGCCCTCTCCTCACCTCTCCGTTCAAAAGCAATGACACAATCAGCATATTTGCCCTTCACCCTCAACGGACGGTAACTCCCGGAACGGATGCACTCATGGGTATTGCGGAACTGGAGCGCACGATAGGTAAGATACAGCTTGATGCGCCCATCCTCATAATTTCGCAACAGGGATGAGGGATCCTTCATACCCATCACCTGGCGCAGGTATCGCCGTCTTAGTCCATAATCCACTGGCCGCCTATTATCCGGGTCCACCAGGTTGAAATCCCAAAGCTCGCATCCCTGATAGATATCAGGACGTCCCGGACAAAGCAATTTCAGGAGCACCTGTGAGAGGCTATTGTACACGCCAAAAAAACACACCTTCCTCAGGATCGACGAGACATCATGCATGAAGGATTTCGAGAAAAGCCAGTCCACAAAACCCAAGGCCCGCTGTTCATAACCCTCATCGGGTTTCAGCCAGCAGGTCTTCCTCTTCTCTTCACGCAGTGCTTTGATAGTGTAGGCCTTCAGCCGTTCCCTAAAGCCGTCATCCTGGAAGGGATATGCACCGATAAACGTCTGATATATGAGATATGCGTCATTCCGGGTGATGGGAAGGCCATTCAACCTGCCCTTCAGAAAGCTTCGCCATTCCCCCGGGAACTCTGAGAGCGCGCACAATCGCATGCGCACATCCTCACCCCGTTTAGTGTCATGGGTAGCTGTCGCATTCATGCTCACACGCTTTCCCATAAAGGAATGGAATTCAGCAACACTGTTGGACCATACTACCGGATCACCGCCGACCTCGTTATGCGCAAGCATTCGGTTATACCGGTATAGAGTGGTATCCTCAAACCCCTTCGCCATCACCGCACCGGTGTACTGGGCAAGCTTCATGAAACAGTGCTCTGCCCGCTTTTCCTTCAAGAGCCCCCGCATCTCCCTGAGTATCGCCGAACCCGACAAAAGGGACAAGAGCTCCGGATCCGCAAGCTCATAGTACCGGTATTTCCTCATCCGGACAACAACCTCAATCAGCGCATCCCTGATCTCATTGACAGGATGATCCATGAACTCACTGAATCGGCGAGCCACCCGTTCAAAGTCACCCATGAAATAGCGTCGGATGACCAGCCGCTTGGATTCCTCGATTGTCTTGGAATAAGACATACCCGAGATCCCAGAATACACTGCATCAAATGCTTCTCTCGAAGAAGGCTCGGTAAAGAGCCACGTCATCCGGTTGCAGAATTCATACCCTGTTGTCTGCCAGCTGCATGATTCAGCTGGCGCGGTTATCTTCTCAACAACAATATCCGGACACGTTTTAGCAAGTCGGCGCATGTATTGCTTTGGATCATACAGGCCATCAATATGATCGACTCGCACTGCATCAACCGGAAATTTGAACAGGTGGCTATGTACTTCATCAAAGACCTCCTGTCTCTCTGTGTTCAGGGCAATCAGCTCATTCACAGAGAAGAAGCGTCGATAGTTCGGCTTGCTCTTCCAATGGCATAATCGGTAGTACTGCATCCCAAGAATCTCAGCCTTATGGTGATCATTAAGATACGATAGGAACTCTCTGCGCGCCTTCTTCAAAGAACAAATGTAATCAACCGACTCTTGCGACAGCGGAAAGCGATGCTCAAAGTAGCGAATGCAGAACTCACCATCATGATCGATCCGCACGTTATCGTATGACTTCTCTCCCAAAAATGGCGCATCCACCTGGCCATCATGCCAGTCGATATCAAAGAACCCATGATAGGGAGAACCAGGTCCTTTCCTGAAGATATCATGCAGATACACATTGTGATAATACATGTGATTCGGGACGATATCCTGCAGCCACCCCAGACCCAACTGATGCGTTTGCTGAAGAAGCTTGCCAAGTTGTACCCGAAAGTGGGAATAGTCTACCACATCATACCCATGATCGCTCTGCGAAAGCGTGACAGGAGCAGCATAGAGTGTTGTTATCCCAAGCTTCTTAAGATACTCAAGAGGTGGTCGTAAATCCTGTAACCGATAACTAGTCATTTTCAAATGAGATATGAAGCAATTCGTTCAACTGTTCGAACAACCGGACACCTTGACCGCTCATGCCATCAAAGATAGCCCTGCCTTTTGAGAACATGATGTTTTGCGCCTGCCACAGGTTCAGATTAAGGGGCAAAGTGTACAATGCCTGCAACAGTTTGACTATCCGCTCCAGCCGATCACGATTCTCATGATCTTCCAGGAATTCCTTGATCTCATCATACACACGAGCGCTTGCAACCAGACTGATAAGCTTCTCATCAAGAGTGACGCCATACTTCTCCACATCACGGCACAACTTTTTGAGGTGCCCCAGGTCTCCCTCAGGAGATTGTATTATCGATTTTATATCAGCATTGATGACCACGTCTGCAGCCACCTGCAATGCATTGAGGTTCTGGATCCCAAGCTCATGCATGTAGGTTGTTATGGTATAATTATCCTCGAAGATCTCCCGATACAGTGACTCAGCCTTGCTCACTGAATCCTTAAGCAACTGGTTCACGATTGAACGCTGCTCATCCTTGAACAGGCTTTTGAGACTATAGATATCAGACCCGAAGTAATCATTGATGAGCTTGATGACCTGCTGGATATCAGCTTTGTCAAACGGCCCTTTCACGTCATTCAATATTTTCGTGAACTCCTCATGATTCCGGAATTCCTTGACCCCACCTATCACATTATGGTCTCCCAACCAAAGTACTGCAAACTCCAGCTCTCGCTCATCCCAGGTGATCTCAGAATAGATATTCGCCTTTCCCACATGGAGCCGCAGCTTCCCCGCATACAGCATCTCATGGTAATCCTCAAGCACCCGGTATGAGAACACCCGCAGACCATCCCGCTTTTCATTCCCGCTGAACACTGAGGATATTGCATAGTGTGCCCCGATCTTATGGATATCCACAAAAGCAGGTTTCACGAATGTGTGATATACCTGACTACCATCTGTGAAGACATTACTGGGCGCGTGAGCCAGTGTACCTACAAAGTCGCCTTCAAAATCCTGGTTTGAGATCTCCCGTGCAAGCTGGATGACACGAGCCGCATACTCCATGACCTGGACCGTCTCAATCCCTGATAGCTCATCAAAGAACCACCCGCAGCTCGTATACTGGAGCATGGCATGGCGCTGCATCTCCAACAGTTTGAGCACTGTCCGTTTCTCATCATCATTCAGGTGATGGCTGGCATGCGATTCAAAGAAATGATCAACTACCTCGATTTCGCGATCAAGGATAATCTTGATATAGTCATTACGTGCCTCCCAGGGGTCCTTTAGGTACTTCTTCCCTTCTTCCTCGAAGATATCTGAGACACGGTCCCGCAGATGATCCATTGCATTACGCAGCGGCTCTCGCCACTTCTGGTTCCACCCAGGCTTCATACCGCTATTGCAACCACAATCAGTATACCATCGCTTGATCCCATGCATGCAACTCCAGGAGGTCTTTTCCTTTATCACGACCTCATGCTCAGGAGGAAAGAGCTCAAGATATTCCCCATAATTGGTGATGCGGGCAAGCCCGTGCCGCTCGAAATGATGCATTGCATAGGCAAGTGTCATATCCCCGTACATCCGGTGATGCCCATAGGTCTCACCATCTGTTGCGATATGCACCAGCTGCGTCTCATCCTTATCATCGAATGCTTTGACCAGACGGTTGGCAAATCGCTCACCATTTTCAAGCAGATCGTTGAAGGCAAGCTCTTGCGAGGTGAACCCGTCATAAAAGAACACCGCGATTGATTTGCCACGAGAGAGCCTGACAAAGTATGGTTTTCGTGGATCGATTCCCTCAGATACATCCTCCCACTCACCCTCTTTGTGTCGCATCTTTTCTGCCTGACTTGGGGCAAGCAAGACGAACCGGATCCCATGATCCGCAAACACCTGCAACGTTTCAGTATCGACCGCAGTCTCAGGAAGCCACATACCCTCGGGAAACCGCCCAAAACGACTCTCGAAATCCTTGATGCCCCACCTGACCTGGGTTATCTTGTCCCGCTTGTTGGCAAGGGGCATGATCATATGGTTATATACCTGTGCCATGGCAGACCCATGACCGCCAAACCGTTCCTGACTCATGCGGTCAGCCTCAAGAATCGCACTGTACACCGCTGGCCGGTTGGCCTGCATCCAGGAAAGGAGCGTCGGCCCGAAGTTGAAGCTCATCTTGGAGTAATTATTGACAATATTCACGATGTACCCATTTGTATCTTTGATACGCGAGTACGCGTTTGGAGCGTAGCATTCCTCAGTAATCTTCTCATTCCAGTCATGGAACGGATAGGCTGAATCCTGCAGTTCAATCTCCTCAAGCCAGGGATTCTCCCGTGGGGGCTGGTAGAAATGCCCATGGATACACAAGAATCTATTCATACACAACAAACCTCTTTTCCTCAAGTGTCAAAGAATGCTCATCCTTTATAAATATTGGGGCTGGCCCATAGGCTGCAGAGTCAATTAATACCCGGCCAGGAATCCTCACCCGTTTCGCCTCGCCCAGATTGAAGACCGCTGTCACATCCCCTGAAAGATACAGCAACCCACCTCTGCGAGTGACCGAATCCATGCGATACTTGCGCAGGGCAATGAGATCCCTGTAGAGCCGCACCAACTCTTTGTCTTTCCTGCTCCAGCTGAGCCGGGACGCAGTGAATGTGGAGACATGCGCGGGATCAGGAACATCATCATACCCGAACTCCTGCCTTCTGCCTTCACGCACCGCCGCATTCAACCCATCGTCAGTATGATCGACAAAATACAGGAATGGATTGGTCTCTCCGTATTCCTCCCCCATAAAGATAAGAGGGACATACGAACTCAAGAGCATCAGTCCTGCAGCAAGCTTGTATGAATCGAAATCCACCAACCGGGACAGACGTTCACCCTGAGGTCGGTTCCCAACCTGATCATGGTTCTGGATGCACACGACAAAGGATTCCTTTGCGACTCCCGCGCTGGTCCTCCCATACCGCCGTTTCCGGGATTTCGAATAGGCGCCGTCATACACATGTCCATCCCGCAGGGCCTTTTGCAGGTGCCGCACACCTCCATAGTCCTGGTAATACCCAGACCGCTCACCCGTAAGGAAGGCATGCACCGAGTGATGGAAATCATCCATCCACAAGCCATCCAATCCATAACCTCCAGATGATGTGGGAAGCACAAGCCGCGTATCATTGCGATTGCACTCAGCAATCAGATGACTGCCAGGAAACTCCTTATGCACACGACCCCCCAGTTCCTCGAGGAAGGGGTAGCCGCTCCGGTCCATGATCGCATGCACAGCATCAAGACGAAGCCCGTCGATATGGAATTCCCGCATCCAGTAGAGGGCGTTCTGGATGAAATACTCACGCACCCCATCAGAATACTCTCCATCGAAATTGATCGCATCCCCCCAGGGAGTCTTGTAGACATCAGTGAAGTAGGGCGCAAAATGCCCCAGATAATTTCCATCAGGACCAAGATGATTGTAGACCACATCAAGGATAACCGCTAAACCTTCCTCATGGCAGGCATCCACTAGCCGCTTGAGCCCACCAGGCCCACCGTATGAGTTCTGGACCGCAAAGGGGTAGACACCATCATAGCCCCAGTTGCGCCTGCCAGGGAACTGCGCCACCGGCATCAATTCAATGGCTGTTATCCCTAACCGCCGCAGTTCAGATAACCGTGGGATGATAGCGTCAAAGGTACCCGATTTAGTGAAGGTCCCCACATGCAACTCATAGATCACAAGATCCTGCTTTGCCACTCCTTGCCACTCATCATCACTCCACCCGAAAGCATGATCCACAACAGCCGAGGGACCATGTACCCCTTCTGGTTGGGAGTGGGAGGCAGGGTCAGGCAAGGGCTCATTGTCGATGACATACCAATAGCGCTCACCAGGCTTGCATGCTACGGTAGCATACCAGTATTCCCCCTTTCGCGTCATGTCATGCTCCGTATCAGACAGCAGCAACCCGGGTCTCTTGTGGGGAGACCACACGCAGAATGTACAGCTTTTGTCATACCAGGCACCGACACGCATACAGGTTCTCCCGCACCCAGAGTTTAAATAATTTATCCAAAGTTTTATGTACCATACCATCATTCAGCCATCCATGCACGGATATATCGTCTATGGCACGTACCGCATCACCGATGAGACACCCATCATCCACCTCTATGGCAGGTTTCTGGACGGTAAAGGCTTTCTCGCAAAGGTGCCATTCAGACCATACCTCTACATTCCCGCAGACGCCAAGGTCAAGACCAAGGAAAAGACCAATCTCAAGGATTTCTCAGGCAAGCCCGTAGCAAAGGTCTACGCAAAGATACCGTCTGAGATACCCGAGCTCCGGAAAGGGTTCGAGGAAGCAGGTATAACCACCTATGAAGCAGACATCCGCTTTGTGCAGCGATACTACATTGACCACGACATCCAGGGAATCATCGATATTGAAGGAAAACACACTGAAGAGGACGGACTGCTGGTGTTCGACAACCCAACCATAACACCAAAGCCTCCCTATGAGGTGAAGCTAAAGACCCTTGCCCTTGACATTGAGACCGACAAGCAGGCAAAGCAGATCTATTCAGTAAGCCTCGTTGACCATGACATCAATGAGGTCCACATCATAAGTGACAAGACACTCAAACAGGCAACACCCTATGCAGATGAAGCATCCCTCCTGAAAGGACTCATCAGGCGCATCCAGCAACTTGACCCTGACATCATCACCGGCTGGAACGTCATCGACTTCGATTTCAAGGTCATCCGAGAACGATGCAGGTTCCATGAGATCCCCCTGAACCTGGGACGGAATAAGGAAGAGGCGAAAATCAGGGTCCAGCATGATTTCTTCAGGGAAAGCTCCGCCGATATCCCCGGCCGCATCGTCTTCGACGGTATCAGCCTTCTCAAACAGGGTTTCTACAGTTTTGAGGACTACAAGCTGGACACCGTTGCATCAGAGATCCTGGGTGAGAACAAGGTAGAGCTTGAAGACGGCTTCTGGGACAATTTCGAGGAGATCATCAGGACCGACCCCCAAAAAATCGTCGATTACAACCTCAAGGACTCCCAGCTCGTGATAGACATCCTCAAGAAGACCAAGATCATCGAACTCATGATAAAAAAATCCCTTATTACCGGCCTCCAGCTTGACCGGGTGAAAGGCAGCATCGCTGCCCTGGACTCCCTCTACATCAGGAAAGCCCACAAGCACGGCTATGTCTGCCCTAATGCAGGCTTCGACGACAGCGGCGAAAAGATCAAGGGCGCCTATGTCATGACCCCAAAGCCTGGCATCTACGAGAATGTTGCAGTGCTTGATTTCAAATCCCTCTATCCCTCCATCATACGCACCTTCAACATAGACCCCATCGCCCACAGCCCCGATGGCACGATTGTCGCTCCCAACAACGCCCGCTTCCGCAACGACGAAGGAATTTTGCCCAAGATCATCGTGGAATCCTGGAAGGAGCGTGACAAAGCAAAAAAAGAGAAGGACGAAGTCAAGAGCCAGGCAATCAAGACCATCATGAATTCCTTCTACGGCGTGCTTGCCAATCCCACCTGCCGCTTCTACAGCCTTGAGATGGCAAACGCCATAACCGCCTTCGCCCGTGACATCATCAAAGAGACCGTACGCATCATCACTGACAAAGGATACACCGTCCTATACGGAGACACCGACAGTGTGTTTGTAGACCTCAGGGCAGACGAGAGGCAAGCAACAAAGCTGGGCAACCAGGTCGCAAACGAGATCAATACCCACTTCCGTGAAGAGATCAAGCGACAGCACGATCGCACCTCCATACTTGAACTGGAGTTCGAAAAGATGTTCAGGGTCCTCATCCTGCCGCGCATCAGGGGCAAGACCGGCGGCGCCAAGAAACGCTATGCAGGACTCCTCCTCAAAGACGGCAAAGAGCAGATAACCGTCACCGGCATGGAGCTCGTCCGACGTGACTGGACAGACCTTGCAAAGGAGTTCCAGATGGAACTCTTGAAACGGGTCTTTCACAAGAAGGAAGTCTCACAATACATCAAGGACACCATCAAGAACGTGCGACAAGGCAAATTTGACCACAAGCTTGTCTACCGCAAATCAATCCGAAAAGACCTCGATGAATACACAAAGACCACGCCGCCCCATGTCAAGGCAGCCCGAAAACTACCCCTGCTCAGATCAAACATCATAACCTACCTGATAACAGTAAACGGCCCTGAACCCCTGGAGAAGTTGGAAAGCGAGATAGATTACGAGCATTACATCGACAAGCAGCTCCGCCCCATCGCCCAGACGATCCTTGAACTCTACGATGTGGACTTCGACGAGCTCATGAGCGGCACCTCACAAAAGAGCCTCTTCGATTACTGATAATGCCGACAGGAGATTGAATATGAGGTTCTGCCACAGGTCAAAAATTACCCCCTCCGTCATTCGAGACCTCCCAATCATAATAGTGCTAAGTGTTTTGCATGCTGCACGGACTTGCGTCATAGCGTTCACCTGTAGGAAACGATCAAACAAAAGTTGCTGAATGAAGGAACAACCAAAAGGAGAGGACTGATTCAAGGGATATACACTCATAACTTCGTTGTTCGAGAGAGATAGATATATTATAAATCCCCTGATTGAAAAATGGCAAAGCAAACACTCAAATCAGGTATCAAAAATGGTTTCAAAAGAACCGTAGATAGGGATACAAGAATAAGAAATGCCTATCTGCTCGTTCATTCTGATAAATTGAATACTCACATGAATTTGGCTAGAGGAAAAACAGGAGATTTCAAAGCTGACACGAATCAACCGATCCATCTGGCAAGTGTGGGCAAGTTATTCACTGCGACAATCATAAGTAGCCTGTATGAGAAAGGCAAATTAGATTTTGATGATAGGATAAGTAAATATTTGGATCCGGAATTAATGGATGGCCTCCATATCTACAGAGGGAAGGATCATTCAGACCAAATAACAATAAGACAGTTATTGATGCAAACTTCAGGATTATATGATGTTTTCTACCATTTGTTAGAGAAGATGTCAAAAGACAGTTCTTTCAAACCAACAACAAGAGAGGCTATCTTTTGGGGCAAAGAAAATCTGAAACCTGTCGCGGTTCCAGGGAAAATACATTTCTATACAGATACGAATTATCATCTATTAGGATTAATTATCGAATCCATCACAAAAAAACCATTCTACAAAGTGGTTCATGAGTTGATCTTTGATCCTCTTGAGATGAATAATGCATATATGTATGGTTTCTCAAAACCCAGACTAAAATCAAGTTACCCTCTTGCCGATCTGTTTCTTGATGGCATAGACTTCAAATCAGTGAAAGGCATTCATAAGATTGATTATGCAGGAGGAAGTGTTTGCGCACCGCTCGAAGAATATCTATTGTTTTTCAAAAGATTAGTTGAAGGTAAAATAATAAGAGAAGAGACCTTCAAAAGAATGATAGATGATGATATATATATGGGGTTTCCAACTCTTGGGTTTAGATATGGTTATTCAATATGGAAACCCATAACAATTCCTCTATTGATGCCAAAAAAATATTTCTGTTTTGGTTGTGTGGGTGTGACAGGAGCTTTTATGTTCTATCATCCAAACACCCGATCATATATGATTGGAAGTTTTAATGATTCTTCGTACAGAGCAAAAGCGCTTCAATTCATGATCTCCAAAGTTATCAAAGAACTGCTAAAATGTGATTGAAGACATAATGAGATGTAGTAAACCCCTTAAAGAAGCGTTCCCATCAAAGAATACAAGTCCCACAAGCCTAACGAAACACTAATTCTTTTGTTTCCCAACCTGCGCGTTCCCCTTCTTGGCCGGTTGCTTGGGTTGTGTGGACTTGGCCGGTTTTCCACCCTGCACATTCCCCTTCTTGGCCGGTTGCTTGGGTTGTGTGGACTTGGCCGGTTTTCCACCCTGCGCGTTTCCCTTCTTGGCCGCTTGTTTGAGTTGTACGGTCTTG
>JBNJGT010000004.1:0-12006 GCA_051819765.1 Nanobdellota archaeon
GGTTTTCTGAAATAATAAATCATCAGTGCTGCCAAAAGGAGCGCTGGTATAAGTAGCCAACTGAAACTTCTATTATTTAAACCTTTTGATATTCGTGTTTCCCTGTCACAATCATTGCATTCACCGAACTCTCTTTCTTGTTCAGTGCAGATCCCATCATTGAAGCACCCCACGGTATTGTTATCACGACCAATCTCAAGAGATGGCTGGGTTGGGGATGTTTCAACCGATTGGTTCAGTGTAGTATCTTGCGTGTTCAATGAAGCCACTACCCTAAAGGCCTCGAGCGTCTGTTCAGGTGTGAATGTCAACTCATTTTTGGTGATGCCTTGTTTGACGATAAACTCACGCTCTATTGTTTGATGGCCATCATCTGATAATATCTGCAAGGTAATCTTTGCGGGTGTCTCTGTTCGAGAGGCTGTCAGGAGGTAAAGTGTCGCATCCCTGTTGCTATGTAACTTATGCAGGGGGGTGTATACCCGTAGTATACTTACTTCTCTGCTTTGATTGATGAAGGTAATGGTCTTGTGTGTCGCGGCAACCAGGTCGGTATTATGGAATAGTGATATCCTGAGTTCAAAGGTTCCTTCATAGCCTAAATCCAGGGGGAAGCGGAAAGATTCATGCTCTTCAATCCTGTCTATGTTGTCTTCAAGGTGCCAGACTGCTAGTTGGTCATGCGTCGTCAAAAGATCTGCATGGATGGTGAGATTCTCTGTTGTTTCCGTGGTGTTTATTCCGAACTGGACATGGATGTTTTCATTGATGGGAACTAACTCTTTGGGTAGCATCAGTGAGGTGCCTTTGTCGATATCCCTGGAATAGTTCAGTTCTCCTGCGATTATCGCTAATGATGGTTCGAAAATAAGGCATGGGTCGTCATTTCCGTCAATTGCGATTCTTTGGCTGTCCAGGACAATGTTGTTGGTCCCTAGTATATTCAAGCGCAAGAAGTAGGATGCATTGCATAGATCTATTTGTAAGGTTCCTTCATGATTGATGGTTTCTCCCTTTTTCAGGCTTATCACTTCACTGGTACGGGCTGATACAGTATCATCGTCAATACGTTCCAACTGGGCCAACACCGCAATATCCCGGTTGATTTGGCGTTTGTTGGTTACTGTAACCTCATATGCGATGTCTTCCTTTCCAAGCTCTGCAGTGTAATTTGAGATAGCAACTGAATCCAGCACACCTGATTTTTTGATATCCTCTTCCAATGCCTCCAAATTTGCCGCAACACAGGGGCAGAACAGGATAAGAATAAATGCTAGTGGAACCGCATACTTCATTGGTGCATCATGGTAAAAAAGCTTTAAAAACATTTCGATAATCATGAGCGGGGGTTGTATGCGGATCGTGATTGTATGTATGGGTTTGTTCGGTGTTCATGATTCCACAATCAGCTGGGAGGAATTGCATACGACCCGTATGAGACTGGGTAAGGTGATCTGATTTGGAAACTTAAGGTGCTCATTATTGCCACAATCATGTGATTGAGAGTGAATTGTATCGCACTTGTTCATGGCTTTCACCACATCAAAGAAAACGGTTTTGTTGACTGTTGTCCCTTCGACATAAAACACAGTACTTGCGTTTTTCATGCACATGCCGCTGTCGACCCAGAAATCCATGGTCCTTTCCACGAACTCTTGCGGCTCTATGGGTTGCAGATCCTGTTGTGTCTGGGATGGTTTGGCCTCCTCGTATATGCCGACCAAGTCACTTGATATGACAAACTGCAATACAATGCCTGCTACCAGAATCGATATCATGAGATAGACAACCAGCTCAACAGTCTCCATAGGGCAACGGCAGATGATGGAATTTATAAAGATTGCCTCTCAATCGAGTTTTTCGAAGAAATGACCTGCATCAGTAGTACGCCAACCAGTAGTCCCATATACGGTCAAAGGTCCCTTACGTGTCACTTCCTTTTAAACGGGAACGAAGCCGAAGCTAACGGAATTCTTCGAAAAACTCCTCTCAATCCAAAAAAGTAAGGTTTTTATAGTTAGCCATCAAAGGAAAGGGTATAGATGGATGCGATAGACCGGACGATTTTTTTCATATTGGCTCTGATTGTGGGAGGATCTGCGATTTCATTGCTGATGCAGACTGATCTCCTTGGTACCACTGAAATAGAGGGCCTTACTAGTGAGGGTGAGACAGAGCTTGAGGGTGATACGGTCAATCTCATGAGCAGTGCTATTGATTTCTGGGAGAAAAACCAGTATGCTAAAGACACCCCTTCCTTCACGATGTATGTTGAAGGAAATACCACCTTTGATAAGGATACATTCTTCAGCTACATCAGGGATCATCAGCTTTGCAATACGATTCAGTCTCGTTCCTATGATTGCGGTAAGAGAGAAGATGTAACGGTTGAACGTATTGAGCTTCCGGCTGTGGTACGGGTACAGTACAAGAATGAAACCCTGCATATCGGTTCCATGGGGCTGGAAACAAAGATCAATGACTCGATACACTATCAACTCATCGGGTTACCTGCTTATGCGGGGGAGGGTAATCTCACTCGCGGGTTCACTCTGCCACCGAATGCCACAATCCTCTCTTTTGAAGCACGGGTATCTGCGGGGGCAGATCTGAATATGACAGTCAATGGTGATGTATGCCGGCGGGTCATGCTTGGCTCTGATGAGAGCATATTCCATAATCTGATAAATTGCTCGCCTTTGCTCAAGCCGGGCTATAATGAGATGACATTCCGGTTTTTGACCGGCAATCTTTTCAGGCAGCAGATTACCGGAGGGTATGTATTGGTGGTTTATCAGGCAGACACCGCGTTGGCGCCGGAAGGGAGCACAACGAAGATACCGTTGCCTGCAATAGATGGGACTATCAACCTGTATGACTCGTTGAATCTGCGGGATTCTGCGACTGTTGAATTCAGGATGGATGTGGATATTGAAACCTTACATCAGAATAATTTCAGTTTGATCGTGGGCAACCAGACGAGGTATTCACAGCGGATCACAGGGTCACATACAATCACAGAGACGATGTCACTTGCACCAGGGATTCATCCATTCAAGTTGACAGTCGCAGCAGAAACGGAGCTTAGTAAGGAGATCAAACTGCCGCTTCCCACAAATGTTGTATTGATAACTGATGTATCAAACAGTATGGCGTGTGATACAGATGCTAATATCCCCCAGCGCTGTGTTGTAGATGGGGACATGGGGATGATTAGAGGATGTTCAGATGTCAATCTCATGGCTGAAAGTACACAAAAACTGAGTCTGGCAAAATGTTTCGGAAAGAGTTTTGCTGAGATAATAATCAACTCAGATTCAAAGAATAAGGTTGGGCTTGTACACTTTTCAACTTATGTTGCTGGATCCGTGAACCCAACGAGTGACCTTCTCCCCATCAAAACTGCAATCAACACGTACAATTATGGTCTTGGGGGAGGTGGTACATGTATCGAGTGCGCACTCTTCAAAGCGCGTCAGATTCTGGGGAGCATCAGCACCAACGGAACCAAAGTGATTGTTTTGATGAGTGATGGTAAACCGACTGAAGTTATGACAGCAGGAGATCCATTCACAAACGCGTTGGAGCAGGCACAAAAGGCAGCAGCAGAAAATATCAGTCTTTATACCATCGGGTTTGCCATGCAAACGTCAGAGGGACGGGATTTCATGCAGGATGTTGCATGCTTTGACAATTGCAGCAATTATAAGGCTGGAGACGATCCTCAGGCCTTGCAGGATATCTATGAAGGGTTTGCCAAGGAAATCGCAAAGACAAAGACTGTCTACGTACGGTTCACTCAAGGATATGACCAAGTGAACTGGACGCCATCGAGCATGCGTAATGGTTCTTATATCAAGATTAATTATGGTGGCTCTGCCAGTGCCACACACCCTGCGAAAGCACTGGTCTCCCTGTCCCTTGATTGTGAGGGAGAGTTTCTCCTTCCCCGTAATATGAGCATCGAGAAAGCCCAGCTTGGGGTGTGGTCAGGGGTCTATTGGACAGACTATGCAGAAATCAATGGGGACGTCATCTATGATCTGGGAACCTACAGCTCTGATTATAGGGACTTGGGGGAACCGTTTTTCATCGATATTCCCAAAGATAAGCTTAAGCATGAGAATGAACTGGTAGTGAGGGAGGGAACGATTCATGACGTAAAGAAACAGTGTCCTAGTTCTTTGGAGTTGTTCTATGTAGCCCGGGTAAATGATTCTTTGTATAGTTCTCATCATCCCCAAGAGGCAGGGGGATGTCATTGGACCATTCAGATGGAGGACCATACCCGCGAGATGACGCTTCCTGAAACATACAAGGGGGAATCGTTCTGTTTCTATACAAAAAATAAGATCAAGTATAATCCTGGGGACCTTCATCAGCTCACTGCCGCTAGTGTCTTTAAGGGCCTTGATACTAACCAGGATGGTATAGTGGATAGCCCATTCGAGCGGATGTACACGCTTGGCGGACAGAAAGATATCTAGGGCTTTGCCCCGAGTAGCATGATCTGCTTTACTGAATTGTCCACTATCCTATCACTATTGTGGTCTAGCGCTTCAAATAGCTTGAATGCGGTATGCTGGAAACTATCCTCGTGTGAATAATATGTGTTCTCATGGGTGTATGTGCACTGTTGGTTTCCACTGTAGGATGCAGGTAATGTTAAGTTATAATAGCGATTCTCAAACTCAACATTCCAGTGACAGCCGCGAGCATTGGAGAAAGTCATTGGAGCAGGTGAAGCAAGTGAGGACTGTGGAACAGATACTGTATAATGCAGTTCATTATGGTGGGCGCACATGCTTTTTGGCTCTTTTCCGTTACCAAGGGTCACGCTTATTTCATTGCTCTGATGCAACTCTGCCAAGGGGATCCTGAACTTTGATATGTCGCCTGAGCGAAGGTATGATTGATTGGAACGGTTAAAGAGGAGATTGCCGTTGAGCTCAATCCTGTCGACCCATTGATTGTCACTGAGGATATAGAGTGTAGCATCTTCTAATACCATCATGCTGCCATCCGGCAGGTCAAACTCGTCATTGCATCCAATATCCTGGGTGACCAGTGCACGTAAGGAAGAGTTATCGGATAGTGAAACAGGATCGGTGAGTTCTATGTACGAATCGTGCTTGATTTTTGCCGTGGTGTCGAACCTTCCTTCGTAACCTTGCACATTCTCGGTGATGATGGTCTTTGCGCTGGCGATCTCAATCGCAAAATCGTTGTAGATCTGTTGGACTTCCTGAGGTGTGTTCCCTTGCTTGAAATGGGAGATGCTATCGATACTTGCAATCTCTTTTATGAGTTGCCTTCCCCGTGGTTCATTGATGTTAAAGCCGATGGTGTAGATGTGGATGTTTTCGGCAACAGCCTTTCTTGCTTGTTCCAGTGCCTGCTCTTCGGCTTCGGGGATTATGCAGCTCTCAGCTTTTTCGATGCAGTCTGTTGCGCTGCCATCAGTCATGAGGACAATCTCCCGTCGTGTTTTGGCTGAATCGTTGAGGATCTTACGGGCGCGGGCGATGGCACAGGCAATGCAGGTCTCACCGCTCGCGTTCAGGGAATCAAGCTTGTTTTCGATCTTGTTTGGGTCATTGGTGAGGTTCAGGTAAGAGCTTGCATTGGTTGAAAACCCGACAATACCGATCTTATTACCGGCATAGTCATCCATTATTATGTCAGTCAGGTTCTTGCCAAAGCAGGTTGAGAGTTTGAGCTTTTGGGTATTCTCATCAATAAGCCCAGGATCATTACATGCAGGGGTTTTGTTACCATAGTCGCCGTAGAATTGGCACAGCTGGGGATGTTCATGGTCCATATCACAATCCATGCTTCCGGAGATATCGGTCGCAAGCACGACATCCACAGGGATCGTATAGTTGAGATCGGGGTTCTTGCCTCTTCCTATCCTCAGGAGGTTTGTGCCAGGAGCCAAATCTGTTGAGGTGAAGGTTTTAGAATAGGTGCCATGATTGTTTGGGGTGGTATCTTCATGTTCTATGTTGTCATTGAGCTGGACATATAGGGCTTCTGTGTTTGGATTATTTTCAGCAAAGTAATTGAGATTTATCTCTGCGGATGGTGAAGTGCCAAGTGCGTGGATTGAGGCAAAATAATCGATGGTCCCATTCATGACCGGCAGATAGCGCTTGTTGCTTGGGGTCCAGGAAATTTCGGTATCATAGAGCATCAACAGGTACCCTCCTCCTACGAACTTCTCAGCAGCTTTCTTTGATTTGAACTCTATTGTCATGTTATTGCCACTGCTGGTGTTGATGAGATGCGTACAGGTGGAAAGGTCCCATTCAGTATTGGAGTGAAGTTTAATCTTTTGGCAGGGGTAATCATTGATATGCAACTGGAAATCCGAACCCAAGGCGGCTTTCATGGAAAGGGAAAGGATGCGGGCGTCTGATGGCAGTTGCGGGAATGTATATATCAGATCACTTTTACCAGAGTATCCGGAGAAATCTATGTATGAGGCATGGCGGGTCCGGTTGTTTATGGGATACTCACTTCCTGATGTGATGTGTAAGGTCTCATCCTTGTACTCAAGCTTTACCACTCCGGGGAGGGGTATGTACTCGATATGGGTGTCCTCACGTTGGCCACAGTCCTGATACCTGGATTGCAAGGAACTGCACAGATTATTGCTCTTGATTGTCTTGAAAAAGAGCTTTTTGTCCAGGTATGCTCCTTGAGTCAGGTAGAGGACCATGCTGTGGTTCTCTTTGCTTTCCCGGTAGGTCTCCCAAAAGTCAAGGACTGTCTTGTAGAACTCATTCTCATTGACCCGTTTGAACTCAAGGTCCATATCCGGTTCATAAGGACTAAGTGTTTCATGTTGCACCTCTTCAGATAACCCGATGAGGTCCATTTCACCCAGAGTGAAGAATACAGCTCCACCTACAAGAAAAGCGATTATGAAAAAGACTATCTTTTGTTCCATCTTCAACACGTTATACTAGTTGTTGCGAGGGCTGGGGGGTCGCAATCATTCATCATATCGATCACTATCTCGAATTTGAGTCTGGGGGATGTTGGTGCATACTTGCCATCAGTTATATACTTGCTTGCCATATCTACGCAACGGGTCTCAATCTGCAGGTAGGCACGCCTGTCAACTCCAATCTGTTCGTATGGTCTTGACGGTGAGCAGGCAGTCAATGGTCCAGTGTTGACACCCCAGGTGCCGTTCAGATAGGGTGAGGGGATGCCAAGGAAGTCATCTCTTCCTGAGTCCTGGGGACAGGCGGTCATCCGGCTACCACTGCTATCACCGGTCTGTCTGAATTTGCCCGTGCCAAAGGGCGTATTAAGCGGGGTATTTGGAGGCTGATTTGTGCTGTAATGAAATAGAGGGAGGTTTGTCAGGTTCATCTCTTTGAGGCGCATGGAGCAGGTGATGTTTGTGAAATTCGATTTCAGATAGTCATTGAGATCCTGTTCAAGTTTTTTCACATAGCCTTGCGGATCCAGGTCTTTGGCATTGACTTTCATCCTGTTGAGGGTCTTATTGTCAATCATGCGGCCAGTGCAGGAAAAAGAACTATTTTGCCATACCGCCTGGCACGGTTTCTCTTCTACTAAGCGTTCCTCAAGTTTGCCGATACGGAAGAATCGATGTTGTGTGATGATCATCCAGTTCACGACACCTTTATACATGTACCAGGTCCGCAAGGAATAGGGGCTAAACTTGCCTTTCGTAAAATTGACGGCAGCCACCATATCAGTTGTGTTGAGCCCTGCAAGCAAATAGGGTGTGTCCACGACTAGCCGGTCATTCTCAAGCTTCAAGTATCGGTAACTCTTTGTCACGGTCTTTGCCGACTCATTGGCAAATTCTTTATAGATCTCGGTAAGGGCTGATTGATTGTCACCCTCTCTGAAGAGGCCATTCGCATTGTTGGCTATGGCTTGCATGGTCACAGGGTCATAGCAATCTGTAATAGGAGTAGGGGGAACTGTAGATGCGCATATGGATGTGTCTCCTTCGAAGACAACAGTATAGATGGTGACATTATAATTAGTATTGGCCTGAGACGCATACTCTATTGCCTGGGTTTTTGAATCGGAACGATCGCTCGGGTTTGTGCATGTATGATTCATGAGGCGGCAGACGTTTGAGACGCTCCCTTGGAGAAAACATTTGTTGGCACCTCCATCGCTCATGAGGATTATACTGAGGGGTCTGTCTGGCATGTCGCTTGGTGGTGGAGGCGGTACAAGTAATTTCACTGCCTCGTAAATGCCGCATGCGATGCATGTATATCCTGAGTCAGGGGCGTCATAGGCTTCACTATAAAGCACATTAAACAAGCGGGTCTTATTGCCAGTAAGTTCCATATCAATCGTGGCCCCTTCATCGTATGAGATTAGTCCGATCCGGGCTCCAGGGGTCTTATTGAACACATTTTCGATCAGGATGCGATTGGTCTCACGTACCACATCATCCTTCTTTTGGCCGGTATTCCCCAACTCATGTGACATGCTTCCGGAAAGGTCAGTCACAATAACCACATCCCCAGGAATCTCGATATCCTGCATGCTGGTCATAGGGAAGCTGATGTTGTAGTCAAAGTCACCATATCTCATCAGGTACCCCTCTTCCTGCAGTGTCTTGCGGAACATCTTTAGAGCTTCTGTGCTTTCGTTTCTGAGGGAGGCATTCGCTTCAGAGATTGGCGGAGGGATGGGCTTATTACAGAACCATGTGGGGGTATAGGGTGACAGGCCTTTTTCCATCGCAGTATGCGCGCCAAGAAGGAATGATTTCTGATAGGCCCAGTCCACACGACTTTGTGCTTCCATTGCGGGGTTATCAACCGCTTTCTCTGTGGGTGATACCCGGATGAACTGCAATAAGAACACAAGTATGAGTATGACGAAGAGTACGATCAAGACTGCATTTCCTTTGTTTGATCTCATTGTAGATAGATGATAAGGTATGCGGGAGCAAATGAACCATCAGGGAGGGGGACATGGCGCTCTATGGAGAACCGTCGGCCGGTTTGTTGCTTGCCGATGAAAATACCACCTCTCTTGCTGTTCTCTTCCAGTGCTGGAACGAGCCTGCGTTCAAAGTTATCTCTGTTGACAATGACTACCCCTGTACTTAGGTTTATAAGCTTTTCCATGTGGGATTTGACTTCCTGGTCGCAGAACCGGGCAGGATCTATGTTGGTGCTGAATATCGGATTGACGATTATGTTGTACTCACGGATTATGTCAATGTCGCGGTGTAAGATGGTTTCAGAGTAGTTTGTTGGGCACGGTATGAGGTATTGAGTGGAAGTCGGTAGTGAATCGGTTATGGGTATGAAGATGTCTGTCTGGTTCATGGGGGGTCTAATCTTGAGGATCATGGAGGCCATAGCAGTTTCCCAGTCAGATTTCCAGCCTTCCTCAAGACCGTATATGTGGGAGGGTTTGGAAAGGCCATGGTCATATTTCAAAGTCTCATGTATGCTGTTCTTTCCACTATAATAGATATCCTCTGTCCCCAGATATGTACAGGAACTGAAATTGTCACAGCGGCTGGAATTTGGATATTCAAGATGGTATACACTCACATTCACATTGAGAGAAAGAGAATCATTGATATCTTGCACTATGTCGTCCATCTGTTCTGCGAGTTTTTCGGATTCGTCATCAAGGGTGTCAGAGCCGTCAATGATGAAATACAGGTGGACATCCTCTAGCGGGCGTTCAGCCCTGAAATGGTAGCCGCGATTCAAAGCCTCATCAAACAGTGATGTCATGCGTTCTGGTATGGGTATTGAGGTGTTATATGCGGTCTGCAAAGTGCTGCTTCCATAATACAGGCTGCTCCCGATGAGATCAGCATAAGTTCTTCTGGTTGATTCATCGGTGTTTGAGAGTATGGTGTCAAAGGTCTCTGCGTATTGCTTTTTCAACTGATTCTGCTGCCAGAAATTCTGTTCAGAGATGATCAGGGCGTTATAGCTTTGCGGCAGGACGATTGCGACAACTATGCATAAGCTTATTATTATCAATGATCCGATTATATCCTCAAATACGCCCATCTTACCACACTGGAATATGGATTATCTGCCCATCATCAAGCACTTTTACTACACAGTCTGAGCCTTCAGATGAATATACTGATACTATGTATCCTAAAACACCTTGTTGGCTTATTTTTTCTATTGATTTGACAGTCCCCTGTTCTTCTTGGTTATCATTGCAGTATGCCTTGGCTTTCTCTTTTGCCTCTTGTACAGAAGTGGTAGGTTCCGGTACTTCGCAGGCTCCAGTGTTCTCATTGCAGTACAGGTATTGCTGGCATCCACAATCCTGGCAACAATTCCTTTCAGACTCAAACATCTCACAGCGTCCGTTGCCGCATACTGGCTCAACACATTCTTTTGTGGACTTATCACAAAAGGCGCCATCTGAGCATCCACAATCTCTCCCACATGAGGTGCAATCTTCATTCTCATCACAGTGCCCGTCTCCGCACCTGCTGTCTGGCTGGCACATCCCGTAGGAGGGGTTGCAGGTATAGCCTTCTGGGCAGGCACAATCATCACAGTTTCCACAGTCCTCATCGCCGGTACACTTCCCGTCACCGCATTCGTCGGTTTTGGGTGTTGTGGGCTCTGTTTCGTTGGACTTGGAGCTTGAATTGTCAGAGGTATTTGGAGTGGTGGTATTTGGTGGTGATTCTGTCTCCCCAGTCTTTAGCATGACTATGCCTGCGACTATCGCTATCAGAACCAAGCCTATTAAGATCCGAATCATCATGATATTTCCTTTCTTATTCACATATCTCACCATACCTCTGTTATATTCAACGTGGGATCACCATAGAATACCTTGATCACTTCCTCATAGTCTGCGCCAATACCAGTATAGTCATCTTGGTACTGTTTTTTCCCCTCGATATACGCATCTCCAATACGTTTCCCTTTAGCCATTTTCTGAATGATCCGAGCATATATCCCTCCCACCTGAGTGGCAGGGGCCGCATCGCAATCAACCGCACTAAGATCCTGGCCCGGATAGATATTTCCTCCACGCGCATTGTTAGTGCTCCCTACATACGCTGCACCCTCTTCCATAAGGAATTGCATCGGCATGGAAGATCCGATTGTTTGTTTATTGTCAATCTTACTTGCAAGGCAAGGCATCATCAACCAGACTGCACCAGAAAGGTCACCGGCAGCGATGACATCGCTTGGGCTAAGCTCTCCAAAGCCACCAGTGTAACATCCGCATTCCACGGGTGAACATGAGAATCGTTGGGAAGATGCGCCATTTCCATGCGTCAGCCATATGTAAAGCCCGGAGTTATCAGCTCCGGCAAAGTGACATGGGCCGCTGTCATCGAGGTAGATGGCATTTGTGAATTTGTCTCCAAATGCGCGATCCATCATGCAAATGAGGCTCGTGATGGTGTCGGCAGGATGTTTGTAATGTATAGTCAGGCCTGTGCCGTGATAGTTGCTCAGGTCTACACCACCAATGTCATGGAGGGCTATGAATGTGTCAAGTTGCTTGGTCATAAGGGAGATACCCTCATTGCCCCCATCTATTGAGTCTATGATCCTGCCATACGCGATGTCTGCAACAGGAACCCCCTCAGGATCAGTCTCAGTTTCATTGTCAGCGTAGGTGTTGTCTGTCTTTTGCAATCCGTCTGCATTTACCTGCGCCATGGGAAATGTCCGGTCGCCTCCGACAAATATGAGGTATTCAAGGCCGGCTTCCTGCCAGACCTCCCAAATCACATCGTTTATCTGTGTGGAGCTTGGTGAAGAAGGTGTAGAGGTTCCCACCAAATCATTGACTTTAAGTCCATCCAGGTACCAGAATTCAGCGGGCAGATTATCCCGTCCCAATGCCTCGATGAAATCATCTATCTTGTCCTCAAGCAGGGAGATCTGACTTGGGCTGTACTGAGACTGAAGCAGACCTTCTATGGCGAATATGCCTACCTTCAGGTCACCGGTCTTACCGCCGATGATTTTGAACTGGGTT
>JBNJGT010000004.1:12106-46835 GCA_051819765.1 Nanobdellota archaeon
ATCTGACTTGGGCTGTACTGAGACTGAAGCAGACCTTCTATGGCGAATATGCCTACCTTCAGGTCACCGGTCTTACCGCCGATGATTTTGAACTGGGTTTGGTTAAAGAACATCTTACTCTTGCCATATTCGTTTTCTGCATAGATACTGACAATGTAGGTCGCATTGTGATCGGGCAGGCCCAGTTTGGATCGGTAATCGAAATCAAAACTGAACGTGAGATTGTCGCTCATGCGTCGCTTCTTCATGTCCATCTCCAACAGTGAGATTGTATTAAGTGGATGTGTTGTGTTCGAGAGTACGATGGTCACATTGGTTATGTTGATGTAATCCTCTAACCTGACATTAAATGAGTGGGTTGAGTAAGCAGACCCTTCTATCGGTTCGACACGTGTCTGAATGAGTCGTGGTTTGTCATTTTGGTCCACGACGCGAAACATGTGTGAATCCTCCCAGGTATCATAATATTTATGTGAGTGGGTGCTGCTGAGGCTTGTATGGTAGAGCCCCGGTGCGAGAGCAGACGTGTCAATGGTGAAACTTGTGATATTCGGGGGTGGGGTGAAAGTCGCATTTTGGACTATGATGCTTTCATTGGATGCATTGTACACAACTGATTCCACTGTCACCTCACTGCTGTTCCAGTAGATTGTCGCATTGAGTTCGGTGGTATCTCCCTTTTTGATGATGAGTGGAGTGAGGGTCGCACCTACTATAAGGGGGACTCTGACCGCGTGTTCGTACACACTGAGTCGTGCCATGCACGTCGTGTTCACATCGTTTCGCACAGAGACCATCATCTGCTGGACGCTGCCATATCCTCGATAATTAAGGCTCTTGATCGGTTCCCTGGGGCAATTGCCTTCTTCAAGAAGTGTGATTGATATGCCCTGGCCTTCTTCCAATCCTACGCAGGGGAGCTGTGATTGAATTGCGGATTTATCTATGGGCCGGCCAAAACAGGAATAGAGCCGCATGGGCATCTCCTGCATGGTGTTTTGTTCGGTTATACGCTGGCCGCTCATTGACTTCAACTCCAGAAGGTCGGTATTGACCGTAAAGATGAACCCGAGCGAGACCAGCAATACGATTATGAGAAAGACTGTGGTCAATGTGTATTGGCCTCTTGTTGTCATGGCATATCCTCTATTGTGATGATGCTGTACAAGGAGAGATTGAACTTGCGATTTTCATAAAGGGGGCAGAGGAGCTTGGTGCAGCGTTCAAGTTCGTCTGTTTTTCCTTCTCCGGAGGAACGTATACATAGGACATCATTGGTGAATTCGACTTCTCCTGTGTTGAGTAAGGGATTATAACTCATGTTATACATGTGGCTGTTGCAGGCGATGTTTGCCATGTTGCTGATGCCGATAAGGTCATGGTCGATGGTGTCCATCAATGAAAGATGATCGAAGGGGTTGTTCATGAAAAACCAGAATACGGATATGACAATCAGTAGAATGCCGGTCATATACAGGATTGTGTGTACATGTACGTTAGCCTTGGCATTCAATGGAAACCCCATTCTCCTCCCTCGTCATAAAACAGGTGAATATATGCCTGTCTAATGCTTCTTGAGCGAATTCGCTGGATAAGTTCAGCTTGTAATCCAACAGGGAGCAATCGCAGACCCTGCATCGTATCTTGTCCTGATAATCCAAACAGATTTTCTCGTCGGATGTGTAGAGTATTGAGTTACTTCCGAGCGGGACATCTGCAGACAGGCTGGTGCCTTCTCCAGAATTGCAGACGTAGTTGCATTGGCTTTGGATCTGATCGAGGCCCTGGAGGCTTGAATGGAAGGATACATCGCCTTCATTTTTTATGACAATCACCGAGATTGAACCAAGCGCAATCACTGTCGCAAGAACTGAGAAAAAAATCCATATTGCCTGTTCCATAGGTATCTTCAGGGGTATTGAGGTTTAAAAAACTTTGCATTGGGCTTAGAATGCTTTCATGTTTGTGATTTTTTGTGTTTTTGATCTTTGAGATTTTTGAGCAGTTTCGGAACTGTATTTTTGCATTATTTATTCTCAAGGGTGTTTTTATTTCTATAAGTTAGAAAGAGAGAAAAAAATTAGATGTATGCACTGCAATTGTCAGGAAGGCCACGGGTCCACATGACTTTTGCATCATAGTTCGGGTCTGACCTGCAAACCTCGGAATCCTGCAAGGGGTAGGTCTTATTCAGTACATAAGAGGTATTGAGCCCATTTTTACTCCAGTGTTGGCAGGATTTTTCCAGGCAATAGTCAAGATCAAGTTTCTGGCCACAGTTGCATTCCGATATGAGCGGGCAGTAAATCTGATCTTCACAGATCCCTGTCCCTGCATCCATGTGGAACCCGACTCTAAAGTCACCGCTTAGATCCAGCGCGTTGAAGCCTTCAAGTAAGTCCGTCGACCCCACTTGTTGGGTGCAGTATTTTGCAATCGACCTCCCTGAACACCCATTCTGGGATGCTTCAGAACATAATTCCGCGCATTCAAGCTTTGCGTCCTTTATTGCTTGTTCAAGGTTTGATTCCCGGCTGATATCCTGCATCTCGGTGGTCTTATCAGTGATCTGCCCTCGAAACATCTTAAGCATTACCATCGAAACAGCAAGTATGATGAATAAAGCCAGGAAAATTTCAATGGGTTTTTCGGTCCCTTTTTTTAGTTTAAACATTCATTTCACCTCTAGCTATGAGCAGCTAAGCCCGTCATTCCATGCAGGTACACCAGTTAAGTTGCAGTCACCTTTATCAATAAAATCGCTGCATAACGCTGGATTTCCGGGAAGCTGATTCTGGTATGCCTTTATGTGGTTTGCGCATGCTTGTAAAGTCAATTCTTCGGAACAGGTACAATCCACGAGTAGCGGGCATACAATCTTGTCCTCACATACGCCAAGTCCACCCAGGAGATTGGTGTCAGAACTTGAGTATCCCAAATCTCCGTCCAAATCAAGTGGGCCCACGTTGTAATTGCAGAATGCAGTGATTGACTGTTCTGAGCATCCATCTCTCTCAGCCTCAGCGCATAATGTATGGCATTCAGTCTTAGCCTTCCGTATTGATTGTGTCTGCAATTCCGATCTTTTCAGTTCGCCCAAGTCAGCTTGCTTGTCGGCAATCTCTGACTTGAACATCCGTAAGACCACGATTGAGACAACGATTATGATAAACAAGAATATGAAAATTTCTATCGCCTTGTCAAAGCCTTTCTTTGATCGCATATTATCCCTCTTTTACCTGATTAGGTTAACTCTGGAACGACACCTATATAAAGCTTACGATTATTGTCAAGACGAAGTCTGACTGACAAAAAATCTGCATAGTGATTATCAGATAGTCATACTCTGTACTTTTCTTCTAGCGGCATGAAAACTGGGTTATAATCAGTGTGCAGGTTTAAGTGGCTGGGTCCCCTGGTTTATCTCTGTTGCTTTTCACTCCAATCAGTCCACTCGATGCATAACGCTCTTTGGAGGTCTACTGTCGTTTGCGCCAGTAGTAGATGGCACTTCCAACTAGGACAATCCCTGCTATGATCGCAAAGCCTATGATCGGTGATTGCCCTTCATCCGGACCGTTTGCCACCTCAAATGATATCTGGCGTTCCTGGGTGAGCACTTCGTTGCTATCCACCGCTCGCACTTCCAGGTCCAGGAGGTATGTCTTGGGCTTTGCCTCTTCCACATCAAGAGTGATCACTGCTTCTCCTGTCTCGCCGCCTTTTAGGTTTCCGATGTAATCAGACTTCTGGTCAAATTCAAAGGGTTGTGATGAGTCCTTATAGGCGTGGAGGGAGACAGATTCGGCATCGTCACTGCCTGTGTTGGTGATAGTGAGGTGGATATCCACCTGGGTATTGGCTCTGACGGTCTTTGGAACCAGGCGCGTGTTGGTTATCTCAAAATAAGGAGAGGGTTTCAGCGTCAGGTTCAAGGGAAGCGTGATTTGCTTATATTCATTTTCTTCCTTATAATTGACTGTCACATCAACTGGGTAAGCGCCGGCTTCCAGCTTCTCGGCAATGTCTAGGTAGAATTGTGCCTGGTTTTTGGTACCTGCTCCTATTGTCCCTAGTACCACTTCGTGGGAGTTGGTGTATGAGGGGGTGATACCTTCGGGAAGTTCAAGGCGTATCTTGACATTGTCAGCGTCAGATTCGCCTATGTTTGAAAGGTCCATTGAGAGCTCTACTTCTTCCAGGTCCCGCTTAAGCTGTTTTGGGTCTGAGCGGATGGCGCCTAGTATGAGGTCAGGTTGCTCTTTTTCACCGACCCTCACTTCGTATTCCTGGGTTGCCCATCCACCGCCATCTCTCTTTTGATGTTTCAGATCCAGTGTGTAGGTGCCTTCCAGGGCATCTTCAGCGACACGTATCTTATAGTAGAGGGTGTAGTGCTCCTCTTCTTCGCTATATCCTGTCCAGTAGCCAACTGACTTTTTTGGGTTGTCGGATGCGTCGAAGAAAAATGGGTATTCGGGCTCCAGGACAAAGGTCAGGTTATCGATGGCTTCACTTCCATATTTGGTCACTTTCCATCGGAGCTCCAGGTATTCTCCCGGTTCTGCAGGGTCCGGGTCCTGGTTTAAAATGGTGGTCTTGACCCGTGGTGTCTCATCGGCGTAGAATGCACCGTGTACAAGCAATGTGCCTATCAGCAATATCATGATAATTCGTTTCATTTTCTAAACCTCCTCATTATTCGTTCTCCCAACACTGAGATGATCGGGATGATTGTTATAGCGGCAAGGAAACAGGCGGTTATGCCGTAGCTCATCATGGTCCCCAGCTCTTCCATGACTGAGAGGTCTCCCATGGACATGGCTCGAAAACCGATGAGTGCGGCGAGCGTGGTCGTAAACATTGGCTTGAAGACGCTGTTCAATGTATTCTCCATCGCCTGTTCTGGATTGAAATCCTTGAGCTCGCTCCTGAAGCGGGTGATTGTCTGGATACCAAAATCGATTCCGATCCCCATGATCATTGACATTGCGCCAGAGGTTGCAGGACTCAGGGACATCCCGATGGCTCCAAAAAATCCAAATGCCCAGATGATGCCCATGAGTATGACAATCAACGGTGTCAGTGCATATCTGATAGAACCAAACAGGATCAGCAGTACTATCAGGATGCCGATCAGGGATAGCCGTGATGTCCTTTGCATGTCAGGGCCGAGCTTCTCTTCAATGATGGGGTCTGTGGCGATGGTGCCTGCAACGTTCACTGAGAGTGCGCGGGGTGCATCAAGAGACCTTATCACCTCTTGGAGGTCGGAGACCAGCTCACCTGAATCGTAGGAATCATCAAGATTGAGGCGTATCACTGCCATCTGATAGTCTTCGCTTATGTAGTTCTCGAATGATGAATCAAGCAGGTTTTTGATCTCCCTGTCTGATCGGGGAATGAACCCCTTCATATCATGAATCATGGTCCCTGCGCTGGACACTCGTGTGACATGCTCTGTATGTGAGGCAAGCTCTGATAGGATATACATATATCTGATATATTCTGGATTCCGGATGTCACCAGACTCAACCTCTAAAGAGATCATTATTGAGTCACTGCCTCCGAAGTGATCCTGGATGATATCAAATGCCCGAATCTCGGGGATATCGTCGGGAACCATGTCGGAGTTGTCCTGGTTTTCTGTTCCTACTTGCCCTGAGAAATGGAGTGCGATAGCAGTGATTATGAGTACAATCGCTAGTACTATGTAGGGGTTGTGTGAAATGAACCTGGAATACTGCCTGATGATCATTGCTTCAACCTCTCTTCAAGGATTATCAACACCGGTTCTACAATCACCGCTCCGATGATGCAATAAAAGATTCCCAGTGCCAGGCTGAAGCCGAGGTGCTGCATCATTGGCATGATTGAAAACAGCAGGGCCAAAAATCCTACAATCGTTGTTGTTCCTGACCCCATGACTGCTGAACCCACGGCTGGCACAGCTATGAGGAGTGAACTGCGCTGGTCATGCTTACCTTTTTCTTCCTTGTATCTGCTTATCATGAAAACTCCATACTCGACTCCGAGGCCAAGTATCATGGCTCCAAGGCCTGCAGTTGCAATCGAGATCTTGATATCCAACCATCCCAGTGTCCCTGCAGTCCAGATGACTCCAAGAATTAAGGGGAGGCTGATGACAATCGCTTGCATGAGAGAGCGTTGCATGACAATAAGCAGCAGGAAAATAATCACGAAAGCAAGCGCAAGAGTATATAATGAGTCATGCTGGAGCAGATCAAGAATCACTTTCCTGATGGAGGGTGTGCCGGTGATCATGATCTCTGTCCCTGGTGGTGTTGAAAGCCCTTCAAGCTTTTCATTCAAGAGATTGGTCAGCGCGATGATCCCTTCATTGCCGCTTCCCACATCGGCTTTGAGCATCATGATCATCTTTGTCCGATCATCGCTCACGAAGGAGATGAGTGGGGTCTTGGATAAGGAGTTATACACGTCCTGGGAGCGATAGTCCGGATTCACCTGTTCAATCTGTCGGAGCACGGGCGCAATGGAGGAGACCTCATCAATACTGCTTTCATGAGCAAGGGCATCATCCAGTCGTAGCACGTACTCCATTATGGTCGGATCAAGGATATCCTTTGGCACTTCTTTCATGTTCACATCCTTTAGCCGGAAGAGAAGGAACACCGTATCCTGTCCGCTGAACGAGTCCGCTATCCGGTCATTGAGCTTGTAAACAGGCAGGTGCTGGGGCATCTCGTTTTCAAAGTTACTCTCTAGCTGGATATTACCTAAGCCTGCTCCTATAAAAATGGTAAAGATGATAACACCTATCACTATGGCATAGGGGTAGCTATACTGGATCGCTGCAAGCCTCTTAAGTAGTGAATCAATCCTCATTGTAACTCCTGGATTTTCTTGTCTGTTTCTTTGATTATCTTTCGCAGTGACTTCTCGTGTGTCCGAAACTCTGGATTATCCATCAAGCGGTACAGATTCTTGAAGAAGGGAATCAGCACATCACTGTTACGGATGAACTCCTTGCGGTTTGGTTTTGGGCAATCCATCCCTATCAGTTCAGAGACGGCCTGTTCCATGCGGACATAGGTCTGGAGCATGTTCTGGTGCTCGGTGAGAATCTTTTTTATGTGGGTACGACCTTTGTTCGTGATTGCATATACCTTTCTTCGACCGTCTTCATGCACATGGACAAACCCTTTCTTTTGGATCTCTGAGAGCAAGGGATACATAGAACCGCTTGAGGGGCGTGTACCGTATTCCTTTTCAATCTCACTCATGAGAGAGTATCCTGTATGAGTGTGTTTCAAAAGCGATTCTAGCACCAAAATCTTGAGCATACCGTAGAACATATCGATACCCGATATATCGGAATCCGATACCTGTTTAAAAAACTTATGATTTGCCGTGGAACATGAATACCAAAAAGAAGACGATGAAACTCATGAAAAAACTGAGTATCATCAGGCCGATATATAAGCCATCTGTTTGAGGACTGTTTTCAAGGATTGAGTATTCAAAGGATTCGCGCCCCACGTTGACCTGAAACGTTTTTTCTCCATAGGTGGAATTGTCAAGGTAGGCTTTCAGGACAAATGAATAACTGCCAAGATTAGCCTGGTTTGAGACTCCTACGTCAATGAACATCCGCTGGATATCAAACCCTTGTACTTTGCCTTTATTTGGGATGCTTAAGGTTATTGACCCATTGTCATAGCAGAACTTATTTGGTTTTTCATTGCAGATAAGCTCTTCCTTGCAGGGGCCTGCGCAGTCCTTTGGTTCAATCGCGAAGGTGAATTCAGTCTCATCTTCATAATAGTTCTTTACCTGGAAAAGCATGATCTCATGGGTCTTGTTTCGAAGCAGGGCTCTCTCCCTGGCGGCTTCTTCTTGCTTTTCCTTGTTCAGCACGATGTTGAGTGAGTAGTGTTCCAGGGTCAGGGTGTCTTCCGGGAATGAGTATACTCCAAAGATAAAGTACAGGCAGACAAACGACATGAGGAGAATGAAAGACCCTTTTTTCATGCGCTCTTGCGGGTAATAAGAGTATTTAAACCTTTCTCGTTAAATCTATAAAGATGCGGACGTTTCAGAACGTATGCGTATCAAACATATCCGGCTCGAGAATATCAGAAGCTTCACAAACGATGAATTGGCCTTTCCTGAGGGCACCATCCTTCTTTGTGGGGATATTGGGGCTGGCAAATCAACAATCCTTCTTGGTGTTGAATTCGCATTGTTTGGTATCTTACGGGGTACCATGAACGGCACTTCTCTTTTGAGGAATGGCGAGCACGAAGGTTCAGTTACCCTTACATTTGCGATAGGTCAAAAAGAGATCACCATAAAACGGACGCTGAAACGGCAAAAGGATACTGTCCAGCAGGGCAATGGGTATATTGTGGTTGATGATGTCAAGACTGAGGGGACATCCACTGAACTTAAAGCACGGGTTCTTGAGCTTTTGGGTTATCCGCAGGATCTGCTCTCGAAAAGCAAGAACTTGATCTATCGGTTTACTGTCTTTACTCCGCAGGAGGAGATGAAGCAGATTCTCGTGGAGGATAGTGAATCCCGGGTTGATACCCTCAGAAAAGCCTTTGGGATTGATAAGTACCACCGAATCCGGGAAAATATCGTCATTTACGCGAGAAAACTCAAAGAAGATGCAAAGGTGCTCGAGGGTAAGATGAGTGATCTGCATGTTAAGGAAGAGCAGTGTCAACAACTCATGGAAGAGATTGAAAAACGAAAGAAAGAGCTTGATTTGGATGGTCTGCAGAAGCAGCGGGAGGTTGTCAATGCAGAACGGGAGAAGCTTCTTGCAGCTGAGAAGGAATTGAAGGTTATCCAGGCACAGCAGAATGCCAGAAAGATCCTGGACGAGAAGATCCTGAATGAAGTGAAACAGCGAAAACAGAAGGCAGAACATATCGGGCGTCTTACTGGTGAGATCGCAAAGCTCAAGGATGAAGTCAGCGAGATTCCTGACAGAAAAGAACTGCAGGAACAAATCGATGGATTGCAGAAACAGGCGAGAGCACTGGACCGTGAGATCGCTGAGCATAACCGCACCATGGGTGGTCTTGGCAGTACCCAGGCGGAAGCGGAAAAGATCAAGCAAAAAATTGCTGAGTTGACCCAGTGCCCGTTCTGTGAGCAGGAAGTGGGGCCAGGTCATAAGGAGAAGATCAGGTTACGGGAAGATGAGAAACTGACACGGGCCCAAAAACAGCAGCAGGAACTCCAGCAGTCAATCAGGAGTAAGCAAGAGCAAAAGGCGGAGCTTGACCTCAGATGTGATCGTCTTAACAAGCAACTCCAGCAGATTCAACTGCTTACCTATAAAAAGAAGAATTATGAAGAGAAGGTTGCAGAGAAGGCACGGTTGCAGGCAGAGTTCCAGAAGGCTAAGGAGACTATCGCTGACTTGAATCGCCAAAAGATGCAGTATAAGGTTGAAAATCCTGAAGATATTGAAAAGGCCCATCAGCAGATGCGGAACCGGTTTGAAGCGGAACAAAAAAAGCTTAGTGAGATGGAAAAGCATCAGGAATCAATCAAGGGTCAATTGCAGGTCAATGAGAAAAACCTGGAACGTCTGCAAAAGGAAATCCTGGAGAAGAAGCAGGCAAAACAACAGCAGCGGAAGATACGGGAGCGTATCCAATGGCTGGAGGAGTACTTCACCCCGTTGATGCGGACTATTGAGCTGAATGTCATGCGTACTATCCAGCGTGAGTTCAATGAGTATTTCAAACGGTGGTTCTCGATGCTTATCGAGGATGAGCTATTGAGTGCACGGCTGGATGAGGAATTCACGCCAATCCTGGAGCAGAATGGTTATGAGACCTCTGTCGTCAACCTGTCCGGAGGGGAAAAGACCAGCTGTGCTCTTGCCTATCGTCTGGCATTAAATAAGGTCATCAATGATGTGGTCGAGTCAATCAAGACTAAAGACCTGATTATCCTGGACGAGCCTACTGATGGTTTCTCATCAGAGCAATTGGATCGCGTCCGGGATGTATTGGATACACTTGACATGCAACAGGTGATCCTTGTATCCCATGAAAGCAAGATTGAAGGTTTTGTTGATACGGCTGTGCATGTCAAAAAACAGAATCATGTAAGCCAAATAGAATAAAAAATTACTTTTTGGGTATCTCCATGACCTTGGAAAGATTGGTCTCGAGTACCTCCAGCGCTCTGTTGAGGTCCTCTTCATTCTTGATTCCAGTCACGACGATTTTGCCATTCCCAAACAGTAGAAAGCTTGTCTTTGGATCCCTGATCTTGTAGACCAGGCCTGGGAATTGCTCAGGCTCGTATTCGACGTTGTTGAGGCTGATTGCAAGCTTGTTCAGATTCAGGTCATAGCCAAGCTGTCCAGCCGCTACCATATTCTGTACATGGAGGACTGGCTTTATCTTGATTGTAACCTTGATCTTTTTCAATGCTTCAATGATGTTTTGTATTGAGCGCTCAGCATCCTTTAGATTCCGTGCGCCAGTACACACAACCCGTCCACTGGTAAAAATGAGAGCTGACGTCTTGGGATCCTTGATCCGCATTATCAATCCCGGAAATTGTTCCGGATTGTATTCAGTATTTGGCAGTGTCGAAGCAAGCTTATCAAGGTTGATATGCTCTTCGAGTGCTGTCGATATAACCATATTTACAATGCTTGTTTTAGCCATCTTAACCCCCGCTTTAAAAGGTATTTATAAAAGAGTAATACAAGCGACTTCATAAATGTTTTGCTTTTATAAAGTAGAAGAAAGAAGTCAGTGGGATATAGTCGGGGGAAATGTATGCCTGTATACGTTACTTCCTCTCAGCTACTTCTGTGGCAAGCTCTTTTGCGAATTCATTGACCTTGCGAGTACCGATCACCTCATTCTCACGGGTGCGAATTGTGACAGTGCCGTCGGCAGCTTCTTTCTCACCCACTACTAAGATATAATTGACCCGCTGGAGCTGGGCCTCGCGCACTTTTTTCGAGACTGACTCACTGCGCTTGTCAATCTCAACCCTGAGGCCATATGTATCAAGCTCTTCTTTGACCTTCTCTGCAACTTCAGCGAACCGATCAGCGACTGTAAGCACGCGAACCTGGACCGGGCTCAGCCAGAGGGGGAATTTTCCGCCATAGTGTTCTATCAGGATGCCCATGAATCGCTCAAGGGATCCGTAAACGGTACGGTGGATCATCACTGGTTGGTGCCGCTGGCTGTCTTTTCCTTCATAGGTCAGGTTGAAGTTTTCCGGCTGTGCCATGTCGAGTTGGATTGTCCCGCATTGCCAGGTCCGTCCCAAGCAGTCTTTTATGTGGAAATCAATCTTTGGGCCATAGAATGCTCCATCACCCTCGTTGATGACATATTCTCGGCCAGTGGATTCAAGCGCTTGGCGAAGGCCCCTTGTGGTCTTCTCCCATTGCTCATCTGTTCCAATGGCTTTTTCGGGTTTTGTGGAAAGCTCCATGTGATAGGTCAATCCAAAGGTACCATAGATCTGGTCAACAAGCTTGATGACACCCTCAATCTCCTCGCTGATCTGATCCTCTGTCATGTAGATATGCGCGTCATCCTGATGAAACGCCCGCACTCTGAACAATCCGCCGAGTGTGCCTGATAACTCATGCCTGTGAACGAATCCAATCTCTCCCACACGCATTGGAAGCTCCCGGTAAGAATGGACCTCTTCGTTGTACATGAGCATTCCGCCAGGGCAATTCATGGGCTTGATCGCGTAATCTTCACCATCAATCTTTGTGTAGTACATGTCCTCTCCGTAGTTCTTCCAATGACCACTCTGTTCCCAGAGCTTCTTTGACAGGATGATCGGGGTCTTTATCTCCACATAGCCAGCCTTTGTGTGCAGGTCTTTCCAGAACTCAATCAGCTTGTTGAATACGACCATGCCTTTGGGGTGAAAGAAAGGAAAGCCTGGTGCTTCTTCGTGCAGAGAGAAGAGTTTGAGCGCCTTGCCGATCTTTCGGTGATCACGTTTCTCAGCTTCCTGAAGCATCGCCAAATAGTCTTTAAGTTCCTGTTTTGTCGGAAAGGCGACTCCGTATACCCTTTGTAGTTGCTGATTCTCGGCTTTTCCCCGCCAGTAAGCCCCTGCAATCTTCGTGAGCTTGAATGCTTTAATCTTTCCGGTGGAAGGGACATGGGGTCCGCGGCATAAATCGACCATCTCGCCATGACGGTACAGGCTGCATGTGTCATCGCCTAGTTCGTCAATCATCTCCAGTTTATAGGGTTCATGCTTCTGCATGCTTTTTGCTTCTTCCTGGGTGACATCCAGCCGTTCAAAGGCGATGTTCTCTTTGACAATCTTTTTCATCTCCTCTTCGATCCTTTTGAGGTCTTCAGGCGTGAATGGACGTTCTACGTCAAAGTCATAATAGAACCCATCCTCAACCGCAGGACCGATGGTCAGCTTTGCCTCAGGGAAGATGCGTTTGACAGCATGGGCAAGCACGTGTGCCGCAGAATGCAAAAATACAGCTTTTCCTTCCTTGTCCTTGAAGGTCAGTACCTCAAGCTTTGAGTCGGCAGTGATGGGAGTGGTAAGGTCGACGATCTCGTCATTGAGCTTTGCAGCAACAGCAGCGTGGTAGAGGTCCTCATCGATCTGTCTGATCGCATCAGCAATCGTGACATTCGCCTCTACTTCAATTTCTGTATCTGGTAATGTAACTTTAGCCATATATTCACCTGTGATGAGGGAGAAATGGGTCTTTATATGTTTTATCCTTGGTCAGGGTTATGATCTGTTGTTTGGTCTTGCCAGGGTGATGCACCAACAAAAAGATTTATAAAAAAAATTCCCGCAATACTTCCAGGGGGACCTAATGAATTTATGGCAGAAGAATCAGATTCCTACTTGGTTGACGCTGGGAAATCTTACCGGCGGATTTCTGGCAATACTTGCAATCATCGACAATAACATACCATTTGCGATTGGTCTTATCGGAATCGCCTTGTTCTTTGACCTGATCGATGGATATGTGGCAAGAAAATATGGTTGGCAATCCCAGATGGGGATTGAGCTTGACTCTTTGGCTGATGCGGTCTCATTTGTCATCGTCCCCAGCCTTCTGACCTACTTCATTCTCCTGGATGGACTCAATCCCATCCCAAGCATCTTCATGGCTGGCTGTGGAATCCTACGCCTGGCAAAGTTCAATGTCACAAAAGGAAAAGATCATTTCGAAGGAGTGCCTACGCCAATCCATACCATATTCATCGTTGCACTATTGTTCCTGAACCTGCCATTATGGGTGCTTATACCGCTGGTAATTGTAAGTTCCTATAGCATGATAAGTGAGCTCAAGTACCCTGCGCTCAAGAAGGGACATTTCCAGCGTTATAAGAGATATGGCCTCATTGTTGCGATCATCGTGGCATCCATTATTGTGGTTTCCAGATTCATCCCGCTTGGGCTTATCCTCACAAGTGGGACAATCTATGTGATTTTCCTTTTGCTTCTCATCCAGCTTAACTGTGATAAGAAGCTCAAAAAACGGATGCCTGCGACCCTTTTCACTGTGGGCTTCATTGTATCTGTCGGTTTTGCCTACTTTACGCTGACATTTGTGATGCCCTTACTTTATGTGATTGTGTTTGCGCCCCTTATACAAACAGCAATAGACGGAAAATGGAATTGATGATATTATTACGGGTCCTTTATCTCATGCTTCCCGCTTATATTGCCAATATGATGCCGGTAATCGTGCGTCGCTTCTCCATCCTTGATGTACCGGTTGACTTCGGGAAGAAGTTGGGGAGACGTCGGCTTTTTGGTGATCACAAGACCTGGAGAGGTATCATCTTCGGGACAACTGCTGCAATAATTACAGCCTATCTACAGTATCGGCTGCAATTGCCCATCTCGGTGATTGCATATGAAAACTGGTTGCTTGTCGGTCTTTTGCTGGGAGGTGGAGCACTCCTCGGGGATCTTATCAAGAGTATGATCAAGCGACAGTTTAAAATAAAAGAAGGGAAACCGTTCATACCATGGGATCAAGTGGATTTCCTTATAGGTGCGCTGGTCTTTTTGCCCATCGTGTATATCCCAACAATCAGGGAGCTTGTCATGATGTGTATCATCACGCCGATCTTGCACATAACCATAAACCATATTGCGTTTTGCCTAAAAATACGAAAAGAGAAGTGGTAACATGATAGAAGAACTATTCTCCAACAAAATCTTTCTAGCGGGACTGTTGGGGTACCTGGCAGCACAACTGGTCAAGGTACTTCATCTCACCATAAAAGAAAGACAATTCAGCTTTAAACTGTTCCTTCGCCGGGCAAGTATGCCCTCAGCACACTCGTCTACTGTCGGCGCCCTTACCACTGCGCTCTACCTGGACCAAGGGATAACACCGTTGACAATTGTGATGTTTTTCATGTCAATGATCATTATCCGTGATCTGTTGGACATCAATCTGGGTATGCCGGAAGGAGAAAAACTGAAGCGGGTGAAAGCCCCGATCCATACACCCATGGAGATAATCTTTGGCCTAATTCTGGGGGGTCTCATTGCAATAGTAGTCTGATAACAAGGCTCAATGCCAGGAACGCAACCATTGGCAGCACATAATCGGTATAAGGAAATCCCGTCACCTTCTGGAGGTAGCTTGGTTTCTGTAAGCTGAGTTTTGATCCAGTCACCAGTCCGCACGCAAAAATCAGGAATCCAACCAAGGGCACTTGGGAATAGGCAAACACAATTCCAAAGACAGAATAGAGATACAATACCTGATGGTAGTGGATGAAAACAAGTCCTACCAAAACAAAGACCGCTAGTCCTAAAAAATCGTTCCAATACAAAACACCCGCTACTGCAAGAATCAATCCGTATTCAAGCAGTGTGAAGTAGAATCGGCCCTGCTTGATCTCACTGCGTGCAAGCCAGGACAGGAAAAGGCCAAGCAGGAGTCCCAGAGCGATCACGAATTCTACCATGGACTGTGCCCCCATTGGACCAATAAATCGACATCTGATTGGATATGTACCGGCACGTCGCAGGCACCAAAACATGACCCGAACCAGATAATGATTTCAGCTCCTGTCTCCTCCAGCGTATCAGCGATGGCACCTGCCTTTGGTTTCAACCCATCCGGCAACTGGATGCATACGGTCTTCGCATGTTCATCTCTAATACGTTGAGCTACCCGTGTAAGTTCAAGATCATACTCCATAGAATCATCTAATACTCGACTGTATAAATAGTTTATGGCTCACAGAATATGTCATCCATCTCCATCTTGGAGAGACGACCCTTATTCAGGAGGCTCATAACAGTCTTTCGTTTCCGACCGGATACCTCATCCAGCAGGAATTCCTCGTCCTGATCAAGCTCATCATTATCCATGTGTTCACCTTTTACTACTAAGAAGTAGCACAGAATTTATAAAGTTTTTGGAATAACCGCTACTGAACCTATTCTATGAGAATCTACGCACCAGACAGAAGCATCACTTCTTGTTCTTGATATGCTTCATGCTGGAGATATTGTCCCGCTCAATCTCTTCAAGGCGAAAGGCAATGAACCTGCTTGCCTTTTCCATTTCCGGGATCACAGCGAATTCCAGTGAATTGACCCGTCGTTTTGTCTTTTCGATCTCTGCAAGGATCTTTTTCATGGAAATCTCGATCTCTGAGACCTTGACCGCAAGTTCGACCACCTTTTCATAGCCGTGAGCTGCCTCGTCAATTGATGCAGAGCCTGTAACAATACCGTAGCCCCTTTGGGGGAAATGTTTGAGAATTGTCTGGCTTGCTTCCACTTTAGGGATCTTAATGCCCATCACGTTCTTGGTCTCGGTTTTTATCTCAGGGCTTGAAGGGATTGCCAACGCAAGCGATTTCAGGTATAATTCGGAGGTCTGTGTCCGGGTGATGTTGAGTTTTCCAATAGCCTCCTTATAGGCGGAAATCATCTCTTCACGAAGTGTTTTGGCTTCTTTCATTATCTCGAAGAATTCCATAATCAGCCCATCCCTTTTTTTCTTGAGAAGGCTGTGGCCATTCTTGGCAAGCTTGATCCGCGTCTTCAGACGCAGCAGTTCACTTCGTGTTGGTTTTACGTTTAGCGCCATTTTAATCCTTGAAACTATTCACCTGTACCGATTGCTCGTGAGCATCATATCGGATGATGGAGATGTCTGTCATGTAAAGCTTTTCAGGCCCGTTCACTGCAAGCTCTGAAACAAGGAGCCTTCCGGTGGAGTCTTCTGTCTTGGACACATAATCACTGATGTAATCAAGCGCGCGTTCAGTTTGTACTTCCAAATTAGCTTTGGTCAGGTGTGTCCGCATGGCAGAGAGCTTTTTTGCATCGCCTTCCTCGGACTGGTCATAGACAGCCAGTGCATCGGCTTTGAATGGTAGCAGGTCATGGTAAAGTTTTCCGAGGAAGTTAAGGTCACCATCCGGTGTCTCAGTCCACACATCCAACTTGCCCGTCACATGATCAATTATCCGGTGCTCAGGTTCAGTGTCAGCGAGAAAGTGATTCACGATATTGCAGAGGGCTCCGCAATTGCTTCGCTGGTACCCGTCAGGGCCTATACTGGATCCATACATCCCCTCATTTCCGATGTGGGAGACGACTTGAATGATGCGTGCACCATGACCCTGCCCAAGTGCAACTTCTAACGGTTGCCGGGAGACCTGTGCGCCTATCTGGGCGTTCACGAAACTGTTGCCGAAGGTGTCCAGTCGACGCTGTAGGTCCTGTGAGTTCAGTTCATCCGGACAGACAGTGCTGGTATCTATCTTCGAAAGCCCACAGTAGGAGGCTGTCTTCAGTATATCTGAAAACACTGCCTCATAGGAACGAGGTACACCCTTTTGGTTCCCAAATTTGAACAAAGGTTCTACAAGATATAATGAATCAAGCGAATTCATTGCGTCCACCGTTTGATGGCTTCATCATCAGCTGAGCCATTCACATTGATTAGGTGCACTTTTCCCTTCTCTTCTCCATACATGCCGGAGAAGTCCATCATCATGCCAAAGATAGTCAGTTTCTCATTATCGATGAGGTGTCCATAGCGTTCAAGAGCGAGAGAGACTTGGTGATCAACGTTTTGTTTTGCCATCTCGTCAGTAGTCCCTTCGCCAATACCCTTTTTCACATGGTCAAGCTCACGCTTTATGGCATTGGTCTCTTCACTGTAATCTTTGGTAGCTGCTTTGATTGCACCACAATCACTGTGACCAAGGATGATGAGATAGGGAGTTTTCAGATGCAATACCCCATAGTCCACACTTCCTTGCGCGGTTTTCAACTGGTTACCGATGTTCTCGATGACAAAGAGCTTGTTTTCATTATCTTCAGCAAGAACCCGGGTCGGAACGCGAGAGTCTGCGCAGGTGATGAGAGTGACCTGTGGGTTTTGTCCTTTGACAAGTTCTTCAAACAGGTGTCCGTGGGACTCCACATATTCTGCGTTATTTTTCAGTAATTCTGCAATCATTCTGATCCCTGGTAATACGTCTCCCTGAATTTCGGATCGATCCGTGTCAACTCTTCTTTTGGCATGGAGCTCATCAATTTCCAGCCAGCGCTCAGGGTATTCTCGATGGTCCGGTTCTCGTTCTTGTCCTGGCGCACAAAGGTGTCTTCAAATTGTTCGGCAAAGGCAAGCAGTCGCTTATCCTTGTCACTCAATGACTCTTCTCCTACAATGGCCACCAATCCTCTCAGGTCTCTTCCTGCAGCATAATTGGCGTAAATCTGGTCAGCCACCTGTTTATGATCCTCACGGGTCTTTTCCTTTCCGATACCCGCATTCATCAATCGCGAAAGTGATGGCAGGATATCAACAGGCGGATATACTCCTTTACCATGGAGTTCCCGGCTGAGTACGATCTGTCCTTCAGTTATGTAGCCTGTAAGGTCAGGGATGGGGTGGGTGATATCATCACCGACCATGGTAAGGATCGGAATCTGGGTTATGGATCCGTTTTTTCCTTTTATCATGCCGGCTCGTTCATAGATTCCTGCAAGGTCAGTATACATGTATCCCGGATACCCTCTCCGACCAGGAATCTCTTCTCTTGCAGCACCGATCTCACGCAGGGATTCGCAGTAGTTTGTGATATCCGTAAAGATAACCAATACGTGCATATCATGCTCAAAGGCAAGGTACTCTGCAGCGGTAAGCGCCATCTTTGGTGTGATGAGCCGTTCGATGGCTGGATCGTCTGCAAGGTTCAAAAAGACAAGCGAACGTTCTAGCGCACCAGTCCGCTCGAAATCCTTCATGAAATACTGCGCCTCTTCATTTGTGATACCCATTGCTGCAAAGACGATGGCGAAATTGGTATCTTTTCCGAGCACTGTCGCCTGTCGTGCGATCTGAAGCGCAATCTCATTGTGGGGAAGGCCAGAGCCTGAGAAGATGGGAAGCTTTTGTCCGCGCACAAGGGTATTGGTCGCATCGATAGTGGAGATTCCGGTCTGGATGAAATCTGCCGGATTCAGCCGTGAATACGGGTTCATCGCTGCGCCCATGATGTCCAGACGCTTCTCTGGAACAATATCGGGTCCATCATCGATTGGTTTTCCTGCTCCGTTCAGGATCCGACCGAGCATATCCTTGGAACAATTAAGCTTGATACTTTCTCCTAAGAATTTTACTGAACTGTTCTGGTCTATACTGCTTGTCCCTTCAAAGACCTGGACCACAACCATCTCTTCTGAGGTATCCAGCACCTGGCCGTTCTTATGTGAACCATCAGAAAGCTTGATGCTGACAAGGTCTCCATACGCGACGTTATCGGTCTTTTTCACAAAGACGAGTGGTCCGGCAATACGTGTGATTGATTTGTATTCTTTCATCATGTTCACCCTAATTGTTTAAACTCCTCGTCCATTTCCTTCTTTACATCTGCGAGGAGTTCCTTATAATTCTTCTCAAATTTTGCATTGGCGATCTTCTCTTTTGCCTTTGTGGCAAGGATCGGTTTGATATTGACACGTTCGATCGCATCGAATGCGAGCTTCCTGAAGTGCAGGATTATGTCCATCAATTCGTAGCTCTTCTCCAGTTCGCAGTAGGTATCCACATCGTGGAACGCGTTCTGCTGCAGGACGAATTCCCTGATCAGTCGGGCAACTTCAAGCTCGAGCTGCTGCTTTTCTGGGAGTGCGTCTGAGCCAACCAACTGGACAATCTCCATCAGCTTATTCTCTTCCTGAAGGATAGTCATAAGCTTGTTGACAGTGTCATACCAAGCCTCGTTCACATTCTCTGCGAACCATCCCTTGAGTGAGGTCAGGTACAAAGAGTATGAGGTGAGCCAGTTGATGGACGGGAAATGCCGTCGCTGGGCAAGTTTTGCGTCAAGCGCCCAGAATGTCTTTGCAACCCGTAAGGTATTTTGGGTCACCGGCTCTGAGAAGTCTCCGCCAGGTGGGCTTACCGCACCAATGATCGTGATTGAACCCTCTTCTGCATCACCGTGTGGTACAACCCGGCCGCTTCGTTCATAGAACTCGGCAAGGCGTGTCGAGAGGTACGCTGGATACCCTTCTTCACCGGGCATCTCCTCAAGCCGGGATGAGATCTCACGCATGGCTTCTGCCCACCTGGAGGTGGAATCTGCCATCAGTGCGACATTGTATCCCATGTCCCTGAAATACTCGGCGATTGTGATCCCGGTATAGATGCTTGCCTCTCGAGCAGCAACCGGCATGTTTGAGGTATTGGCGATGAGCACAGTCCTGTTCATGAGTGGTTTGCCGGTCTTTGGATCCAGAAGGTGCGGGAATTCACTGAGAACCTCAGTCATCTCGTTACCTCGCTCACCACAACCGATATAGACAATGATCTCTGCGTCGCACCACTTAGCAAGTTGCTGTTGTGAGACAGTCTTGCCCGCTCCGAATGGACCTGGAATCGCAGCAACACCTCCCTTTGCGACCGGAAAGAACACGTCAAAGACCCTTTGGCCTGTCTTTAAGGGAATCTCAGGTGCGAGCTTTTTGATAAAGGATCGGGGCCGCTTGATCGGGCAGCTCTGCATGAGCCCTATCTTGGTGTTATCATCCAGGGTGCAGACATGCTGGTCAACTGTGAAATTACCTGATTCTATGGTCTTGATTATTCCTTTTACACCAGGCGGTACCATTATCTTGTGCATAAATCCTTCAGTCTCCTCGACTTCACCAATGATAACGCCTGGAGAGACCTCATCACCCACCTGAGCGGTTGCCTTGAATGCCCACTTCCTGGAGTGGTCAAGGCCTGGTGCATCGACTCCTCTTTCGATGAAGTTTCCCATCTTCTCTTCAAGGACCGGAAGCGGCCTTTGAATACCGTCGTAGATACTGGTCAAAAGCCCAGGACCCAGTTCAACTGAGAGTGGCTTTCCGGTGTTTTCGACCGGTTCGCCTGGTTTGATACCGGTGGTATCTTCGTAAACCTGAATAGTAGTATGATCACCATCAATCTGGATGACCTCGCCCATCAGTTTTTCATTTCCAACCCTCACGACATCATACATCCGGGCTTTGATCCCTTTTGCGACCACCACGGGCCCTGCAATTCTATAAAGCGTTCCTTTCTTTGCCATTATCAGTCACCTTTATTCCAAACATCAATTCCGATCGATTTTTTGATCAGTTTTTGTATCTCTTCATTCGAGTCTTTTCGTGAAATTGTCAGGAAGATTGGCTCGATCGATTTTGTCACGAGCTCTTTTGTCTCTTCGTCAAAATCATCCATCATTTTCGCTTGCATGATCACAAGGCCTATTTCAGGATGTGCGATAATATTTTTGATTTGTTTTGCTGGTTCATCAGCGATGAACACTTTACCAATCCCCGCTAGCTGGAACCCTAATACAAACTGTTCTTCCCCAAAGGCTGCGATTTCTTTCATTTTATCAACAAGTTTTTTTCGACGTACTCTGGATCAAGGCCCAGGTGCTTTGATTTGATGATAGATCGGAGATTGCGGATCTCTGTGGTCTTTGCCATGGTAAAATCAAGGACACTTTCGATTGAGATTGGGTTCTGATGGGATCGTAACAGTGCTTGCCTGTTCATGAAGCGAGCGAGGTTCATCTCTGTTGCAAACACATCAGTCGAGAAATCAACCCTGCTGCCGTAATACGTCCCTTTGAGCTCTTTGATCAGAGTCTCCATGGAATCTGTCTGCGACAGTTTCTTGAGGTATTCCTTGTTGAGCCGTCTACCGCTGGTAATCATATAACTCATTATCTGTTGTGCAGTAAGGCCTTCCCGTTTGAATCGGAGGAGGTTCTTGATATTCATGACATCAATGTGCATCAGCAGAAAGTTGCGAAATCGGGTTCCATATGCTTCCAGCTGGTTGGCACCTTTTACTGACTCCATGAAAAATATCTTGTCCATCTGGTTCTCAAGATCGACCAGGCTGTTTTTTTCCTTGAACGATTCATAGGCTTGTTCCAGATGCTTCAATGGAATGATCCTGTTGTTCTCAAGTACCTTGCGGATGCTTTGCAGGTCGTGTAGCTCCATGAAATACTCTTTCCAGTATTTGCCGATTGGCTCCAGGAGCTTGAATACCTCATCCCTGGAAGCACCGCTGTATATCCCTCTCAGGACTATCTTGAGGTTGTGCACGTCAAATCTGCCTAGGTAGAGGTCCAAAACCTTTACAACAGATTGGGGACTGATCTCCCGTAGCTTGTTGAAGGTTCTGTACTGTTCCCTGCGCAGAGCCATGTCAACAAGTTCGATTCCCTGGAACTCACTTGAAAGCTTGGTCAAAGAATCCTTATACTGCGTATCCTGTAAGTACCGTGTAATGGAATTCAGATCCATCTTCAAGAGCTTATGATACTCTTCCGTACGGATGAGTTTCGCTCGCATGGCCCTTACTCGGGCGTAAGTATATGGTATCTTTGCCGTGGATGCGCTTCTATACATTTTCGAACAAAATCCTGTTTATATCGGCCAGATACTGGTTTTTGACTTCATCCAGCAGAGTCTCAAAGCTGTAATCAATGCGGACCGATCCATCCTTGTTCTCAGCGATAAGGCCTCCCAGCATATCAGTGGTCTGTTTTTCATCCACAGAGATATGCTTTGCGTCAGTGGTATTGCAATGGACGCGGGCAATGGCAATCTCCTTTTCTGCAGCCTTCAGCAATGACTGTAGAAGCTTCTTTCGCTTTGCTGCTGTCAGTTTCTTTCCAAGCCGGGGAGGGACACTGGTGAATACCTTGTCCAGCATCTCTTTTCGGGCCATAAGCTTCTTCTTCTTCTGTTCAAGTTTCGCTGATGCTATCTCTTGTGTCCGTTTGAAATCGATCTGCTTTTCAAGCTCTTCCATCCGGCGCTCTTCCTCTTGGCGAGCTTCGTTCTCTGCCTGACTGACTATCTCTTTTGCCTTATTCTTCGCTTCATTGAGTATTTTTTGGCGCTCTGCTTCGGTTTCTTTCTCTACCTTCTTCTTCAGGTTTTCAAAGCTCATGGTCGTCCCCTTATATCAGGTTGATCAGGAGAATTGCAATCACGAGGCCAAAGATAACCAGTGTCTCAGGGATGACAGTGAAGATCAGTCCCTTACCAAAGAACTTCTCATTCTCTGCAATGGCACCGACTGCTGCTGCTCCGATTTCCTTTTCTGCAAGCGCGGATGCAAGTGCGCTCAGGCCTACTGCTAATCCTGCTCCGATTCCGATTAATCCTGCTCCTATATCCATATTTATCCCTCCATTCCAAATGGTTGATATTTTCTTCCGCCACCCTTGTAGAACTTTGTGAAATGCTCTACATAGTGGAGTCGCAAAGAGTGTAAAAATGGCCCTAGCACTCCAAGGCCGATGTTTATTGTGTGTCCTAGTACGAAAATGATGATTCCAAAAATGATCATAAGTGGACCCTGTGAGAACAATGGGGCGGCCTGATCATTGATAACAACTGCAAGTCCTACTGACGCAAGGCCGATTGCCATCAGTCGCATGTAAGAGCCCATGTGGATAAAGAACGTAGGTATCTCAATCACTCCAGGGATGCCTTCTCCCTTGTATAACATGATTGCCGAAATGATCGCAATGATGATTCCGTACCAGAGACTGAAGCCGTACTGGTTTCCAAGGAATATGAACAGCACGCCCAACTGCATGAAAACCCAGGCACCCTTTTCAAGGAAAGCGTGCTTGAGTCCGTGTGCCTTGTACACGTTATAGAACCCAAATAGTACACCAAGGTTAACATGCACAAAACCAACTATCAGGGAAATACCTATCAGTTGCATGACTGATTCAGCACTGCGGTGAAGGAAAGGGTAATGCAGATGCATTGAATGGAAAAAGTTCTCTATAAATCCCCAGTGGGCAATTTCAAATCCAAAAAACTCTCCGTATATCAGTCCAAATATAATGGATGAAATGGCACTGAATATCATTACATTCAATAGTGGGGCCATTGAAGGGTTCTTTTTTTTGATAAAATTGAAGAGGAGAAGCGTTGTGATGCCGTATCCTATGTCACCCAGCATGAAGCCGAAGAACAACGGAAAGGTGATGAACATGAAAATGGTCGGGTCAATCTCCTTGTAGGAGGGGTGAGAAAACATCTCAAGCAGGAACTCATAGGGTTTGATTGCTTTGGGGTTCTCAATCTTGACGGGCACGTCATTCTCATCGTCCTCAAGCTCCTCAACATAGGTCTCTTTTGGGATTCGGCTCAGGAACTTGCTTTTTCGCTTTTGAGGTACCCACCCTGTTATGACTGTCACGTTGCGTGTCTCTCCAAACATCAGTGGAGCCTCGGCTTTCTTCGAATAGATGGTCAGTGTACGTTCCAGGGAGGTGATCTCATGCTGGTGCTTGCGTTTCAGTTCTGCAATCTCCTGGTCCAGCTTATTCTCTTCCCTATGCAGATCAACAAGCTCTTTTTCAAGCGCTGCCATGTCCCATGAGGTTGGCATCTTGAATTCTGAAAGCCCGTGGTTGCGCACTGTGTCAAGCACTTCATTTTCCTTTGAACGTTCATAGAACACAGCAACAAGATTCTTATGCATCACATATTCGATGTTGTCGCCCTTGATGGAAAAGGTTTCGGGGTCCTGTATATACCCGATCACATAGGATATATGGTTTGTTTCCCGGTACAGGTCGAAGGGAACTTTTAGGGACTTGAGTTCCTTCAGTTTATCATACTGTTCCTGCAGGTTCTTCCGCTGTTCGGAAATCCTCTTCTTATCACCGAAAACCTTCTGTACCTTCGCATGGATATCATCAATATAGGCAAGTGCGTTTTTGTACTCCTTTTCATCAAGCTCACGTGGGGACCGGGTCACACTGGGCAGATTCAGGCTGTACATTATGGTTCTGGCCTTTATCAAAGCTCCGGAGATGGCTTCGCTGCCGTCGAGTGGCTTGCCGATGTCTGCCTCTCCAGCCTTGTGTTGCTTTATATCCAGAGCCTTAGCCTGATAGAGATAATCTATTACCGATTGCACATCTTTCTTTGTGCACATTATCTGAAGTCTGACCATGGGCTCTGGTCTGAGCATTATCGTACCTCGCTTAGTTTGTCAATGACAAAGTCCACTGCTTCCGGAAGTTTCTCTTCAGCCTTTCGTATTATCTCTTGGCGTTCGGTGTCTCCCTTCTTATGTTCCTGTTCTACTTCCTTTTGGATTTCGGTCTCGGCAGCTTTAAGCTTTTCAATACGGGTCTTTTCAACTTCCTGGAGAATCTGTTCCTTTTTTTGTGAGGCCTTCTCATAGGCATCGGCAATGATCTGTTTTGCTTCTTCTTGAGCCTCCATAAGAGACGCTTCCCCCTTCGACTCAATGTCCATGATTTCTTTGAGTGAATCCATCTCATTGCTGTGGAACTAGGACCTTTTTATAAAGTTAACTATAAATCGCTGTGCAGGGGGGTCGGAGGTCTCGCAATAGAATGTCTTATTTTGGACAGATACCGCGGCTTAATTAGTAAGAATATGCCTTTCTCAGCGTGCTATTGTCCTGCATACCATAGGTACAGGAATACAAAAAACCCTATCAGCATAAGAATATATCCTACTAGTTGGGCGATAAAAGGGTATATCATTGTTTGAGTGTCTTTAACCGGGAAAAATTATCCCGTTCATTCTCTTCCAATACGAACTTAATATATGCTTTTGTCTCATTGATCCGTGGAATCTGGATGTGTTCCAGGGAGTTCACCCGCCTTCGTACTTTCTTGATCTCTTCACTCAACTGCCGAATGCTTGACTCCAGAGAAGAAAGCTGTACCAACTCGGAGAACAGGGTCATGAATTCAGTGCCCATGCTTACCATGACGGGTGAGCCGACAGCCTGGTTTTTGGACTCAACTGCGAAGTTGCCTATCTTGACGCCCATAAGGTTCTTTCGTGAGTGTTTCAGTTCGAATCGCGGCTCTTGGGTATACGCTATGCTCCTGGATTCAAAGATGCCCTCAAATGCGATTGCTTCTGACATCCGTTCATAGCTTTTTTTTACTTTTTGGGTAAGGGATCCATGGATTTTCCGGTATTCGGCGATACGTCTGAAGAACTCATTCAGGAGGACATCCTGCTTTTTCTTCAATAGGTCATGCCCTTTTTGAGCAAGCTTTCCCTTTTTTTGCAGTTCAAGCAATTCTGATCTGGTGGGGTTAATTGGCATGGTATTTCTTTATCTGGTCTTTGGAGACCTTCTTAAGTTCAGCAGGAGGGATTTTCGAGAGCGTATTCCAGCCGATATCCAGTGTTTCTTTGATTGCACGGTTTTCTCTGAATCCCTGGTTCACAAACTCTTTTTCAAAGCGTTCAGCAAATTCAAGATAGCGAAGGTCGCGGTTTGAAAGTGCTCCTCGGCCAACAACGGCAACGAGGTCACGCAGTTCATCGCCATACGCGTAGCAGGCGTATAGCTGGTCAGCAAGGGGCCTGGCATCTTCGCGCACCTGGCCGGCCTCCACCTTGAGTCGTGAGAGTGACCCAAGGATATTGATGGGAGGGTCGAAATTATTTTTCGATAACTCACGGTCAATGATTACCTGCCCTTCGGTGATATAGCCTGTGAGGTCAGGCACTGGGTGGGTCTTGTCATCACCTGGCATGGTGAGGATGGGAATCTGTGTCACTGAGCCCGGTGAGTCTTCGATCTTGCCTGCGCGTTCAAAGATACTTGCAAGATCAGTATACATGTACCCTGGATATCCACGACGGCCAGGGATCTCACCTCGTGCCGCGCTAATCTCCCGCAGGGCCTCACAGTAGTTGGTTATGTCGGTGAGTATGACAAGCACATGGATGCCTTTCTCGAAGGCAAGATACTCTGCTGCTGTGAGAGCAACCCTGGGTGTCATAATCCGTTCAACTGATGGATCACTTGCAAGATTCAGGAACAGGGCTGTATTTTTCAGTGCACCTGTCTCTTCAAATTCTTTTTTGAAGAAATCTGCTTCAGACCGGCTGATCCCAACGGCTCCGAACACAACCGCAAACTCAGAACCATCAGTGACTGTGGCCTGTCGTGCTATCTGTGCTGCAAGCTTGTTATGTGGCATACCTGAAAGCGAGAAGATTGGAATCTTTTGGCCCCGTACAATCGGCATCATGCAATCGATGGTTGACACGCCTGTCTGGATAAAATCCTTGGGGGTCATACGTGCTGTCGGGTTTATTGGTACTCCATTGATGTCCCGGTAACCGGTTGGTATATGAGGCAAGCCATCAAGTGGTCTTCCTCGGCCATCAAATATACGGCCAAGCAATTCATCGGATACTCCGAACCGTGCGGTGTTTGCGGTGAACTTCACCCGCACGTCGTGTTGTGAGATCCCTGAGGTGCCCTCAAAAACCTGGATCACTGCCCTGGACTCATGGGCTTCCAGTACCTGGCCAGTCAGCTTCTTTCCATTGGAGAGAGTTATCTGGACAATCTCTTTATAGGATATATTGGACACATCCTCGAGTACTATGAGCGGGCCTTTGACTGAATCTATGCTTTTATAGACTTTCATTTTGAAAAATAATCCTCAATCTGTGTACACAGTTTTTTCACCTGTGTTTCGGGAACGTATTTCATCTGGCCGATATCCTTCACGATACCTGACTCCTCCAGATCCTCAACCTCCACCTTTTCATCAATCACTGCCTGCTTTCCAAGCTGATGGAACAATGAGATGGCCCGCAGCATCTGGTACTGCTTTGTGATAGGACAGAATTTGTCTTCCTCATGAAACGCATTCTGCTGAAGCAGGTCTTCTCTGGCAAGCCGGGCAGTTAATAGGATGAATCGCTCTTCTTCAGAGAGTGAATCCTTTCCCACCAGTTGCGCGATTTCTACCAGTTGGGCTTCCCGTTGTAGTATCCCTATGAGGGTTTTGCGCAACTTGCCCCAGTCGGGTGCAACCTCTTCGGAGAACCATTCATCTGTCGTGTCTGTGTAAAGCGAATAACTGTTGAGCCAGTTTATTGCCCAGTAGTGGCGCTTTGCCGCAAGCTTTGAATCCAAAGCCCAAAAGACCTTTGCAATCTTTAATGTGCTTTGGGTTACCGGCTCTGAAAAATCTCCACCGGCGGGGCTGACTGCACCGATCACTGTGACTGAACCCTCTCTGCCTCCGAGGGTGGTCACCCGTCCGGCCCTTTCATAGAATTGGGCTAGCCGTGTTGCAAGATACGCGGGATACCCTTCTTCGCCTGGCATCTCCTCTAATCTCCCTGAGATCTCACGCATGGCTTCAGCCCAGCGTGAGGTTGAATCTGCCATCAAGGCGACATTATAACCCATGTCGCGGTAATATTCGGCAATGGTCATGCCGGTATAGATACTTGCTTCACGGGCTGCAACCGGCATGTTTGATGTATTTGCAATAAGAATAGTACGATCCATGAGCGGTTTGCCTGAGGTTGGATCAGTCAGTTTCGGGAATTCAGTGAGCACTTCAGTCATCTCATTACCTCTTTCACCGCATCCAATGTAGACAATAAGGTCAGCATCGCAGTACTTGGCGATTGCCTGTTGTGTCATGGTCTTGCCCGCTCCAAATGGCCCCGGAATTGCTGTCTGTCCTCCTTTGACTGTCGGAAAAAAGATGTCATAGATGCGTTGTCCTGTTACCAGCGGTATGCGAAACGGCTCTTTTTGCCTGTAATCGCGGGGAACCTTGACCGGCCAGGTCTGTTTCATGGAGATTGCCTTGCCCCCTACCACTGCGATAGTATCTTCCACCTTTCTTTTGCCAGAGGCAATCTTGCTCACTTTCCCAGAAATATTGGATGGTACCATGATCCTGTGCCGGATGAGTGAGGTTTCCTGTACTTCTCCAATCACATCCCCGGGGGACAGGGTATCCCCTTTCTTGCATATCGGCTCGAAATCCCATTGTTGGTCACTGAGTGGCGGGACCATTATCCCTTTGGGTATGAAGTTGCCAACCTGTTCCCTGATGCGCACCAGTGGGCGTTGCACCCCATCGAATACAGTGGTGAGCAGACCCGGGCCGAGTTCCACGGATAAAGGCTCCCCTTTGCTCACAATGGGTTCTCCGGGAACAAGCCCATCAGTCTCCTCATATACCTGTACCACTAACTGTGGCCCTTTCATCTCTATTATCTCTCCGAGCAGGCCTTTGTTGCCGACATGGACTACGTCGTGGATACGTGCCTGCGCAAATGTCGTACCTTTTACTACAGGGCCGGCGATTGAGGTGATTTTACCCTGTTGTTTCTTTGATGATTTCTTCGATTTCATCCTCGAACCCGTGTTCTTCCCTGTACCTGAAGGGAATCTTAATATAAAATTTCTCTTTTGGCAGGCTTGCTCTCACTTTGCGATACAATTCTTCGTCAATCATGATGACCTCATTCTTAGTTCTTTTGGCTGCTGTGATTATCTTTTCGGTCTCATCCCGCCTGACTTCCACGATATCCTGTATGCCGCAGAGGCCAAAGCCGATGCAAGAGGTGGATGTTCCTATCAGGGTTATCATACCAATGCCTCCACTATGCGTGCGTGATCCAGTCGTGCGTGAACAAGCTTGAGCATGGTCCTGATATTTCGCAGTTCAAGCTCTTTGTCTATATGATATGCTATAAATGGCTTGATAGATAGAGGATTCTGACTTCTCAGGCTTTTGGCGAACGCGCGTTTCACTTTCATGACTCCCCGCATGACATCCAGTATGTCAGTCCTTTCAGATTTGAAGGGTGTCTGTTCCAGTGCTTTTATCACGGCTTGTGGGGGTTCATCTTTCAAAGGAGTAATAACTTTATCGTATTTCCCTCCTTCTATGAAACGAAATGATCCTGAAAGAGCCTCAGTGATGTTGTGCACATCAGTCAGAAGCCGTGCATATGCGATCAATACCTCATCAATCGCTGTGGAGTGGAGTCGCCTGAAAAACCACTCATGTAAGTTATTCAGGTCTGTGTACCCTGCCTTTTTGCAGAGGAGCCGGAAGTCTTCAATGGACATCTGATCTATCTCTGCAATCGTCTTTTCTGAGAAACTCGGGGTTCTCACAAACATGGAACTGACGAGCCCTGTCACGTTGGTTCTCTTGACCCGTAAAACCGTCTGGATGAGACGGATATCCTCTTCCATGCCAAGGGTGCGAAAGAATGGGCGATAGCGTGAAGGGATAGCGGCAGTTATCTTTTGCAGGTTATCAGCATGATGCCTCCGTAGCATGCGTTGCACGAACTCTTCTCGGAAATCATTGCGGCGTAGTTCCAGGAGCTCACGGAAGCCGCGTCTCTCAAGCTGGAAGACAATATCCTTATAGCTTTTCTGGTCAGCAAGGGATATCAGTTCAGACCTGGACAACAGTCGTCCCTGTGCTGCTCTCATGCGGGCAGATCCATACGCGAATGCCATCACTCTGAAGGCTGGGTAGATGAGTACCGCAAGCAAGGCAAGCAATCCTATGATTCCAATTATCACATTCATTCTAGTGTTTTCACCTGTTGGATGAGATGGTCTGAGAGTATATCATCGATATTGAGTTCGTGTTCCTCGTTCTCATTGACAACACCTATGACCTTGAAGTCATCAAAGCGTTCTTTTCCTATGCCAAATCCTTTTGGGGTATGAAACTCCTTCATGTCCCCCTCTCTTTTCAATTGTCCTATGATGTTTTCTATCACAATCTTTCCAAGGTTCGGGTTTGCATAGAGCAGTTCAAGGCTACGCGTGCGTACGTGTGAATGGAACTCAGCCTGGGTGGTCAGCCGTGTCCGTTGTGATGCAAGTTCAATCTGGCTTTCATGCTTACGGCGGCAAAACTCTATCTCCTGGGAATGGATCCGCTCGATTGTTGCCATCCTCTCTTTGAGAAGACGTTCCTGCTCAGCTGCAAACCGTTCCAATTCATCCTCATAGGACTGCCTGATCTTTTGGATTTCGTGTTCTTTGGCGTCCTCGATACTTTCTATGAGGTAACTGCTGTTATTGATGCCTTTCATGCTCCGTATACGAACAGCAACAGGATTGCAATGACAAACCCATATATTGCTTGTGTCTCTGGTAGTGCGGCAAACACCATCATCTTCCCAAGCAGCTTCTCATTCTCAGCGGTGGCTCCTGCCCCTGCAGCAGAGGCAATGCCCTGCCCGATCCCTGAACCACAGCCGGCAATGCCGATTGCAAGTCCGGCACCGATCGCGATAAGTCCTACAGTTTCCATTCTTTCACCTCATAGAGTCTCCTTTGTCTTTAGAGTGGTATATGGTATGAACGGTTCTCCATTCCCTTCATAGAATCGGGAGAAGAACTCGATGTAATGCAAACGTACTGAATGGATAGAGCTTCCAAGCACGTTCATTATGAAGTTGAATAGGTGTCCAACTATGAGCATCAGGGTAAAAAGTACCGGTCCAAAGAGGCCCAGTCCCAGGAGTTTTTCTGCCATGATATTGACACCGAGCGCGATTCCTGCGGTCGCAAGGCAGAGTGCCAATAACCGTGCATAGCTGAACCAGGCACCCATGAACTTTGTTATCTCCATAAGTCCCATGAGAGATTGACGGATCAGCAGTAATACGACGGCAAATCCAAGGATAACAAATCCGGCGTCCTTCCCGAATGCGAGCAGGAATGCGCCAGCCTGCAGCGATAAGAGGGATACATAATCGTAGAGGAGGACTTTTCCCTTATGGCGGTTGGCATAGATCCCAAGGAGCAGTCCGAGGTTTATATGCGCCAGGCCGATACCAAGGCTGAATACCAGGATCATCTTTGCATTTTGGAATGGGTCAAACAGCAGTGGTTCAAGATTAAGGAGGTCTCCAAAGAAGGAACCAAAAAACCATCCGAACACTGTGGTGGTGATGGCACAGGTAAGCAGGACCATGCCTGCATCCAAAAATATCTTTTTGGATTCATCAGCTTTCGCCAGTATCCACCCTGCAAGGAGTGCGAGCAATATCCCGTATCCCATATCAGAGAACATGAATCCGAAGAAGATCGGGATAAATACTGAAAGGTATACTGTGGGGTCCAAGGCACCGTATCTTGGGAGACCGAACATTTTCGTGATGAATTCAAAGTGTTTCACATAGAATGCATTATGTAGTTTGGAGGGCCCCTCTGCTGTGTCCTCGATGGATATATGCACCTTCGCGATCTGGATGATATCCTTTATGTCTTTGATGTTCCGCTGTGAAACATATCCCTCGAGGAGGAAGGTCTGTTCGGTCTTGTGCATTGAATGGGTGATGCTGTATCGCTCATGGTAGATGACAAGGTCATTATAGAGGGAATATGCTTGCTGGTAAATTTTTGTGCTTATGATTGTGAGCTTGTGTTCGATCTGCTTGCGCTCTTTCTTGAGATTGCGGATGTTTTGGCGTAGTCCTGTCATGACCTCCCTGTGATTCCCTTTCAGTTCAGGAACCTCAATGTTCTCAAATGACTGGACTGCCTGGTGAACCGCTGGTTGATCACTCTTGAGGCCGGCTATGAGGACATAGTCGTCACGACACAGGAGAGTAAGTCTATCACGCAATGGGGTCAGGTGGGGGGTCACATCCTTGCCTCGTACCAGCATGGTAAACATGAAGGGGCCGGTATGGGATACGCTGAGGTCAGTGTCAGCCTTGAACGGTATACGTCTCAATAACCTGTATCGGCTCTGGAGGGTTTCAAGCTCTTCGAGCACCTCAGTGTGTCTGGAGGTCAGTGATTCAATCTCATGGTGATATCCTTTAAGGGAATGCTCTGAGTGGAGAAGGGTATTCAGGTCTTTTTTGGTGAAGATCTCTTCCTTTGCATTGGTATAGGGTTTCAGGCGTTCAATGAGCCATCTGAGCTCAAGCAGGGCAGCTGAGACTTGTTCCTGCACGTCAACGGGCATGTCTGTGGAAAGGGATTGCTCGGTCTCCCTGACATGGATAATCCCTTTCTCATGGAGGTAGTCAATCACTCTTTGCTTGTCTTCCTGGCGTCCGAGCAAGGAGAATTGGTATAGTGCATCAGTTGCCACTGAGCAACACCTCTAGGACCTTCTTTGATACATCTTCAACCTCATTGTCAATCTGTTCTTGTGGAGCTTCGGATGACTGGGGTAATCCTTCCTTGTATTGCTGAAGCTTTAGTGCCAGCTCTTCTTCTCTCTCCTGAACCCTCTTGGTGTATTCAGAACGGAGACGTTCTTTCTCACTGGCAAGCTTTTTTTCGTAGCGTGAGCGAGCACTCTTGATGGCCCGGTGCGCATTCTTTTCAGCCTTGAGAATAGAGACAATGACATCCTCTTTCATACGGAGGGGTACAGAAAACAGATTTTAAAAAGTTTGTTATTTACTCTCCTTTGATAGAGACTTCGTTCCCTTTCAATCTGGAGAGGTTCTCCTCGAGATTGTGCTTTTCAGCATCCAGGTCCACCTGTTCCAGCCTGGCTGAAACAGATCTCTTTCGCTCGTGAACTTCATCCAGCTGTTCTTCTGCCTTTTGATATTTCATAAGGAGTGATTGTTCCCGGGATATATAGGGGTGGGATTCCAGTTTCTCCTCGATCTCGCGTAGTTTTGCATGCAATTGGTTATAGCGTGTCAGGAACTCCTGGAAAAAGGAATCGTCAGTATTGATTATCAGGCTGATCACTTTTTCCCTTTTCTTCTCTTTGAGCTCGATAGACCCATTGTCCACGGCCCGTTTGAGATTCTGCAGAATCCGGACGACCTTCAGATCATAGTCTTTGGTCAATGTCCTGATCGGGTTTGTCAAGTATCCATGGATGAGGTCCTCATTCTCGAAAGCCACCCGTTCAAATTTCTTGAGTGGGCTTTGAAAATTCATAAAAAACTGGCGCATGGAGTTCTCTTCTCCCTGTATCTGGGAGGTGATCTCTTTTGCCTTTTTCTTGAGCGTCTCAACTTCTTGTGCGGCCTGCTCGGTTTTTAGTTCCTCTAACCGTTTTTTTGCGTCATCAAATGCCTCTTGTGCCTTTTCGATGTCTGTCTCAAGGCGGAACAGTTCCTCAGTAAGTGATTCAGTGTGTTGTTTTTGGTGAAAAAAGTTTTCTATGTCATTTCGTACTGATTCGAGGCGCATGAGGCCTGTCTTCTCTATGTCTGACTGAAGGTTGCGAAACTGGGAATCAAGACCTTTGAGGTGCTTGGCGAGGGTGCTGAGTTCATTGGCAAAGAAATGGGACAGGACCTGATACTGTTTCAGGGTATCCTTTGCAAACTCATCGAGCGCCTGTATGTTTTCAGTGCAAATCCTGTGTGCATCACAGGGATCTTCTGGCAAAGCGAGCTTATCCAGTAATTGGCGGATGCTTTTAGCGTAAGCCTCACGGTTTCCCTCCATGATCTGCATTTCCCTATGTGGAATATTGGGATTTTGGAGGGATGCCTGCTGTAGCCTGTCTAGTGCCGCGTAGACCTGTTCCTGTCGGTAATCTATCAGTTTTCTGTATGAATCAATGATCTGTCCGGTCTCATCCAGAATATCGGCTTCCAGTTCCTGAAACCAGTCTTGTAAGGACTCGATGGATATGGTCTGCGGCTCTTGTTTCTTGCGAAATGATTTCAAAATGCCCCACATGCTATAAGGAGATTAGACAAATTTATTATAGTTTTCGATTTTCTCATGGGAAATGAAGCGTCGCTATAAGAGGCCTACCAATGAATTGCAGGATCAGATCAGAAAACGGATGCATAATCTGATACATCAGGCGGAGAATCATCCTGATATGCATGATCACTATATCGGGCTTATCAGACGGTATGTGACCAGGTTTAAGGTCCGCCCGGATAAGGATGTCAAGCTGCGCATCTGCAAGCATTGCTCGCGCTTTCTTATCCCTGGTAAGAACTGTCGGGTACGGACGAGAAATGGTAAGATCATATACTTCTGTGAATCCTGTAGGTGTCACATGCGCCTTCCTTTTTATAGGGAACGCCGTCAACGCCGTCGTGAATGATCTTGCGGCTCAAGGTCTACTTCTCTGCTTTGTGTGTCAATCCTGGTACTTGTACCATCGGATTTCTTGACGGATCAGATGATTCTAGCGAGATTTGCCCTTGGAAAGGAATACGTCTGGTCATTTGCCTTTAGTCTGGGCTCTCTTAAAAATGATCTTAAAGACCTCGCATATCTTGCTGTTCGCATGTGTCTTTGCCCGTGTAGGATATTACCTTGCTTCTATGGCATAGAATTTGGCCTGATGGGATTATCAAAGCGCTCCTAAAATACGTTGCCGATTGGCGCTTATCCGTCGGTAACTGTCCGTATGAAAGCATATGC
>JBNJGT010000005.1:0-45212 GCA_051819765.1 Nanobdellota archaeon
CAATAATGGTATATATCCGGATGCTAAGCATCTGGTGAACGACCGGATAGATGAATGTCGTAAAGCCTTTTTAGTGGGGATTTTTTCCCCGCTTTCCCCTAACAAGCAGGGGGAGAGGAGGAAAAAATCTGTAGGACAGAGCAATAGCTTTGTGCTGAAACGAGCTATAAAATAGCGAGGTTAAACATAGATGAATTCCTACCCGGAGTGTTTCAAGGGGCTCCCCATTCCCCTCTTTGTCATTGACAACACCCATACTGTAACCTTCTGGAACACCTATTGTGAAAAGCTCACCGGCGTCCCCGCAAAACAAGTCATAGGCAAAACCGTTGATTCCCGGTTGTTCTACCCCATGCAACCCCAACGCCCACTCCTGTGCAATCTCATCCTCAATCGGGACCACGAAGGCCTCAGGAAATATTACGACGGCAAGAACCTCTCCAAGAAGCGGCTTGCAAAAAAGATCGTGTATGCCGCCTCTGACAAGCTCTGGCTCAAGGACAGCTACAAGCATGTCTATTTTACCGCGAGCACCATCCTAGACTCCAACCGGCAACCAAAGGGCGCCCTCACAACCATCCAGGATATCACCGGCATTGTCAGGCTCTCCAAGGACCTCCATGAATCCCAGAAGCGGTACACCCGCATCTTTGAGAATATCCAGGAGATCTACTATGAGACTGACTACCAGGGCCGCATCATCTCAGTAAGCCCTTCGGTCTCTACGCTCGGGTTTGCACCAGAAGACATTATCGGCAAGGATGTGACCGCGTTTTACCAGGATCCGAAAAAACGAAACGAGTTCCTCAAAACCATACGCAGGGAAAAGCACGTGACCGATTATGAGATCACCTTCGGCCACCAGAACAAGACACTTGATGTATCAATCTCAGCCAGCCTCATTCAACACAACAGCAAGAGCTACATCGTGGGGAGCCTCAGGGACATCACTGCCAGGAAGCAGACCGAGAAGAAGCTCCTCCAGACCGAGGAGTTGCTCTCCAACGTCATCAACAGCGCCTCAGAGATCATTGTATCCGTTGATAAGGAAGGGTACGTCAATACCTGCAACCGGACCTTTGAGCACGAGATAGGCATCAAACGCAGGTACCTGATGGGAAAGAATATCTTCACAGATAAGTTACCCGAGAGCATTTCCCCCCTGGTTACCCTCCTCAAGGAAGCCCTTCAATCCAAACGGGCCGTCAACACCGACCATCACATCAATGACACCACCGGCAAGAAGCTCTTCCTCTCCTCCAGCGGCACCCTCATCCGCTACAGGCACGAGATAACCGGAGCAGTGCTGGTGAGTCGGAAACAGGGAGGCCAGAGCACTGACATCCAGCTTAAGGAAGGAACCGCCTACATCAGTTTTGATAATACCCTCGACAAACTGCTCAACCTCATGCAGTCCCACGAATGCCAGCCCCTCATCATAGGACGGGAGAAGCTAAGCACCCCCCTCTCCCCCGATTATCTCCTGCTGAGCACCCCCGCCTCAACTGCAGAACTCCTCAACAACACCTTAAAACAGCTCCAGGATAAGGCAGCCAAACCCCGCACCATCCTCCTCACCCGCCTGGACTTCCTGTACCTCATGTACGGCTTCAGCAAGATGATGCAGTTCCTCTACCGGGTAAACGACATCACCCGCAAGAATGGCTGCATTTGCCTCATCCACGCAATCCCCGGGTGCTTCTCCGAACAGCAGCAGCTCCTGCTCACCCAGGAATTCAGGAAACTTGACAAGATTCCCTCCCGCCACTTCTGCATGGATGAGAGACTCTACCAGGTCCTTGAATTCATCCACAAGAAGAATTCCTTTCACCAGTCTGTCCACTACGGTATGATAACCGCCCAATTCAGTGTCTCGCGGCTCACCACCAAGAAATGGATCGACAGCCTCCTTGCCCTCAACCTGGTGAGAGTACAACAGAAGGGCCGCCTCAAGGAGATCAAGATCACGGGCCAGGGCCGATCAGCCTTGACTTAACAGATTCTTTACATGTTCGAAACATATCTCTATATACCCTCAGCAGAGAAGGTGAACCGAGGTGTAAATATGTCAGAAATGGATTTATCAAATGTAAACCTGGGTATGCTGGGTGACGTGAACCAGCGAGCAACCCTTGGCAATGAGACATCGCTCGTAACCTACAGGCTCGTGCGCCTGATTGCCATGAACCTGCTCGAGCAACAGGGTGGTGAGACCACCACTGGTGAGGCCGACAACCAGGTATACGAGACAGGCACCATGCTGGGCGCCCTCATCTACCGAGGACTGATCAAATCTGCCGACAATCTGGAGGATTTCGCAACCAAGGTGTCAAACCTGCTCAAGGACCTGAAGATTGGCATCCTCACCATGGAAGAGGCGGACACAGAGGGCGAGCTGTACCTGCGCCTGCGGGTTGATGAATGCTGCAGCTGCTCAGGCACCCCCAACGCCGGCAAGCCCATCTGTCACATGGAAGGCGGACTCATCAGCGGCCTGGTCGGTGAATTCCTCCACCAAGGTGTCCAGACCAAAGAGATCAAGTGCTGGGGACTTGGCGACAAGACCTGCGTGTTTGAGGTAACCCCCGCTAAATAGAATCTTTTTGATGCGCGCACAGGGAAAGCATGACTCTCAAGATTGCGATCTACGGGAAAGGAGGGATCGGAAAAAGCACCATCTGCAGCAACCTAAGCGTTGCGCTTGCCAGGCGAGGCTATTCGGTCCTGCAGGTCGGATGCGACCCCAAGCATGACAGCACCTATACCCTGTGCGGCCGCTTCATCCCCACAGTGATAGATACTCTGAATGAGAAGGATTTTGAGTATGGGGCAGTGGATGTCTCGGAAGTGGTGGTGCAAGGGAAAGACGGTGTGGCAGCGGTTGAGACCGGGGGGCCTACCCCTGGCAGCGGCTGCGGTGGGTTTGCCATAGCCCAGGGCATCAAACTGCTCAAGGATTTGTCCTGTTTTGAGACCCATGACATCGTGATCTTTGATGTGCTGGGAGATATCGTATGCGGCGGGTTTACCGTACCCATGAAAGAGGCCGCGACGGTCTACATTGTGACCAGCGATGACCTTGACAGCCTGTTTGCCGCAAACCGTATCAATTCAGCGGTGCACAACATGCACTCGCGCACGGGCGTGGACCTGGGAGGGATCATCGCCAACCGATACGATGACCTGGAGGCGATCCAAGCCTTCGTATCACGGATCAACGCCCGCATCATCGGGGCAGTCCCCCGCAACGATGTGGTCAGAAGCTCCAAGTTCCAGGCACAGACACTCTTTGAGCTGGACTGCCTGACTGATATCTTTGACGGCATGGTTGCAAGCATTGTTGCCCAGGAGGGCACAGGCGATACAACAACAATTAGCGACAGTGAGTTTTTCGAAAGAAGTGTACGATGAAGGGCTGTTATCCGAGTTTCTGTTCCCTAGGTGCCATCACCTGGCTTTCTGAGCGTATCCCGGATGCCTATTTCATTGTGGTGGGGACTGAGACCTGCAGCCATTTCTTGTCAGTCACAGTGCACCCCTATCGATTCCCGCGGGCGGAGTTTACAACCCTCGTCCTCGAAGAACGGGATGTGAGTCTTGGCAATTACGAGGAATCCCTGATGGACCTTATCCAGGGGCTGCATACTGAGTTTGCCGGTAAGACCGTCTTTCTCCTGAACACCTGTGCCACCCGGATACTGCAGCTCGATATCGGGTCAGTGGTCAGGCGGTTGAATGAATCCTACCCCGAACGCTTCTACAACGTGAAGACCAGCGGATTGACCACAGCCTACACTGAAGGTGAGGACCTGCTGGTGGAGTCTTACCTGCGGACGCTCCCGGTCCGTGATGGATGCGGCCGGGCCGTGTTTCTGGGGGTGGTTGACGATGAGATACAACGGGAGATCACTGCACAGGTTGATGCTGAGTGCCTATTTCTCCCTGAGTTCACCACAGACCTGGAATTACGCACCAAAGACACCTTCATCCCTATCCACCCCTACCTGGGGCATTCGACGACCTATCTGCGACGACAGGGGCTGATGGTGCTTGACGCAGGTACACCCGTGGGGACGGTGCTTACGAATGACTTCTATGGCACAATCGCTCACCAGTTCGGGACAGAACACACCCCCCTTGCAGGTGATGAGCCACTCAGGGGAGACTATGCCCTCATGGCTGATAACCTGTATGAGCCCGCACTCGCAGAGTATATCTTCCGGAACGGGGGGAATGTGGTATATGCGAGCACACCGGGGCCCAACGGTTCCCTGACTGCCTCACCGGATAGTCTGGAGGAGCTGGAGCATCTCTTCACACGCCCTGTTGATGTGGTCATCTGTCCAAATGAGTATGCCGGGCTGCTCAATAAGCGGGGCATCGCAACCATCTGGTCCCTCAAGTTCCTGAACGGCAATATCTACGGGTACTGCGGGGCCCAGCGCCTGCACAGCATATTTGATCACCCGGAATCACGTCGCCAAAGCCATGGAAAATCATATGAGGACCTTGTCAAATGAAGCTGCGAAAGCGCTCCTATGAGGGTCCAGCCGAATATGGCGCCTTTCGGATCATTGCCTCTCTTCGGGATGCTGTGCTCCTGGTCTGCGGGATGCGCAATGAATCCTATCCCGGGGCCATGGAGGTCATCCGGGGCCAGACCGACCATCTGCCTCGCCTTTTTACCACCTGCCTGGGGGAGAAGGATATCAATATGGGGTTTGAGGATCGGCTCAGGGAATCCTTGGAGAGAGTAAGGCGCCTGCATCCCTCCAAGGAGATCTTTGTGACCCTCACCCAGTCAACCCAACTCTTGCAACCCAACCTCAGCGGCCGGGTGCTTGGTATCAATCCCTATTCCCAGTGTGAGTACGGGGCATGCCAGCAGACCCTGCTCCAGCTCTATCAGGAGAGCCAGGCTGTGAGGGGACCGGGTGGGGACGTGAATATCCTAGGTCCAGCACATCTGGGCTTTCGCTACCAGGATGATTTGGGTAATATGCGGGCACTGCTCGATGCCTTCGGCATTACCGTAAATCTCGTCTATCCCCTGGATGCTGCGGTGTCTGATATAGGGCAGGCGCGCAGGGCAAAGGGCAACATCTGCTTGCCGGTGGAAACGTGCCTGGCATTGGCCAGGCAGCTTGAGGCCGACCATGGCCAACCGACCCTGTTGCTGCCGCCGGTGGGCCTGGAACAGACCATGGCCTATGTGACGCGCCTGTGCCACATGACGGGAAAACCTGCGCCTTCATTCAGCGACCTCCAGCACGAATATGATACCTTGTTTGCGGGCCTGAAGGGTGACGGACAGCGCATAGTACTGGCAGGCGATGCCAGCCATATCATTCCCTTGGGGGATGCCCTTTCGCAGCTGAATTATTCGGTGGTCCGTATCTGCCATTCGTCTGTGCCCGTGGAGGCGGATGTCCATCAGACCGATGATGCGTTCCAGATTGCAAGAATCGCCCAAAAGGTGAAGCCCTCGATGATCCTTGGCACCCAGCATGAGATGCCCCTTGCGCGCATGCTCGGCACCAGATTTGCCATGGTTTCTGGCCCGGGTCAAACCCGCCAGGGCGCATTTGCCAATCAGTCATTCATAGGACAAAAAGGATTTTGTAATCTTGCGACACTATGCAAGGAAATCAACGCTTGCGCACCCCTGCATGGCACACAACCAAAATATTTTTAAAGGAACCCAATTTCTCCAAGATAAACCCGAGTTTCACCATGAAGCGCCTCGAGGGTTAGGCTTCATTCTCCGGGTAGTGTTAAAATGGCAGAAAAAAAACGAAAGCAATTGGTACGGATCATGAACACCGACTTGAAAGGTGAAAAAGATATCTACACTGCTCTCACCTCCATCAAAGGTGTAAGCTTCATGTTTTCAAACGCAGCCCTCAAGGCTGCAGGAATCAACGGACGTCGCCTTACAGGAGACCTGTCCGACGCCGAGGTTGAGCAGCTCAACAGCATCATCAAGAGCCCGTTGGGTCACATCCCAGAGATGCTCTTCAACAGGCGAAGCGACCCTGAGACTGGCGAGGATCGACACCTTGCATCAACTGATGTCAAGTATGTGCAGTCAAACGATCTCAAATTTTTGCAGAAGATCAAGACCTACCGTGGACTACGTGCGGCAGCTGGACTGACCACACGCGGGCAACGGACCAAGTCAAACTTCAGGAGCAAGCGAAGCAAGACAATAGGAGTGAAACGTAAGAAATAGGTGTACATAATGGGCGACCCAAGAAGGCACAGAAAAAAATTCTCAAAACCATCCCATCCATGGCAAAAACAAAGGCTAGAGGAAGAAGCCGCACACATCAAAGGATATGGCCTCAAGAACAAAAAGGAAGTGTGGAAAGCAAAAGCAAAGCTTCGTCACTTCGCAAACCTTGCAAAAAAGCTTGTACGAGAATCCGACAAGGAATCCATCAAAGAGAGTGAACAGCTTGTCCAGAAACTTTACAAGATGGGCTTGCTCTCAGAGAACGGCACCATAAACGATATCCTCTCACTCTCTGAAAAGGATATATTCGAACGGCGCTTACAGACAGTTGTCGTACGAAAAGGCCTTGCAAAAACCCTTAAGCAGGCACGCCAGTTCATAACCCATGGACACATCACAGTGAACGAGAAAAGTATGCGTGTCCCGTCTTATCTGGTCCGCATCGACGAGGATGTTGGTTTTGCCGATCGATCAAGTCTCAAGAGTGAAGAGCATCCTGAACGCACAGTTGAAATCAAAGAAGAATAAAAATGGCACGCAAAGAAACACGATGGGGAATTGCGCACATCTACGCATCATACAACAATACGATCATCCATGTGACAGATATAACCGGAACAGAGACCATTGCCAAAGCCAGTGGCGGCATGGTTGTGAAAGCTGACCGTATGGAATCAAGCCCCACTGCAGCCATGATGGCTGCAAAAAAAGCAGCAGAAGGCACCCTCGAGAAGGGAGTGACCGGCATCCACGTGAAGATCAGGGCGCCTGGCGGCCACAATGGCCCGAACAATCCAGGACCGGGTGCGCAGGCAGCAATCAGGGCACTTTCCCGAACAGGCCTAAGGATAGGCACTATCGAAGATGTGACCACAGTCCCGCATGATGGCTGCAAGAAAAAAGGAGGCAAGCGTGGGAGGCGAGTATGATGATCACGATACTAGACGAAGATAAGAAGAATGGGAAACTTTCATTTTCCATGTCTAATGCAACCCCTGCATTCGCAAATGCACTGAGACGCACGATCATTGACGACGTCCCTACTATGGCAATCGAGACCGTAGAGCTTGTCAACAATACTTCGATCCTATACGACGAAGTGATTGCCCACCGTATGGGACTCATCCCACTCTCAACAGACCTCAAGAGCTACGAGCTCCAAGAGAATTGCAAGTGCAACGGCGAAGGCTGTGCACGCTGCAGTGTGCAGATGACCCTTAAGGGCAGCAAACCAGGGTTTGTGACCGCAAGCCAGATCGAATCCAAGGATCCGGCCGTGACCCCTGTATTCCCGAACACCCCAATCACCAAACTTGCCAAAGGCCAGGAGATAGAAGTGCTTGCAACAGCAATCCTGGGACGTGGCAGGATCCATGCAAAATGGACCCCAGCCCATGTCTGGTACACCTACAAACCAAAGGTGACAGTGCATACCAGCGCAAAGATTGACGACGATCGGTTTCCAAAAGAGATCTTCGACAAGAACGGTAAGATCGACAAAGACAAGATCAACAAGCCCTACTTGATCGACGCGGTTGACGGCATTGACGATAATATCATCAGTGTCGAATATGATAAGAATGCTTTTGTGTTTTACATGGAATCATTCGGCCAGCTCGACTGTAGGGAGATAGTTCAAAAGGCCTTTGACATCCTCGGCGAACGCATCAAGGCTTTCAGCGACCAGATATAAGCGAGGGTGCCGGAGTGGTCAAACGGGCTAGGTTGAGGGCCTAGTGGCTTAGTGCCTGCGCGAGTTCAAACCTCGTCCCTCGCATCACAATGACCTGGGTAATCAGACCCGACCTCAAACGGATGAACATCCTCACAACCCTCGGGATTGTTGGGGCCATAGTCGCAGTGCTGGCATTGCACTTTGGGATGATCGCATTCATCGGCATCAACCTTCCGGAGATGGTCGCAGAGAGCCTGGACGCCATCGGTATGCAAATCGATATCGATGCAGGAAAACTCACCCTTGCAGGAGGGCTTGCCATCCTGTTGGCATTTGGCCTTGTGAACCTCAAGTTCAACAAGAGCTTCCAGATATACCCCGACAGGCTAGCGACAAAGGCAAAGACAATCCCATTCGCCAATATCACCAGGGTGATATTCGACAAGAGTTCCCTGCCACAGAACATCCTTGGCTATGGAACACTCATCGTCGAAGCATCCCAGACCGACACCCCCAACCTGCAAGTTGAGTTCATCCCACAGATAGAGACTGTATGTCAACAGTTGCAACAGGCAGTCTACCAGTTCAAGCTGGCACAATACCAACAAGAACAACAACAAGCACGAGTATCAAATATATTAGATCAGTGGTAAAATGAAACGCGGACCAATAAACCCACAGTTGTGCGACCTCATTCGCAAGCTAAAGACCGCCTCCATCGAGGAGAAGGTCAGCATCTGGAAGCGAGTAGCACTGGACCTAGAGAAACCAGCACGAAACAAACGAGCCGTCAATATTGCCCGCATCAACAGGAACACCAAAGAAGGTGAGATGGTGATAGTTCCAGGCAAAGTACTGGGAACTGGCAATATAGGACACAAACTGACCATTGCAGCGTATGCGGTCTCCGACAAGGCTCGCCAGGAGATCGAGAAAGCTGACGGCAAAGTGCTCACGATCAACGAACTCCTTGAGAATAATCCAAAAGGGAAAAATGTGAGGATTATTGGTTAAAATGATCATCGACGCAAAAGATTCAATCATCGGACGGATCGGGACAGTGGCCGCAAAAAAGGCGCTCCTTGGTGAAGAGGTAATAATCATCAATACCGATAGGGCAGTCATCAGCGGCACCAAGGAAAAGGTGTTTGCCGACTGCAAGCAAAAACGGGATAGAGGGACATTCAAGGGCCCATATGTACCCCGACGATCAGATCTCTTTGTGAAACGCACCATCCGTGGTATGCTTCCAAAGAGAGGAAAGGGGCCTGATGTCCTAGCACGCATCAAGTGCTACGTTGGAACCCCGAGCCAGTTTGAGGGCAAGGCAACGACCATCCCTGAAGCCAATGTCTCAAAATTACCAAACCTAAAATACGTCACTGTACAAGAGATCTGCAAACAACTGGGTGGAAAAATATGATAACAACCTCAGGTAAACGAAAACAGGCTATTGCAAGGGCAAGCCTTAAGAAAGGTAACGGTTCTATCAAGATCAATGGTACGCCTCTCGAGAATTTCGCACCGCGATATGCCCGCATGAAAGTGATGGAACCAATCATTCTCATTGGCGAAAAAGCCAAGCAGATTGATGTATCCATCCGTACCAATGGCGGCGGCATCATGGGCCAATCAGACGCAGCACGGCTTGCGCTATCAAGAGCGCTTGTCGAATTTGACGAGTCAAACGAGGATATCCTCCTCAACTACGACAGGAAGCTCCTGGTCGCAGATGTTCGCAGAAGAGAGACCCGAAAGCCAAACACCCGCGGAAATGCCCGGGCAAAGCGGCAGAAAAGTTACAGGTGAGAAAATGATCATTCCAGTACGATGCTTCAGTTGCGGAAAACCAATCGCCCACCTCTGGGAAGAATATAAACAACGAGTGGAGACTGGCGAGAACAAAAAGCATGTCCTTGACAATCTCGGCCTTGAACGATACTGCTGCCGGACCATGTTCCTCGGACACGTTGATCTCATCGATATTACAGGCGAATTCAAGAAGGTGTAAAATGAGTAACCACGTAAAGCAAAGGGATTTCAAACGAGGCGGATCACGGCATACGAAGGTATCGCGATACAGAACAACCCGACCAAAGACCTTCCGCACAAAGGAAGCCGCCGAAGCATGGGCAAAAGCACAAGGCCTTACAGAATATAAACTCGTTGACCTTCACGAGAACCAGAAGACCTCAAAGATCAAGGTCGAAGCTTTTAAATAATTTCTTTTACATTTCCTTTTCATGAAACATTCCTTAAAAATAACCCTTTACCTGGTCGCGCTTTTTTTTGTTGCCCAAGTCGCAGGTCTTCTCATAACCAGCCAGCATCTTCCCCACCTCACCACCTCTGAGAGTGGCGACATCACCATCCATAACGAGACCGCAACCCTACCCGGTGGCGCGGAGCGGCCCCAGACAGAATCTGAGACCCAGACCCTCATCTTCATCGTGGGCGCCATCCTCTTTGGAACAATCCTCCTGCTGATCCTCATCAGGTTCCGCCTCAGACGCGTCTGGAAAGGATGGTTCTATGTGGCAATCACCCTGTGTCTCTATATCTCTATCGCAAGCTTTCTTCCGGAGCGATACCACATCTACGCGCTTATCGCAGGAATCATTTTCGCCTACTTCAAGATCATAAAGCACAATATTATCATCCATAACGTGACAGAGATCATGATCTACGGGGCAATCGGCGCCCTTTTCGTGCCCATGGAGCACATGAACCTGCTGGTTGCGATCCTTCTCCTGGTCATAATCTCCCTCTACGACATGTTTGCCGTCTGGCAATCAAAGCATATGGTGAAACTTGCAGAATTCCAGACCCAATCAAAGGTCTTTGCCGGCCTCTTCATCCCCTACTCAGGCGATAAGGTAGCAAAACCCAAGGCAGCAAAACAACCAGAGACCACTAAGACAAAAGAGACCAAAGTCCATAACGCCATCCTTGGAGGGGGAGACATCGCCTTCCCTTTGATCTTCTCAGGGGTCATCATGAAAGGGCTCCTCCAGGAGATGCAATTCATGCCTGCCTTCCTCCTGACGCTTATAGTCTCGCTTTCAGCAACCATAGCATTGTTCATCCTCTTCGTCAAGGCAGAGAAAGGGAAATTCTATCCGGCGATGCCATTCATTTCGGCAGGCTGCTTTGTGGGCCTTGGCTTAACCGTGCTCCTTCAACTATAAAGGTTAAGAGTGCGCTGGTTCATGCGCGCAGAATAGGACAACGGATGCAGTTCCAACCCATCGACTGCTGCGATCACCTGGACACCGGTCTCCTTTTGGATCTCCCGGGCCATGTACAGTGGATCATTGTCCAGGAATTTCGAGCCAAAATGCGTCAATACACACATCCTGGGTTGGACTTTCTTGAGGATCTTTACCACATCTTCATCATTCAGATGATCATCCTGTTTCACAGATGCAGGATAAACGCAGTTGAGGATCAGGATATCTGCATTCGAGTAATGCTTCACAGCCTCTTTAGTGTAAGTAGTATCACCGCTGTAAGCCAACACAAAGTCAGGTGTGAAAAACTTGAAACCAACCCCTGTCTCATCAGAATGCTTCGTTGGAAGCGCCAGGATCTCAACTGCTTCGATTCCAACCCGCTGACCAGGCTGCACCTGGATGACCCGCTCTGTACAATCCCTGAAAAAAGGAGTCAACACAGCAGGCAATGCCTCTGTTCCCTGGATCGCAGACTTGCTCCCCACAATGACCCCATACCGGTCAAAACCATTGTAGGTCATAGCACTGATGACTGCATTCAGATCATGGCTATGGTTCAAGTGCCCGTGGCTCACCAGCACACAGGTAGTCTCCCGCAGGTTGCAGCGATACTCCTTTGCCTTCACCAGCACACCAGGTCCAGGGTCCAGGAGAAACTGGTACCCATTCGTCCGGATGACAATGCCAGCAGAAGCCCGCCGTTGCTTCCCTACGACAAATGAGTCTCCTCCGGTTCCGAGAAATAAGATTCGAGGCTCCATCCACCTATTAAGACTCAACGTATGTTAATAAAAGTTTCTATCCCTGGGGTCACCCAAATCGCTTCGTGAAGAGAATATTTTCAAAAAAAATTCTAGTGGAATTAAAAATCAAATATTGTCGACGAGGTTGCAATGGAACTAAAGGTTAGATCCATCAGAAATATATCTACAAAAAGAAATGTCCATCACGAAAAAAGTTTGGTGACTCCGCACACAGCAAGATTTAAAAAACTTAGCAGATTCAACCACAATGGGTAAGCTAGGTCGGGAAGTTAGCCCTTTCCTGTTGCCGCAAACGGGCTATACGGCGGGACCGAAGCTGGAGGAGCAGTTGAGGCTGTTCAATCCCAGTCCTGGGTCGGACGATGATATTCTGTCCTTCAGGATCGGTTCCTGGCGGAACCGGGTCAGATCAGGAATGAAGCAGCCCTAACGCCAGGAGCTGGTGCTTGGGGGGTCGCGGAATTAAGGAAGAACCAGGATCGCTGGGGTGGACAGTCTTTCCTCATCCTCCGGCACGCTTACCCTCTTCTATCAACACCTGAGTGAATCCGTGGGAAAAATATTTCTTGACAACACCTGCTACATCCTCCAACGTCACTTCCTTGATCTTATCGCAATAATGGTTGAACCGATGGACAACACCTGCCTGCTTCCATACCCCAAGTGCTTCGGCAAGATTCTGGTTATCCTCATTCTCCATGATAAATTCCCCCTCCAGAAACTGTTTGGCATCCAAGAGCTCACGCGAGGTGATCTCCCGCCTGAGTTCATGCTCAATTATTGAAAGGCAGGTTTGCACATTCTTTTGCTGCGTGCAGACTGAGAATACAAAAAAACCATAATGGCTTGAGGGATTATGGAATGCCCCGACTTCGTATGCAAGACCCCGCTTGTTACGTATCTCATCAAACAATCTGCCAGACATCCCCCGTGACAAGATTGCCCGAAGCACTTCCAAGGCTGGAGAATCCTGATGCGATAACGGTACAGCCCGGTACCCTTTCAATACATAGGTCTGGCTGATATCCCGCTCAATGCGTACCATGCGCTCCTCGGTACTTGCACCCGAGACAACCTGACATGAATTTAGCGACCCCTCGCGAAAATTGCCGAACAATTGCGTGACCTCAGAGACAGCCATATCTGAACCAACAATGGTGACAAGAATATTTGGAGCCCGGTAATGCTTCCGATAGAATTCGACAAGAGCACTTTGATCAAGGGATTCGATGGTCCCGGCATCACCGATCACCGGATGTTCAAGGCTGTGGCCTTTGAAAAGATCGCCTAAGAGAAGGTCCCACTGCAGATAACGGGGTTCGTCTTTTCTCAGGGAAATCTCTGAAAGTATCACATCCCGCTCCTTTTCAAGGCTCTCCTCAGCAAATGATGGATTGGACAAGACATCCCACAACACCTCAATCGAGGTCGCAAGGTGCTTATTGAGCGTTTTGACATAAAAACACGTGCGATCATACGTCGTGTAAGCACCGATCTCACCACCGAGGCTCTCCACTGCCGAGCTGATTTCGATTGCACTCCGGGTAGTTGTCCCCTCAAAGAGCATATGCTCGATAAAATGGGCAACACCATGCTGCCCTTCAAGCTCATCACAGGAACCTGCTTCGACCACCACATTGACTGCTGTCGTCTGCCCCCCTTGGGGATAGAACACGACACGGACTCCATTCTTCAGCGTAAATTCCTCCATTTCATGCTAAAAATCCGAAATTATTTTAATAGTTTCGCACAAAGAGACAAGAATGGACCTGGCTGCCTACGCACAAGAGCACAAGATGACTGCAGTAGTCATGACGCCAACCAATTTCTACTACGTGACAGGCCTACGAGGTCCGGGAATCATTGTCCAAAACACCAAACGGACCATCCTTATCTCACCCCTGAACAAACAGACCCATGACTCACTTCCACTGACCAAAGAGAATCTGGAGGCTGCATTGAAAGGAACAAGAAAAATCGGCCTTGAACTCAACTCCATAACCTACAACAAGTACAAGGAACTAAAAAAGGCGCAGGTACAGGATATCTCCCCCACCATTGAACAGGCACGAAGCATAAAGACACAAACAGAAGTCAGGTACATAAAAAAGGCCTGCCGCATCACTGATGAGATCCTGGCAGAGATCACCCCAAAAATCAAGAGACAAAAGACAGACAGCGACATCCAGGCACTGATCATGCACGCGATTTACCAGCGTGGGCTTGAACCCTCATTCACACCCATCGTAGCATCCGGCAGGTACGCTGGAATCCCCCATCATGTCCCAAACCGCAATCCACTCCAAAAAGGCTTTCTCATCATCGACTTCGGTGTCAAATACAAGGGTTACTGCTCTGATCTCACCAGGACATTCTATATTGGCAGGCCCACAGCTCACGAGAAAGCACTGTATGAGGATCTCAGAGCCATCCAGGAACAGGCAATCCGCATGCTCACAACGCATCCCATCGATGAGATAGATGCCTTCACCCGGAAAACCAACTACCCCCACTCACTGGGACATGGCATCGGCCTGGATATTCATGAATCACCATTTTTACGGAAAGGCCAAAAGATCAGACCTGGCATGACACTCGCAATCGAGCCTGGGCACTACACCAAAAAATATGGTATCCGCATAGAAGATGATGTGCATATTAAAACAAAACCGGAAATACTCACAAAATCACCAAAAAAACTTATAATTCTCTAGCATCCGCTATCAAAATACTAGGAATACTTTTATAAAGTATTGCACATTCTGTCCCATACCATGAACACGAAAGATTCTGACGAGATGGTGTACAGTTACGCGACTGAAGTCTCCCAGCTTGAGGAGGAAAATCGCATCCTGAAAGAGACCCTGGATGGCATGAAAGCCGAACTCCAGCGGATCAAGAAGCCACCCCTTATGGTATGTGACGTCCGGGAAGTCATCAATGACCACCAAGCAATCATCCGCATCCCAAACGGCAATTCATTCCTTGTTGAGATGTCCCAGAATGCTGATAAGATTGTCGCTGGTGACACGGTGCTCACCGAACAAAAGAACCTGACCATCCTCAAGAAGATCAAATCAACCAAGACATTTGATGTTGACAAATATGTAATCATTGACAAGCCAACCATAACTTGGCAGGAGATCGGCGGCCTCAAGGATCAGATCGAAGAGATAAAAGAGGTCATTGAATTGCCACTGACAAAGCCAGAGCTCTTCAAGAAGATCGGTATCAACCCACCAAAAGGGCTGCTCCTTCATGGGCCCCCTGGTACTGGGAAGACGTTGCTCGCAAAAGCTGCTGCCGCAAGCACAGACGCGACATTCATCCAGGTTGTAGGATCCGAACTTGTCCAAAAATTCATAGGTGAAGGTGCAAAGCTCGTAAAAGAGATCTTCCAGCTTGCCCGTGAGAACTCACCCGCAATCATCTTCATAGATGAGCTTGATGCCCTTGCCGCAACCCGCATGGAACTCGGCACCTCAGGTGAACGCGAGGTCCAGCGGACCTTCATGCAGCTTTTGGCAGAGATTGACGGATTTAAGAATCTTGGTGATGTCAAGGTGGTTGGTTGTACCAACCGAAAAGAGATCCTTGACCCCGCAATAACAAGGCCAGGCCGCTTGGATCGGATGCTGCAGGTACCTAATCCTGAAGAGGAAGGGCGAAGGGAGATCTTCAAGATTCACACCCGTTACATGTCCATTGAAAGCAAGAAAACCGATCGTATCATCCGCCTTATGGAAGGCTTTTCAGGGGCAGAGATCCAGGCAGTCTGCACTGAAGCAGGCTACTTTGCGATCAGGGACAATCGTACGACGATAAAGACAGAAGACTTTTTCAAGGCAATCGACAAAGTCAAGCAAAGTGAAGAGCACGAGAAAAAAGATTACAAGCACATGTTTGGCTGAATCACTTTCTTTTTATTATACATCTTCTAGGCAACTCAAATCTAGTTGCCACAGAAAAAGTGCAACAAACCCTCCCGGATGATCACGGTACACACTAATTCCTCAAGCCGCAAGGCAAAAGCGAAGCTATTTTTGTACAGGTCAAGATCATAAAAAGTCAGTAAAGACCCCACTGGGTCCTGAATTCGAAAATTGAAGGTGCGCTCGGTAGTTACTCCAACTTATCATTTCAAAAGATCAAAGGGTGTTCACTTCGCTCATCGCGCACCATTACCCAAAAAGACCACTTCTTATATAAGTTTATGCTTAATCACTGACGTTTTTGTGATTTTGAGGATTAATCAACCACCGCATCAACCGTGATCCGATGGACCCGTGGTGCATACTGCCCGCACACCACGATCTCAGAAGACCGGCATTCCCGCCCCTTCCGCTCACAAGCTGCAAGCACCTTTTTGCGTGCCTCCTCGAACTCACTCTCATTCTGGAAATCATAGAAATGCAACGTGCCGCCTGGCCTCAGGTGATCCAGCGCGATATCCAGGAACTCCTCACCCGTCTTGGGAAGCGGCATCACCACCCGATCAAAGCTCCGATCAGGCATCACCTCATGCACATCCCCTTGAATCAGATGAACATTCGAAAGCTTGTTCTTTTTCACATTTCGCAGGGCATATTCATGAGCCTCGGGATTCTTCTCAACACCATACACCAGTGCAGGCTTAGCGTTCTTTGCGATGACAATCGGAAAGGGCCCGATCCCTGAAAACATGACCAACACATCCTCCCCCTCCTGCACAAGCCCAGCGATCCGTTTGCGCTCAGTACTGCTGCGGCTGGAAAAATAACAAGTCTCAGGATTCAGGTAAAAAGTGCAGGCATTCTCCCTATACTGGGTCTCCTTACGGTTTTCACCTGCAACAACCGCCAATCCCTGGGTCCTGAATTCACCTTCATGGATTCCCGTCTTCTTGCACACCACATTCACGTTCTTGTGCAAGGAGAGGACAGTGTCAGCGATCAGCTGCTCCCGGTGGGATAGTTCCTCCGGAATCTCGATGATTGCGATATCTCCCACGATATCATAGGATCGCACAACCTTCTCCAATTCATCCGGTGTCAAAGTATCCTGCAATGCCTCCTTGAGTGTTTTCGGTTTCATTCTCAAAAATCCAGGAGTGAGCGCTGCTGGCTCTCCTTCATCTGCTCTTTCAACGTATCAAGGGTGGACTCGATCCGGTCTTCCGCGAAATTGTGAGTATCAACAAGTATCTTTTTCACCTCAGTAACATTCACTTCATTCCATTCCAGGGAATAGTCATCTGACACCGGCATTCTCCGTATCTGGTAGAAGACTTCCTGCCAGGGTTGATCAAACCCCCACTCAACTTCAGAAAACAACTCATCGAAATCCTTCCCATACTTTTTCAAAAGTTTCAGTGCGGTCTTCGGGCCGACCCCCCTGACACCGCCAACATTATAATCAGTCCCCACAAGCATTCCCAGCACAATCAATTGGTCTTGGTCAAGGGATAAAGCATTCAGAACCGATGATAATTCAATGAGCTCTGGTTTCACCCGCACAGAAGTGTTTCCTTTCTTGCGCCGCCCCACGATTGAAAGATTCTTGACTATGCGGTCTGCTCCGAACAACAACACATCATTATCCTGGGTTGCGACCGCATAACAGTCTCCTTTTTTCACCATATGCGCTGCCTGTGCCTCCGCCTCATAGGGAGCGACCACGACTGGAATACCCATAGCAGAGAGCAATAACTGCGCCTCATTGATCATCTCCTTTGTGAGCCGTGCGGATCGGGACGCGTACTTTCGCATCCCTTCAACATCACCCTTGGTGACAGACTCATCATAGAGGTCCTGCGCCTCTGATTTGATCTTGCTTCGCCGTTCCAGTTCCTTTTTCTTGAGATCCGGCACCTCACCATCGAACACATACACAAGCTTGAGTCCCTTTTGCATGAGATTGGTGGTCCGGGTGAAAAGCCCCGTCAGATGGCTGGTAACATTCCCCTTAGAGTCGCGCAGCACCGACCCATCCCGCTGCCGGATAGTGGTCAGGAACTGGTACAAGAACAGAGGGCCATCTACCACCAGCACTCTATTCGAAAGCTCATCCAGGCGCACATCCCGTGACTGCACGAGGTCTGTGATATCAACTCCCATCCATATTCACCACCGTGATCGGCAACTGCTTGAGTTGTTCCTGCGCTTTCTTTGTCAGGGTACCTGTCGTCACGAACAGGACCGGCAGCTTCTTCATCTGCCCGGCAACAAACGCTGATGACAGATCACCATCATTCACCTGCTTTTTCTTGCGTGCCTTGCAATAATAGGGCAACTCTCCCACCTGTGAACTGACCACCACATCAAAATCGATATCTGAATTCTTTCGTTGCACCGAATGTTCCAGAACCGTCACCCCTCGCTTCGCAAGAAATGACATGACCGCCGTTCCAAACTCGTCACTCATTTCAACCAGATGGGTTTGGGTACTCCCAGAGGGGGTCTGTTCACGGACAGGCTTCGGTGTAGCTGACTGAGGCTGCTTAGGTTCAACCGTTTTAGACACATCAGCCTGTTCAGAGCCCTTTGATTCTGAAGTGCTTGATTCTGGAGCCTCTGGTTTTTGAGGATCTGAGTCTTGAGTATTTGCTGAGGCCGATGGTGGGTCTGCTGTTGATGAGTTCGATGCTGATGAATCTGAAGTAAAAGAAGCCTCAGTTGATTCAGGTTCTGTCGCTGTCTCGGGCTTAGGGTCTTCGGAAATATCCGCGCCAGCCTTGAAATACGCCTGCAGCAGCGGCTCAACATCAGAGACCAGAAACCACCGCCAAAAGAGATGCTTTTCACCATTAAAAGTGACCTCCAGGGCTTTTGCAAAATCAGGGACATTGCGCAACGAGACCCGCACAAGAGTTTCCTGATCCGCATCCTTGAGGAGTTGCTTCTCTTGCAGAAGTCGGCAGGTCCGCTGATCCTTCTCATTGAGATAGGAGAGATACCCCTCCAGGCGAGGCTCATGTTCCGGCAGGAAATACAACCGGGAGCGCCCCACTGTGAAATTGGTCATGCGCACCTTGCCTGATTCAACCAACTCAGAGAGCATGGCTGAGGCAAGGAATGAATCCTTCTTGAGGTGATTTGCAACCTCCATAGGCACACAGGGCCCTTTAGTTCTCATGAATGCAAGAATCGTATCATACATAGGTATCACGGCCGTTTCCAAGCGATCTCATAATAAGTGACGTCAGACTCATCATCCACCAAGCCGATAAGGAGGCGTTTTTTTGTTGAATGAGCAACACGGTTCTTTGCCGCAAAATCATACCACGTAAGAACCGCACCCTCATGCACCGGATACACAACCCATTTGGCATGATCCTCTCCTGGTTTGACTCCCTTGTCATAGACCCTAAAATCACCCCCGAACTTGAGAGCGGTCTTCACGATGTATCCTCTCCGACGAAGATCCGCAAATACAGTATAGCGCACGACAAAGTGAGGCTCAACCCGTTTGGCTCGCTTGATGAACCGTTCAGGGGTATACGATTTACCCCGCCCATCCTTGACAACAATCTTCTCCTTTTCCAGGAGAAACAAGGCTTCAAGCAGTGACAGCTGTATCTCTCCGGTTTTCAGGATAGTGCCGAACCGGCTTTTGTTGTACAGGTCCCGGGCAGGATCACTGCCTTCCAGGTTCACGAACGCATCAGAGAATATTCCCTCCATACCTGAAAAGAGCAAAAAGACATTTAAAAAGGTTCCTATCCAAAAGAAGTCTCCAAATTATCAATCTCAGTAATACGAAGCCCCAATTCTTATAAGTGATGTAAGATGGAGGCCCTACTGAGAGCCTCATTTAAAAAAGATCTAAAGGCGCAGCCACAGGAAATAAAAACTTCAATAAAAAAAGATATTTAAAAAGAAACAGGTTTTTCACCCCGTATGCCTGAACCAATCCATGTCACAATACTGGGAACAACCTGCATGGTGCCGACCAAGGAACGCAACCATAGCGCAAGCCTTTTGCGGTATAACCAATATGGTCTCCTTTTTGACTGCGGTGAAGGGACTCAACGCCAGATCAAGCTTGCAGACCTCAGACTCACTGAAATCACGCACCTTTTTATCAGCCATTGGCATGGTGACCATGTTTTGGGTATCCCAGGCTTACTCCAAAGCCTTGGTGCCGCCGAATACCAACACACCCTCCACATCTACGGACCAAAAGGGACCCAGGAACACATGGACAACATGCTCAAAGCATTCGTCTTTGATAATCGGATTGATGTTCAGGTGCACGAGATCCATCATGATGGGCCAATTCTTGAGAATCGCCGCTTCACGGTCAGCGCCTATCACCTTGAGCATGGCATAACGACCCTTGGCTACCGATTTATTGAAACCGATCAGCGCAGGATCAACCTGGAATTCATCCAGAAGAAAGGGATTCCCCAGGGTCCCTTGCTCGGCAAACTCCAGGCCAATCAGTCAATCATCCACAATGAAGAGACCATCACTCCTGACCAGGCAACCTACGTCGTTCCCGGAAAGAAAGTGGGAATCATCGCAGACACCCTCCTCTGCCCAAACTGCAACCGCATCGCAGAAGACGCGGACCTCCTCATTTCAGAAGCATCCTTTGCCTCAGACCTGGAAGACAAAGCCGTGGAAAACAGGCACCTCACTGCCCAGCAGGCAGCCCAGATCGCCTCCCAAAACAACGTGAAAAAGCTGGTGCTCACCCACTTCAGCGCCCGTTACAAGTCAACCAAACCCATAGAAGAAGATGCACGCGTTGTTTTTCCTGACACCATATGCGCCTATGACCTCATGAAACTCAAGGTTTAAGCAGGTGCACATCCCTGGCCTTGACAGTCTTACGCCCGGCATGACTAGTAAAAAGGATGCTCTCCCGGGCCTTTACCTCGGCGTATTCAATGAGGATATCACGCAGTGCCGCTTTTGCATCCTCTGAGACACGTTGTGCCCCCACATGGGCAAACACTTTCTCGATTGAGGCGATGGGAAGCATACGCCCCTAGGACACGACAAGATATTTAAAGCTTTGCACCCCTGACATACCATGCGCATCAACACCAAAAATAAGGGTACTACAGGAGAACGAGAGCTTATCCATCTCTTCTGGAAGCACGGATGGGCAGCGTTTCGCGCAGCAGGCTCTGGTTCTGCCACACACCCGTGTCCAGACCTGATAGCAGGAAACCGCCTCAGGCGTGCAGGCATCGAATGCAAGCGTGCCAAGAAGACTTATAAATATATCACCAAAAAAGAGATTGAAGAGCTCCAGACCTTCTGCCAAGTATTTGGCGCTGAGCCCTGGATCGCAATCAAGTTCGACGGCCTGGATTGGTTCTTCCTCATTCTTGAAGATCTCAAAGAGACACAGGCGGGCTTTGTCGTGACTGAAGAGATCACACGGAACAAGGGTTTACTCTTCGAAGAATTCCTAGGATAAGAGTGTGCTATACAGCCTGTATCTCCGTCTGCGGGGATGACACCCCAACCGACTAAAGCCCATGACCAGCGCCACCCCCTCAGATAAAGCAATCACATCCCGGCTTCCGGGCGAGCCAAAGTATTGATATCAGCAGAATGCAATCCATCCAGTATCTAAGAAGAATAAAAAAATTATTTTTTGAAGAACACCATGGTTGCGGTCTGGTTCACATGCCCAAGGTACTGTTCCCCATAGGTGCTGAACCCGATGGTAGGAATATCCGCAAACAGCTTGCCATAATCCTCGGTTCTGCCCTCGCTTTTGAGTTGCAATGTCCGCAGGATGCAATTGAAATTCAGGATCGCCTCCATATCACCGAGCTGCTCCCGCATACGAGCGATCTCATCTCTGGTCTCAGCCACCACATCCTTTGCTTCAAAAATCACGTATTCCATCCGATTTTTGATTGCGCAGTAGAAGACCACTGAATCACCATCCACCTTTTGAGGACTGCGGATATACGGTTCATCGTTGATCTTCATCCCAAGCGGATTCTTCATGAAGTAGTTTGCAAGTTCTTCCTTTGGGACCCCGATCTGCTCAGCGTATGCCTCAGCTGCGGGCTTATCATTGAACTTATGCACTGTCCGTGTTGCTTCATCTACTTCAGTTGCAGTCAACCGCTTGCCGGTATCATCAAAACTTTGGGTCTTTCCGATCTTGAACCCTTTTCCTGGCCGTGCCAACAAAAGCACTGCAGCATCACTGTATTCATTCCCATTATGAAACACCTTTGTCTGCTTGAACGCCAGATCATCACCAGCAGAACCTCCCACGAACAAGACATCAGTAGCGTCTGAGAGCATCTCCATGAGCTTTTCCTCAGCACCACTCAGGCCATCCACCAGCACCAAGCCCAGGTAATCCTGCATGCTCATGTTCCGCATGTCCTCGTGGAAATGTACCTGGAACGCATGCTTGACATCTTCAAAGGTATGCTCACCGCCCAGGTTTTCTATGACCGCTGCCTTGACCTCCCCAGCGCTTTCCGCATCAAAGGCCATGGCGACCACTGAGTTTTCAAGCATCTGTCCGCTGACGATCTCCCCCGCAGTGGTACAACCGATCATTTCCTTACAAGGAACAGCTGAGTACAATTCAGTGGATATGCCCTCTAGTTTAGATGATGCGAAAAAGACCACCAATTCAGCGTTTGCCAGTGTCTCTTTAATCTCCTCGACTGCTTCCTGTGCAGTTGGTTTGCTGCTATATGCGTATGTTACTCCCATTTTATTCACCTCTTATATGGAAACGCCCCATTCCCGGGCAACGTCACGGAGGCGCCCCATGATCTCAGGATCATCAGGTGAATCCTCTTTATAACTCTTTACGTCTATACCCTTAAGAATCAGTTTTGTCGTCGTTGTTTGCGCCAAGAGCGTATTTCCCTGAGCCCGTCTTTCGATAAGCTCATCAATCATCCGTTTTATCTGACCTGTCATAGTATCACCTCGATACAACATGTACATCTGGGAAACCAAAGTTTTATAAATATAGAAAGAATATGCAAAGCACATAGCAAAAATGGAAGAACTTCGCAAATTTTTCTGTCCAGAGATCATCTTCGGCAATAACGCAATCAACCAGGTAGGCCAATATGCGACAAATTTAGGCATCGAGCATGCCCTGCTTGTCACAGACAAAAATGTATCAGATGCAGGGTGGAAACAAGTAGCCCTGGAAAAACTCAGGGAGATGGGCGCAAGCGCAAGCATCTTTCAGGAAGTTGAAGAGAACTGTCCGATAGAGTCAGTCATGTCTGGACTCGCAGCATACAAACAGAACCAATGCAACGGAATAATTGCGCTTGGAGGCGGTAGCGTCATAGATTGCGCAAAGACAATAGGTATCCTTGCCTCAAACGCAGCGCAGATAGAAGATCTCCAGGGAGTTGACAAGATCGGATGTCCAGCCCCCCCGCTCCTCTGCATCCCGACCACCTGCGGTTCATCAGCGGACGTCTCGCAATTCGCGATAGTCCTCAACAGAAAGAAAAGTATCAAGATGGCTCTTGTCAGCAAGAAACTTGTCGCCGATGTGTCCCTCATTGACCCACAGACACTCACGACCCTCCCTGAGTATGAACTGAAAGCCACTACAGCGGATGCGTTGGTCCATGCGATCGAAGCATATGTATCAAATGCCGCCTCACCCATCACCGACGCCTTCGCCCTCAATGCCATCAGACGCATCGCAAACAATTCTGATTTTTCCAGCCTCATGCTTGCAAGCCTTGAAGCAGGCATGGCCTTCTCAAATGCGAGCCTTGGCCTGTGCCATGCCATGTCACATTCCCTGGGGGGGATTACTGAAGAGAACCATGGCTACCTGAATGGATTCCTGTTGCCCAAAGTGATCGAATTCAATTACGACCACGCAAAAAGACGCTATCAAGAGATACACACTGCCCTGACCAATAAGACAGAATGCACGCTCAAAGACCTCCTGGGAGCAGTAAATCAAGCCATACAAGCGCCCGCGCTGGAAATGCCATCACCCTCACCTGAGACAATACAGAAACTGACCACCGCAACCCTCAATGACGCATGCATAGTGACCAACCCCAGATGGCCAAGCAAAGAGGAGGTGAAAGGGATCTATGCAAGAATCCTTGCACACTGAATGGAACAGGCTCCGCCAAAAGATCATAGGGCTTGGGGAGGAATCTATCCAGAAATCCCATTACCCCCAACTTATGCAACGGCTCAGGGAACTTGAGCGCTTCAGTTATTTTGCAGACAAGAGCAGCGACCTGCTTTTCATTCTTGATTCAGACGGAAAGATTGTGGACGGCAACACCACCGCCGCAGACACCCTGGGATATAATAAGGAAGAATTGCTCGGCAACCCATTCTCAATAGTAGCGAACCTGGACAGGCCAAACGAGACAACATTCTTCTACACCAAAGAGGGAGCAAAGATTAGTGTCCGCGTCTCAATACAAGAATCCCGCTTCCTTGATCAAGCCTATACAGTCATCATCGGAAAGGACCTCACCGAACAGGTACAGTTTGAGGAAGAACTGAAAAAATCAGAGGACCGCTTCAAGAGCATCTTCTACAAGCTAAAGGACATCTACTTTCGCACTGACGAGGAGCGCCGCATCATCCTCTGCAGTCCCTCTGTCCAGGACATTTTAGGCTATACAAGCGAAGAATGTATGGGCCAACGGATCTATCACTTCCTTCAGAAAGAAAAAAGCACATTCCAGGCCAAACTCCAGAAGACAGGTATCATAAAAGATGAACAGATCCAACTCAGGGGCAAACAGGACGCATGGGTTTCAGCCACAGCACAGTACTATTACACAAGAGACGGGAGCATCGCAGGGATAGAGGGGGTATTGCGTGATATCACCAGAGAGAAACTGGCAGAGGACCAACTGCAAAAATCAAATGAAACCTTCAAGAGGATTCTTGATAGCGCATCCGACATCATCATCGCGACAGACCCCAAAGGCCGGGTTACAGAATGGAACCGGGCAGCAAGCCAGCACACTAACAGGCACAAGCATGAGATGCTCAACAGGCCGATCATAGGAGACCCATTCCTCAAAGAGATTGGACACCTGATCCAGGAAACTCTCAAGAAGAAGCAGCCCATGACCAAGACGATCGAGACCCACAAAGCAAACCTCCTTGCCTCAACATCCCTCATCCAGGACGGCCAGGGCGCAGTGCTGACTGCAAAGGAGATTGAGCACTCACCCCAAAGGGATTTCATACCAGGTACAGCCTACATTGATTGGAACACCCTTGACCTCAGGGACGTCATACAGCACTGCAAAGAGAAGCAACGGAATATCCTTGTCCTGACCAGAGGCACATCCCAAAACCCAATGATACCCTACCCCAGAGAGAACCTCAAAATGACACTAAAGGGACACATCAGGGAACAGGAGCGCACCACGGTTTTTGACCGCTTCGAATACCTGAAAGCAACTAAGGGATTTACTGCTGCCCTCCAACTCGTATATGAACTGCACGATGAACTTCCTAAGACAAGTACCCTCATAGTCCGCGGGCACCCTTCATGCTTTTCAGAGGAGGAAAAGCATTTCTTGTCCCAGGAATTGAAGCCCATACCAAAGGAAGTGGGTCCCTTGCTGGAAGAGGAAAAACTGATCCTGCTCCAAGAGATAAGAAAGATGCAGGAGCAAAACATCCACCCGACCATCTCGAACCTGCAAAAACGCTGCAACCTTTCAAGGGTCACGGTCAAAAAGCGGATTGATGCGCTGGAAAGCCTCAACCTGGTAGAGACCCAGCGCAAGGGAAGGCATCGATCAATCATGCTAAGCCAGAAAGCTGACCACATAAGGCCAATATGACACCGCAATGACATTGATGCCCGATTACCGACGTATATGCACCATATAAAGGCACGGTCTTGTGAGTGATTCTTTTTGCAAAGTATCATCAAAATCGGTATTTTAGAGCCCATTGCAAGAGCTACCCATTACGGACAGAGCCACAAAGAGGATTTCGAAGGCACCAAACCCGTAAGATCACGAAATAACGAAAATTTTATATACCGTAAATACCGGGGGTACACTTAGGGGGTGTTAATCGGTGAGAATAACCAAAAAACTAGCTGAAAGTGTAATCTCCGATGTGATCGGGGACGATGCCATGCCAGCGATACAGAATATGTACAAGAAAAGCGACATTTCTGAGCTTGACCTTGCGGATTTATATGGGGGAGACATAAACCACGCACGAAACGTGCTTTATCGCATGCACAACAACAACCTGGTGACATTTACCAAACGCAAGGATAAGATTAAGGGATGGTATGTATATTACTGGACCTTGAACACCAAACGGATAAAAGAGCTTGCCATACGGGTGAATGAAGACCGCATAGAGATGCTCAAAAACCGTCTGCAACGGGAAAAGGGCCATATCTACTATACCTGCTGCAACAGTTGCGTACGCCTGGATTTCGACAAAGCGACCGATTTTTGCTTCAAATGCCCGGAATGCAACACCATACTCGTAGAAGAGGATAACACCGAAAAGATTAACGTTCTTGAGAAAGAGATGGAGCGACTTGAGAAGATAACCGCTTGAACATCCAAGGATTTTTTTTCTTTAATTCTTCAACCAGTAATTCAGGTCGATAGACACCCTGATCGCTTATGACACCTGTCAATAAATTGGCCGGCACAAGCGAGAATGCAGGATTGCTGATCGTAACGCCAAGAGGAGCATCCTCCCAGACCTCTGAGGCATCCCGTTCTTCAAGCACCTCATCATACCCAAGCAAGGACAAAGGATCAAATTTCCACGAGTGAGTACACGCATAGACCGGAATATCCAAGTGGTTGGCAAGCCCACAGATGATTTCACTCCCCACTTTATTGACAACCGCCCCTTCACAGCTTAAGGCATCACATCCGATAAGCACCAGGTCAGCCTTTTTAAGAGCATAGTGCACTCCCGAATCAATGAAGTGCGTCACCGGCACCCCTACTTCAGCAAGATCCCTGGCTGTTTTTCTCCCCTGATACAAAGGCCGTGTTTCCGTATTATGTACCCGAAAGCGCGTCCCCTCACCCCATGCCTGCGCAAGCACACCCACCACAGTAGAACTATGACAATGCGTATAGACCACCATACCACCCCTTATTTTATGAGCACCATACTCACAGACATGCCGATGCCCATCAAGAAGGATCCTTTTTGCATCTTTGATACGGCGGGCAAGAGAAGCGGTATCATAAAGCACATAATTGACAGCATTTCGAAGATACGGTTCAGTGGGACGTGCACAAAAAAGCTGTTCACGGGCAGAATCAAGGTCGATTCCCTCACGATGAGCAGCCTCCAATGCCCCAAGCCCTGCAAGAGCTATTGCATGGGCTCCTTGGATGGTCAGTGAACGGATATCAGAAAGAATATGAGAAAAAGAACTCATTTCGATTTAGATTTTTTGGTCGACTTCTTGGTTGAACTTTTTTTGGTTGACTTTTTCGCCGACTTTTTGGTTGAAGCCTTTTTCGGCGAATCAGCAAATCTATCCTCGATTGAACGCTCCTCTTTCTCGATCTTTAGCTCTTCGCTCAGGATACGACTGGCAAGATTCTCGATATGGATTTCTATCCGCGAGATCCGTCGCTCCATCAGCACCAGTATCCGTAATGAATAGACAATTGCCGCCAAGACACCAATGATGATACTGATTGTCACTTCTTGTAATGGTAAAGCCATGATTCCACCTCTTTTAATTATAGGAGGCTTCTAGATATGATACTATAAAAAAGTTTCGAGACAAGGATACTAATATACACATTAATTCTGCTTCCTGTGCACAAAAAAAACAAGATCTTCACCGCCAAAAGCGCCTCAGACCAGGGAATCTCCATAAGAAACAGAGGGGTGTTCCCTGGACCTATCCGCAGAAAAACCAGGAATACAGCATCCAAAGCACGAGAAATGGAGCGTTCCAGGAGAAATGAAGGGGGCGCAAACCCTGCAGCACACATATTCAAATAAAACTATTTGAAGACAAAAGTGTTTATAAGCACTAGACATGTTGAAATAATCTATAAAAAATATTGATTACTCCGATATACCATGGACGCCCAAGAACAAATCATTCTCTTCAAGGAATTCATAGAGCAGGAGTACATGTCTGAACTCCTCGAGCGCTCCAGAACCGGAAAGAAAGCATTGTTTCTTGATTTCAAAAAGCTTGCGCTCTTCCATCTGAAACTGTCAGATGAGTTGCTGGAATCACCTGAGGAGGTCATCAAAGCTGCAGAGGTAGCATTGGAGCAATTTGATTTGCCAGAAGAGAAAAAGTTCAAAGTACGCTTCACCAATCTTCCTGAATCCCAAAAGATCCTGATCAGAGACATCAGGAGCGAGCATCTCGGAAAATTTCTGTGGATTGAAGGCACGGTCAGGCAGAAATCAGACGTACGCCCCCAAGTCACCTCAGCACGCTTTGAATGTCCCAGCTGCGGCAATGTCATTCCCGTCCTCCAGCTTGACACCAAGTTCAAGGAACCCAGTAGGTGTGGCTGCGGCAGGAAAGGCAAGTTCAGGCTTATCTCAAAAGAACTCGTTGATGCCCAAAGCATCATGCTCGAGGAGGCAGCAGAAGACCTTGAAGGAGGAGAGCAACCCAAACGGATGAAGCTCTTTTGCAAGGAGGATCTTGCAAGCCCGCTTTCTGACAAGAAGACCAATCCTGGCACAAGGATTATCGTGAACGGTTTTGTGAAAGAAGTCCCGGTAGTGCTTCGCACAGGTGGCCAGAGCACAAAATTTGACCTCATGATTGAAGCAAACTTTGTTGACTCCCTGGGCGAAGAGTTCGAGGATATCAAGATCAGTGAAGAAGAGGAAGAAGAGATCAAACAGATTGCCACCTCACAAAAAGTTATCAAACGCCTGGTGGAAAGCCTGGCACCCTCAATCTACGGTCATGATAAGATCAAAGAAGCACTCATGCTCCAATTGGTAGGAGGGGTCAAGAAGAAACGGGATGACGGTGTCCGAACCAGGGGAGACATGCACATCCTCCTCATAGGAGATCCTGGAGCCGGGAAATCACAACTGCTCAAACGGGTCCACACCATTGCGCCCAAGTCCCGGTTTGTGAGCGGGAAAGGGGTTTCCGGTGCAGGTCTCACAGCAACTGTCGTAAAGGATGAGTTCCTTGGAGGCTGGGCCCTCGAGGCAGGAGCCCTTGTTCTCGCGAATAAAGGGATCATCTGCATAGACGAGCTTGACAAGATGTCATCCGACGATACAAGCTCCATGCACGAAGCCCTGGAAGGCCAGACAGTGACGGTTTCAAAAGCAAACATCCAGGCAACCCTCAAATGCGAGACCACAGTGCTTGCCGCCGCAAACCCCAAATTCGGGAGGTTTGACCCCTACTCCAAGACCATCGCCGAGCAGATCGAACTGCCAAGCACCCTTATCAACCGGTTCGATCTCATCTTTCCCATCAAGGACCTTCCCGACCCTGTCAAAGACGAGAAGCTTGCCCGTTTTGTCCTTACCCTCCACAAGGACTCAGAGACAGTCGATGCAGAAATCGACACAGAGATGTTCCGAAAATACATATCCTACGTCCAAAAGCAAAAGCCAGAACTCACAGAAGGAGCAATCAACGAGATCGTTGAATACTACCTGAAGATGCGCGGTTCCGGCCAAGGCGAAGGCTCGGTCAAATCAATCCCGATCTCAGCCAGGCAGCTTGAAGGCCTCCTCCGGATGGCAGAAGCCTATGCAAAACTTCGGCTAAGCGAGAAAGTCACCAAGCGCGATGCAAAGAAATCCGTCGAACTTCTCGATTACTGCCTACGCCAGATCGCCTATGACGAAGAAAGCGGCACCATTGACATTGACAGGATAGCAACAGGGGTTACCACCAGCGAACGAAGTAAGCTTTCAAACATCAAAGGTATCATCCAGGAGCTTGAAGACAAGATCGGAAAGACAATCCCTATTGAGGACATCATCTCTTTAGCGCTTGAGAAAGGCATGGACGAAGACCAAGTCGACAGCGCAATCGAGAAACTCAAACGATCAGGAGATGTGTTCGAGCCTAAGCGAGGCTTCATAAGCAGGATCTAGCTCAAGGTGAGATACCCATCCACATCACGGACTTCCTGATACCCGTACATGCGGACAAGTCCACTCAACTGCTGGCCCTGGCACGCAGCAGGGTCCTGCACCGTCCAACTCACCGTCGCATGGGTATCAGAGAAAGTGGTAGAGATCGTATCAACAAACGATTCATCCTCATCTTCTCCCTCACAACTGCGGTATATCTCCACGGACACATCTTCTCCATTACAATCCCCCTCTCCACTGATTGAAATCTCCACAGTATCATCAGGAGAGACATCATGGGAGGAAAATTCCGCTGAGACCAGTTCACAACGGGCGCAGCCATTGGTATTCAAAGACGCGCACACAGACTCCGCTGAGCAATCAAGACAGAACATATCACCTGCGCATTGGTCATGGGTAGAGCAGGACTTGTAGCAGTTTCCGTCGATGCAGGTATCAAAAGTAGTGCAATCAGAATCATTCACGCATGATTCATCAATCTCAGAGGGTGGGGTACAAACAGAACCCACACAATACGCACCTGAACAATCCGAATCATCCGTGCAGCTTTTGATACAACTGTTTTCCTCGCATACATAGCCGGTTGCGCAATCTGTATTATCAGAACAGGCAGGTGCACTTCCGCCACCGGATTTAGGTTTGGTGCCAACAGTCCCATCACTATGATACAGATAACAGGCATCGTAATTTCCGAATGTGACCCACGTCTTTGAGCCCGACGCAGCGGTCTGGTTCAATAATGCATAGTGGGGAGTAGGACTCCATCCAAGCGGAGGATTATCCCCTTCCAAAGCAAGTCTGAAATCCACCCGCGACCGGTCACATGAGAGCACAGAATACGTGCAGGTATATTCCGTCTGCCCATTGCTCAGTTCGGTCATGGAGATGCTGACATTGGCATAGGTCTTCTTGGATTTCCCGGTACACGGGTTATCGATCTCCTGAGGTTCAAGATCCTCAGCCTCATCATTTGGATAGACCGGCGGTGGATACGCTCCCAAGCCATCACCCTGCGGATCCTCTTCACCGCAACAACAGCCGGTGATGAACAAAAGAGCAATGATCCAATAGTACTTCATAGGGTACTAGTGGCTCATAGGCTTTATTAATTTTTCGAGCATTTTTTAATGGTTAGACCCTCACAGAGCCAAATGCTTGTTCAACCAGAGTTTTCATTTGAGATTGAACCCCTCTTCTGGACCCTGGCTTTCCTCACCCTTGGCGCAGGCTACCTGTATCGGTCAAGAAAACCAGGTCTCCTTGCCGCAACCCTTGCCGGAAGCTTCATCGGCGGAAAGCTTGCCTACGTCTTCCTCAAAGGAGGTTCCTTTAGTATCCTGGGCTATGACTCCATCGGCTTTCCCATCGGTGGCGCCATCGCTTTTCTCGTCTACAGCCATATCAAGAGACCCAATATGAAGCATATGGCACGCGAGGCAGACACCATAGCGCTCTTCTGCGGCCTGTTCATCTTCATCATCAGGATCGGCTGTTTCCTGGATGGCCATCTCCTGGGAAAGATCACTGACCTGCCCTGGTGTGTTGCAAAATTCGGGCATTGCGTCCATCCCGTTGGCCTTTACTATAGCCTCTCCGGCCTTGCCATATTCATTTTTCTCTGGAACAAAAAGAAGCGCTTCCATGGAGAGATAAGCATCCTCTTCCTTGCCCTCTTCGCCCTCTACCGCTTCGTGTTCGACTTCTTCCGCCTCTTTCCCGATCAGATGTGGGGTCCTTTGTCCAACCGCCAATGGATCACCCTGATTATCATGATTGCTGGCATAACAATCCTCATTCGTGAATATCAGGTCCACAGAGTGATTCATAAAAATTCAGATACTGGGGGATAACCTCCTCAGCTACATAGTTTTGTGACTTATCATAACCCTCCCGACCCATTCGGGCCTGTAAATCTGGATCCCTATATAGTCGCTTCATGCATTGCAATAGATCACCCTCTTTCTCAAATAAAAAGCCATTTCTGCCAGGATCAATCAAGTCAGGAGCAGAATAAACCGATGCAGAACAGATGACCGGCAGTGAAAGACGCATCGCTTCAAGCAAGACCAAGCCTTGTTGCTCGATTAAGGAAGGCAATATAAAAATGCGGGAACGTCCATATTCTGAACCGATAGAGTGGTGAGCGATGTGGCCTGTAAATAGTACATTCCTTTCCATACCACTAGACACGACATAGCGCTGCAATCTGGCCTGAAGAGGTCCTTCTCCCACTATCCTAAGAGTTGCCGAAGGGTTTGAATGCACAAAGTGCCGGAATACCCGGAGTAGTGAAAACAGACCCTTCTCACGATCAAGACGGCCCACATATAAAAAATCAGTATCTTTAATCATATTTCCGCCATTAATACTAATAACATTGCTGAGATGATAAACCTTATATGATAGATATAATTGATTAAAGATTTTTTGAGAAAGAGTGATCACAGCATCGCAGCGTTTACAAAGCAAATCGATTGAATGTGTAACGTATCTTCGAGTGACGTGCCCGAGTAAACTATTCCATGAATATTGTTCTGGCGCAATATGATAAGTATATACTAGTTTTGCCCCATTTCCCCGCGCAACCTTATACGCCAGTCGAGCAAGTGGGCTGATAGTATGAAAATGGACCACATCCATTTTGTTCATTAGACGTTTGAGTGTATACTTTCTTGGTACAGCAAAATAAAGATTGCGCTTTGGAAACTTGAGGCTATTACATCTGTATACAGAAACACCATTTACTCGTTCGAAATGAGGCTGAAACGGCCTGCCAGACGTAATGACAGACACATCATGATATGTGCTTAAGCCCTCTGCAAGATTCTTCACACTAACCCCAATCCCCCCAAAGCAAGGTTGATAGACATCAGATATAAAACAGATACGCATCAGTACCACCGTGGTTTGATTGAATAGTTATGCTCTTTTTTGAAGAGGACTTGTCGTGCTATACCATAAGTATAACGCATTATCATATACAATTTTGACAATGCGAGACGTTTTGACGCATATTTTCGTCGGCGATACAAGCGACCTACAAACCACCACCCCAAAGTATCACGGATACAATGTACCCTGATCTCATTCTTGAGCATTTGAATCTGAAGACCCACCCGCGAAAGGAAGCGGGATCGCGCAACCGGATTCACGAAGTTATAGAACCGGAAGGACTTCTGCTCAAGAAGGCCATCCGCATCAAGCTCCGAAAAATACTTAGTGCCGGGATTGGGGGTGAGAGGGATAGGCACACCGATATCATACGGGATCTTTGACAGCTGCTGATAGAAGCGACGCAGGGAGGATTTGGTCTCCTCAGGTATCCCATAGATATAGGTGGCTATGGAGAGCACCGTAGGATATCGCCGGACCATTCCAAACGCCTCTTTGACCGTACTGTAGGTATACCCTGTCTTTTCCAAAGAGGCAAGCTCAGAATCATCAGGCCGTTCCACACCGATCATGACCTGCCTGACCCCTGCCTGGACCTGACGGGCGAATATCCCAGCCTTCTCATCCCGGACAAGATAATCAGCACGCATCCATACCGAATGCGTAAGCCGTAATCCTGAGTCGATCAACAATTTCGCAAACTGCGTGTTCCACTTCGGATCCACATTCCAGGTAGGATCAACCCAACAGAAGGTCTTTCGGTCGTACACCCGTGCCAGGTGCTGTACTTCTTCCATGGTCTTTTCCGGTGATTTGGTACGGTAGCAGGGTACAACCCTATCGCCTGCTGCCTGTCCGAACTGCTTCCATAGCACGCAAAAATTGCAGGAACAGGTACAACCCCGGGAATGTTCCACTGCCACTAGATCAGGATGGGACCTTGCTCCCGTGCCATAGCGATCCATGGGCAAGAGGTCATAGGCAGCCATAGGAAGGCTTTCCATATCCACCGGCGGCCCAAACGGATTTGACACGATCTGGCCCCTTGCCACATAGGAAAGGTTGGGAACTGAGGAAAAATCCCTTCCACCACGCAACTCACCAACGAGATCCCGCAAAGGATATTCTCCCTCACCCCTGATGACAAAATCCACAGGCTGATTAAGCAGTGTGTCTCCCACCATGTAACTGAAATGAGGGCCACCTGCAACAACCACGGTAGAGGGCATCATCTCCTTCACAAACCCGGCAAGCCGCACCGCTTCGTGGGCGGAAACAGTCTCTTCTCCCAAACACACCACATCAGGAATTGATTCGAATACATATTCTTTTGTTGCCTTCCACCCCATACCAAGCACCGGACAATCCAATATCTCCACAGTCACATCAGGATACGCCTTCCTGAGCACAGCAGCCATTGACGCGAACCCCAGCGGCTGCCAGAAACTGCTTCGCTCGGAATGGAAAGCCCACAGATACCGGGGCGGCCGTACCATAAGGATCTTCATACCATCTGTTGTCCAGGCAGGGTTTTTATTTTTATCCGTTCTAAATTCATAGTATTTTAAATATTAATAAATATGTTTATAGTACTACTTAAAAAAATATTCAAAAAATAATGAATAATAATATTTAAAAAAGCAATAATAAAAACATTTAAAAATATATGAATTGATAGAACCCTCAATGGTACAACGCAGGGTTCAGCAGACAAATAAATCGCAACTCACCCTTACGATACCAAAAACGTTTGCTGAACTCCTGGGTTACTCCAGGACAACTGTCCTCTCATTCTCATTGGATAAAGAACGCATGATCACACTCAAGAGAGCAAAGCATGCGAACAAGTCCACGAGAATGAAAGTACAGCGCACTGCCAACAGGCAGTACACAATCACCATTCCCAAGCAACTCGCGACAGCTCTGGGAATCAAGAAAGGTGACACCTTAAGCTTCGGTCTGTCACCAGACCTTGAGCTTATAATCAAAAAATGAAAAGAGGTCAGATAACAGCATTCATCATCGTAGGACTAGTTATACTCATGTCCATCATGCTGATTGTCTTTCTCAATACAGACCAATCCAGTGAAACCCCTTCCCCCGTCACTAACGCAGACGCCCAAAAGATCAATATATACCTGAAATCCTGTCTTGAAGAAGTGACACCCCCGCTGGTGAAAACCATGACGACCGAGGGAGGAATCCTCAATGGATCACGTCTTGAGAACATAACATACCAAAACACGACATATCCGTTCCATACCGATTACAGACACCAGCATGGAAAAGTCAACGAACTTATAACCAGGACCACTATGGAGAAGAGCCTGAACCAGCACATCCAAAACGACGTGCAACGCTGCATAAACCTGACTGTTTTCGAACAGAACGGCTACCAGATTGAAGAAGGGACACCAGCAGTCACAACAAATATAGGAGTCAAAGAGATTTTTGTCTCCCTGAGCTACCCAATCCGGCTCTCAAAGTTTGATTTCTCCATAAGCAGCGAGGATACAAGCATAACAGTCGATAGCTACCTTGGCTACTTTTTTGACCTGCGCACCCAGATAGTCAACGCTGAGATTGAGGATCGCTTTTTTGACATCGACAAGTGGATGCGATACAACGGTGATACGATAATCAAACGTGCCCGCCCCTATCCTGACACAGTATATTCATTCAGGCGATTCAATGAGAAAGCTGGAGCTCTTGAACGCTTCAAATTCGCAGTCAAAGGCTTTGAGACAGTTGAATACGCTGATCACCCCTCAGACCTTCCGATAAACCCCATCAGCGGTTACTGCCTGACCCCTGACAAGAATTGCCATGCCAACCCGGTTGACCAAGGTGCCTGTACTGATGCCGGAGGGCTTGAGGTCCAGCCGAACCCGTCAGATGAAGAATGCAGGGGGACCTCACGTATCATGGATAGGGCCGGGAAAGCGATTCCAAAACCCTTACGGTTCCTGGAAGAGTGCCGATTCGGAGAATGCCGGGACTGCCCCGACGGTCACAAACATGGGGAATCCTGGTGTATATACGAAGGACCGGTCGGCGATGGATGGGACCAGCCCGGCAGCAGACACTATGTCAGAAAATGCTTTGACGGACAGATCATCACTGAACCATGCAGGGATTATCGTGAAGAGATTTGCGTTGAGAACCAGACACTCACCACTGCGATCTGCAGGCCAAATAGATGGTATGATTGTGCAGTACAGACCAACCAGGCTGATTGCGAGGACGAATCAAAACGGGACTGTGACTGGAGCCCCGCACTCATCCAGCAAGATCAGGTAACCTTCGGCATCAAACGCCAGACCCATCTGTGCCACCCAGAAGTGCCACCTGGCTTTAAGCACTGGGTCATGCCAATGAATGATGTTTGCCAGATGGCAAGCGAACACAGGGAGTGCGATGGGTATTACTGCCCATCAAAGATGTATGACCGCATAAGCCTGAACTGCATGTATCAGGGTGACTGCGGTGCAGGTCGCAATGTGATGGAAGAATTGACCACAGGCGGGTTTATCACAGTGAACCAAAGCCCCGCCCTTTACACAGTGACCAACAGGACCAATCCTGGTGCTCAAAGCATCCTGGAACTCAAGACATACGCAATGAACCAGGCTAACCCTCAGACCTTCTCTAATCCCGCGGGCACACCTGAAGCAATCATGCAGGCGATGCAGGATTTCCTTGACAAAGCAAGTGGGTGGGATGCCTGCGACTTCTGCGATTGCGTGGCTGGCGTCCCGGTCGGAGGATGCGCACAGGATAAGCTTATCACCTACCCCTTCCTCTGCCTTGCCTGGGAAGCGCCAGACGGTGCCCCAGAGTGTGAACAATGCCAGAACATGACTGGTCCCTGTACAGAATACCGCTGCAGGAGCATCGGCAAGCAATGCATCTATGAAGAGATTGACGGGTTCGGATACTGCACAAGTCCGGCTCCTGATACCATCGGTCCCTCAATCACACTGGTCAACGCGACAACCAAAGACCAATCAAGCCTGGAACAAGGGGCACCCACATGGTTTGGGTACAACCCACCGGAGACCTATTGGCTCTGCAACGGGAACGACTGTTATGATGATCAAATCGGAGATGACGGCCTGGAAGCCAACTCACGGATCCAACTACAGTTCAACCTTTCAGAGCCAGCAAAATGCAAAGCATTCCCGCTCCCGATCTGGGAATATGATGACATCCCCCTGTTCGCAAGCGACGAATACGTGAAAACCTTCAACACCTCATTCACCTATGACAATTACATCCGCTCAACAGACCGCATGCAGGACTATCTTGAATCATTGACAGGATATGCGCAATTCTACATGCTCATGAACTCCACCGAGATCTATAAGCTTGTGGAAAGCATGACACACACAGCCGCAGACCTCATGAGTGAATTTGGGATGGACCCCACCCCCGCCATAGCTCTCTGGGATAACTTCACTGTCACACTCTTCCCGCAGATTGAGGACTTCCTAGATCCCATCCAGGATGGGATAGAAACGTACATGGCGCAGCTTGAATCAAAGCAGCAGAGCATTTTTGTCAAATGCAAAGACCGTGCCGGCAATATCCAAGAGAATGAGATCCTCATCTTGTACAGTATCGCCCCTGACAGGACTCCACCCAAGATTCGCCATGTATCACCTGCCAACACGAGCGCAACCCCAGACCCCAGCAACATAACCGTCAGGTTCAATGAGCCTGTGGAGTGCAAGTACTCCTACACGAATAAAGGATATGACACCATGACAGATTACATGGACTGCCCCTTATCAATCTTTGACCTGTTCAAGAAAGGATACGCTTGCACCATGAGACTTGAGTTCACCGATGATCCCGAACACATCTACCTCGCCTGCCTTGATCAACCACAGATAGAATACGGATTCAATATAACCCTCCAGAACACCACAGGGGTGACAACCCCTTCTCCCGTGAACCAACCAACAGGGCTTTCAAGTAGGGTATATACAAAAGAACATAAGATAACAATCAAAAAGCCTTTTAAGCTTCCTTCCAATTGGAGTCTCAGCTACAAGACAGGTCCCAGAGTAAGCCTCAATCTCAACCTGACCAGGGATTTCAAGTGCAAATACGCAAATGAAAGCAAGCCGTACAAGGATATGGTACTCACATTCGGGTGCAATAACAAGACCTGCTCAACAGTCATCAAGCCACCTACGACGCCAAAAACAACCCATATACGCTGCGTAAAGGACAGGAACGTGACCAGGAACGAGGGAAGATTCCACCTGAGATACTCAGAGGATATCTAGGCGCCTGATATACCTGATCTTGACTTTATGCGCTAGCAGGACTCGCACGACCGCTGCGAACACCTCACGGTTCGATCTGATCTGCAGGATCGTTCTTCGTTTAACAACGGTAATCCCTGAAATCTTGTGCAGGGCAGCCAATGTTTTTTCAGGCATGGTCTTATACCCGACTTCAAGACAGGTAGGCATGGTCAATGGTCCAGAGTAGGTTAACTGTCCATCCTTGAGGATACCCATGTCTGTACAGACTGACTCCAGCTCCGTGAGTGTATGGGAACTGATAATATACGCCGCTTTCCGTCCCCGTATCAGTTCCTTGACCTGACTGATCATACCAGGGTCAAGCCCGCTGAAAGGCTCATCAAGCAGAATGACATCAGGGTTTCCCAGAAAAGCGATACAGATTCCCACCATCTTTCGCATGCCATGGGACAAATGCGTTATCCTTGAATGAAATAATGAATCGATTGAAAGGGCTCGCATGAGAACCCACGGATCTTCCCCTTTGATCTTACCGAAAAAACGAAGCAACTCATCAGCCCGCATATGACCGGGCAAGGTTTCATCCTGTGGCAAGAAACCAACACGACCACCCTGTGTGACCGTTCCAGAGCTCGGACGCACAAGCCCCGCACACAGTGAAAGCAAGGTTGTTTTTCCAGCGCCATTATGGCCGATCAACCCATAGACCATCTCCGGTGTGAGTGAAAGATTGACATCCATGAGTGCTTCCGTACCCAACGCATAGCGCTTTGATACAGCATCCAAAGTCATCATAGGTCCTTCACCCCAATATACAACCAGGCTAGTGATAGGCTGAAGAGGCTGAATAACAAAAACAAAAATCCACCCCAAAAAAGGTGCATACCTATATCAAAAGTGACATAAGACAAAGGAGAAGGCATGATAATCATCAACCCGAAAGCAAGTATTGATACAAGCAGCGCATGTTTGCCAAAGACAAACGAGATCAATGTGATAAATGAAACCAAAAAAATCCCATAAAACACAAGGAAAAAGAGAGCAGCAGCCACAGCACTGTCCAATACAGTGGCATGATATACAAGCGGCAGGAGAGACAACATTAAGGTATATATCACAAGATTGAAAGCATTGCTCCCATAGACCCCCAAGACGAAATCCTTTCGTGCCAGCGCAGACAGATAGTATCGATTGATTAGCTTATGGTTGTCATGGGCGATAATCAGGCTTACCACAGGCAAGACAAACAACAACACATAATAGAGGAATGACAAGTAAAGCGGTACCTGACGGGTCGGCGTGAATAATGCGAGAAAGTAGATCTTCTTGTAGTCCATGAAGAAAAGGAAAGAGAAAAGGATAGCTGAAACTAATGATAAGATGCCGGTACGCAACAACAGCTGCCGAATCCTGAATTTCATCCATTCAATCATTGAGACTCTCGCACGAGGTTTTCATATGCCGATTTTGTATATGGGTGCAGGCCTCCGCATCCCCATTGGTTCCAAACTTAAGATAACAGAAATCAGATACAGAGATGGACTCCACATAACTGCAAAAATGCTTATTTCCCGTATCGTGCGCGAGAGAACGAAAACAGAAATCCCGCTTGTAACTGTTATCAATTGAATTGCAGAATTCTCCTGCCTCATCCTGATCATCCAATTCACCAACCCTTTGACTGATTTCCCGTGATGTCAACTCCTCACTCTTGCAGTCAAGACTACAGGTTTTTGGGGTTTCCCCATCCTCACAAACCCCATTGCCACAACAGGGGACAATATCTTTATGGTAACATTCCCCCTCGATACAGATATCCTTGGTGCACGCAAGGTCATCATCACAGTCACCACACGTATCCTTGCACGGTGGACAGCTTCCCCCACAATCAACTCCCACCTCATCCTGGTTTTTTACTGAATCAGAACAAGTCTCCTTACATGGATCACACGGCCCACCGCAATCGATGCCCACTTCCCCCTGATTACGGATACCGTCCTTGCATTTGTCACAAGGGGAGCAAACGCCACCACAATCGATGCCAGTCTCATCCTGGTTCATGACCCCATCAGTACAGGATTCTGTCGTGACGACCCGAAAAGTATCAGAAGCAGTGGCATTCCCGCCACCATAGGTAATCATCACATCAAGCTCGTATTTCCCTTCATGCAGGCTGGAGATACTCCGTCGTGTCTCAAATTCAGCGACAGTAGTGACAGCCTTGGATTCCTTCCAGGTATCAACCACCTCACCCGTCTCCAGGTCCTTGATTGAATACATCAGGAACACATCATACCTGCTGGCAGTCCCCATATTGGTCAGCGTATTTGAAAAGATAAGATCATCTTGCTTCTCCAATCTTTTTTCAAGCACTTTAACCCGATAATCCAACAGTTGCTCAAGAGAATCGGAAATGAACAAGAAAGGCACCGCAGCAATGAGAATGACCACTACCCCGCCCAAAACAAGAAAGACCTTTGGTATCCCTCGTGAGACTGGTTGTGGAAACTGCACATATTGCATCGCCTGGTCGACATACCCTGGAGGCCATCCACTGTTTATCAAGTAAGTCCGGATATCTGTGTATTGATAGCCTTGATTGACCAGGCTTTGTATGTACATGACAAGTTGATTTTGGACCATTTTCAGTCAGGTGAGGGCCGTTTCTTAAGTGCATTACATGATCGTTTCAGGTAAGGATCAGATATCTTCGAACAGACAGAATAATCATATTCCTCCATTGCAAAATTCATGTAACACGCATCACGTTTTCCACCGGAACCAACATAATTGCAAAAGATTTTGTTCTTGGTATCATACGCAATGATCTTGAAGCACTCATCCCGCTTTTCCTCATCCGGCACTGAATCACAGAACTCTCCTGCCGCGTCTTGATCCTTCCCGGCAAGAGCCCGACCCTGGTTAAGGACCTCTTCTCTGGTCATGAGCTCAACTGGCTTGTCAGACTTCGCGCAATCAGCTGGACAATAGTTCTCACTATCCTCATCATTCTCACCTGCACCATCCTCACATAAGAAGTTACCACAACAGGGGAAGATTGGGGTATTACGGCAACCATCTTCTGTGGCATAATCATTGGTGCAAGGGTTATAATCATTGCATTTTTTTGATTCCTCCATACAGGGAGAGCAGGGACCGCCACAGTCTACATCATCCTCGCCTTGGTTTTTGATACCATCACTGCAACTGACGCATTCCTCACATGGTCCGCCACAATCGATACCCGTCTCCCCTTGGTTTTGTATCTTATCAGAACAGGTTGCCTCAGCCTCACCATCGATGACAAAACTATCACTGCCAGTGATGTCAGTACCTTTGTAATTCAGTGACGCTTTGATATCATACGTGCCAGGAGCAAGCGTCAAATCCTTGGTTACTGTTATCCCAGGTTGGATCCCATCTGTCACAGTCCAGCGCAGAACCAGTGAATTGGTGCCTGACTCATACACACGATATGTAGGAAACACTGTATAGCCCTCAACAGCCTCGCTCGAGAAGGCATTCTCGATCGAAAGAATCCCCTCATCTACAGAGGCCTTCAGGGAATAGGTTGGGATATCTGGTTGCGCAGTAACATCAGAAGAAGAACCACCAAAAAATACGAACACAGAAAGGCTGCACACCAATAAGACCAGAGTGATACTGACTGCAAAAACCACGTGCCTATTGAAGCGTATCAGAGGATGCCGCTCTTCATAGGTATTTTCAACTGAATACCCATAGGCAGTATTGATAGCTGCATCTATCTCATATTCAGGCCAATTGTTCTGGAGAAGATACCATTTGACCTGTTGGTATGTGTACCCCTTTTGCAGACAGCCCCACACGTACTGGACCAGTTGATTGTTCACCATTATGTCCATAAAGGATAAGGAACTTACCTTATTTAAAACTTATGAGAGATAAATATTTATAAGAACATCCATTTTCAGGTCACATGACAGACACACAAAGGCGACAGGTGGCATATAAGGTCAGGATCCAGGACATTCTCGACGGCGAATTCATAAAGCAAGAAGGGTGGAACCCTTCCTATATCCAAAACAACGGCAGGGAAATATCCCGTGTCAATATCATCGCCACCATTGTGACTGTCGATGAGAACCAACTCCTTGTAGATGACGGAAGTGGACGCATCACCCTTAGGATCTTTGAGAATCAAGACCTCTTCTCAGGGATAGATATTGGGGATAGTATCCTTATCATCGGAAAGGTCCGCGAATTCAATGACCGCTACATCATACCTGAGATCATCAAGAGGATCTCTGATGCCAGATGGATTGAAGTCCGAAAAAAGGAACTGGAAAAACAGCCAAAAATCCCAAATCAGGCACCAGCTCAAAAAGAGCGAACCACCAAAGAAGAGGATCTGAGCATTGCTGCAGAATCCCAGGAAAGTGAAGCGAGGCCAGCTGATACTGAAACCCAGGAAAGTGAAGCAACACCAACCGATGCAATCTACAACCTGATCAAGAAGGCTGACACCGGGGACGGTGCTGATATTGATGACATCATTGAAAGCTCAAACAACCCAAATGCCGAAAAGATCATCAACAACCTTCTGGTTGAAGGTGAAATCTTCGAAATCAGCCCGGGAAAGATAAAAGTCCTAGAATAATGCTGGCGTGATATACGTCTCTATGAACGCTGCTCCGATTAAGGTTATGATCGCAAGAATCAGGAGATCCGAGGCATCCATCAGAATCCGTTCCAACTTCTTTGTCCCGAAATCATGCCTGATGATGGCAATCGAGATGATACCCCCTGCAAGTCCAGCCATGAAATACGCAAGAATTTCAGGGATACCATGGATCGCGTATCGTAAGATACCCCACGAACCGACCTTGAGGTACACACCCACATTAGCAAGCCCGACCGCAGAGCTATACAGTGCCAATTTGCTCCTGATGAAATTACCCAAGGCGACACCGATGACTGAAGCGTTCCACACAAGGATGAAAATCGCCCCCAGGCCATAGGTCAATGAGAAAAGGATACAAAAGATCATGACCCGCAGGTTATTGAAGAATATCTTCGAGAAATGATCGAATCCACTGATGGCGTTGGCTGTCACCTGACCATTGATCCTGGTGATGGTCTCTTCCTGGACACTGAAAAGGCTCAAGGTCATGTCAGCGGGAAGCACAAGGTACCACAAGGCATAGGCTGCCGTGATTCCGATAAAAAGGAACATCATGAAATTGAGTGCCTTGAGGTGATGCAGGAGAATCTGCTTTTCTTGCTCATATATCAGGTCAATCTTTTCCTCATGTTTGATTGCCCGGTACATGATAGGTGCTGCCGCAATTGCAATAAGGAATACCATGACCAGGCTTGCATACTCCCTGAAAATCCAATTGCTCAGGTATAATGCCACAGTAGTATAAAGAAATCCGAGAAATATCATAACCCAGGGCCGCCGTTCTGCTGATACCGGCCCCATAAGGGATTCGAGGACCATTATCGTATACTGGTAGCACATATTTATAAACTTTTTGTTAAATCCCACCATATCCCGGAACGCTGCCTTAAAAGTTAGATTTATAAAAACAGGCACATTTGCCACAGGTATGGATTATGACAGTATGCTCAAAAAGGCCAGGAACGAATTGCCTGATTCAATATTTATAAAGGAACGTTTCGAGATCCCGAAAGTCCGGGGTCATCTGGAAGGCAACAAGACCATCATCACAAACTTCCAGCAGATCGCAAACGCCCTGAGCAGACCCGTTGAACACCTTCTCAAGTATGTCCTAAAGGAGATTGCAGCGCCCGGTGGCATGAAGAATAACAACCTGATCATCGGAACCAAGGTTGCAGCCTCAAAGATCAATGAGAAGATCCGCCAATACGCAAATGAGTTCGTTCTCTGTAACGAATGTGGCAAGCCTGACACCAAGATTGAGAAAGAAAGCAATGTCTGGTATATGAAATGCCAAGCCTGCGGTGCCAGAAGCCAGGTTCGATCCAGAATCTAGAATGGTGCACCTTCACATCACCGGACGGGTACAAGGAGTATTCTATCGCAAGTCCGCCCAGGACAAAGCCCGTGAATTGGATATTACCGGATGGGTAAGAAACAAGCCAGATGGCTCAGTTGAAGCAGTTGCCCACGGAGAACGCGTCCAGGAATTCATTGATTGGTGCTGGAAAGGCCCACCCGGCTCATCGGTGACAGATATCACAGTAAACCAAGACAACGAGCCACCACACCCGGACTTCTCTATTCGCTAGAATACTCGATTCGGTACCACATATTCAGATCCGGCGCCTGCTCCACCTTTTCATAGAAAAACCCTTCCCGCTTGTAATACGGGACATCCTTCTGGCAGATTGGATCATGGGCACATCCCATAAGTGAGACCGAGAGTGCCACTGTTCCCACCAGTTTAGCCAATCCTTGATACATGCTATCCAGAAATCAAAGGAGTATTATAAATATTATTCAACTGATTAAAAAGAACTCAAATAGCGAGAACAGAGGATAAAAACCTCAGCCACCCTACATTTCTTCCCCAGATCAAAATAGATTCAAAAAACCCCTGAACCGACAAGGAAACCGTCACAAGATGCAATCCACCCTACAGCACTTAAACCACGAAAAATCGAGGCTTTCACAGCCACGAACTACCCGTTTGCAGAGGTATTCAAATGACCTACAGCAACACTTATTCCACCAAAATCCACCATGCAAGTTTCGAAGGACGCATAGTGGTTTCCAAATAAAAGTCATTCGAGAAAACGTGAACAAATCGTACCTAATGGATACTGAAGAAAACAAGGAATTTTTAAAGGCAAACTTTAAAAATTCCAGAAGCCCGTGACAACAGAATGAATCGGTTCACAAGAGGGCTCATATACGATACAATATTCTATACAAGCCTGGCTACCCTCTTTCTCATCTTTAACAGCATACTCAATATCGCAATCAAAAATCCTGACCTCACCCAGCTTGAGACAGCCCAAACCGACTTATTGGCAAACCTCTTATACCTTGGAGCAAGCCTGACCCTCTTTACGCTCTTGTTTGCCGCATCATTTGTATACCTGAAAGCAAAGATTTGGCAAA
>JBNJGT010000006.1:0-7344 GCA_051819765.1 Nanobdellota archaeon
TCCAACAGGAAGGTGCTGGGAATACGGGTGTACTCAGAATACGAAAAGGTCATCAAAAAAACAGAACAGGTGATTAGTGACCTAGAGGGGCTGAAAAAGCAGGAATCCTATTTCAAACATTCCAATGGACTTGAAATCCGGTGCCAGCACATTTCATTGACATTGGAAGAGATATCTCATCTGATCCATTCCCAGCAGCAGCATCTGCGCCAACTAAAAGAGACTTTCAAGCGTGTAGCAAGATACCTGAAGTCAGAGTCCTTTGTCTTTGATTCAGGATCCATACCCAAGCAAGCACTTATGAATAAGTTCAGGCGGATACAACAACTGAGTGATGCGGAAACAGAGTCTGATTTCTTCTCACGATTGAGCCACTACGATGAGGAACTTGACCACACCATCCTGGATAAGCTCTATTCTGAGATACTGGAGCTTCCAAAGCATGAGGAGTTGGAAGAGAAGGTCATGCAGCATAAGGAACTCCTGCACCGCTATCTGGCCCAGCTCAAACGGCTGGGGGATGAATTGAAGGATTATCTTGAGGAATATCGGTTGTTGTTGCGATTCAAAGAACAGTATGAGAAGGGATTTCGCGGGAAACAGCTCATAGCTGAGGTATTCGGGCTAAAAGCTTTTAAAAAACGACCTATTAGTAATCACGATGGATGACTGGAAACGAGCAGGAGATATAGCAGCAAAAGCATTATGCCAAGGCAGACGCTTAATCAAGCCAGGTGCCAGGGCAGAAGAGGTTCTGGATGCAATCGAATCATTCATCCGCGAGTCAGGTGCCGGCATCGCTTTCCCAGCACAGTTATCCTGCGATCACATAGCGGCACACTGGTGTGCTGACAAGGATGATCCCCTCGTATTCTCGGATCAGGTAGTCTGTCTTGATGTGGGTGTTGAGGTAAATGGTGCCATCGGTGATAATGCATTGACTGTGGATCTTTCAGGGAGATACAGTTCTTTGGTGGATGCCTCCCAAAAAGCTCTTGAAGCGGCTGTTGCCATTGTGAGGCCCGGAGTCCAACTACGGGAAATAGGCAAGGTGATCAAGGAGACTATCGTCAGTTACGGGTTCCTGCCCATCCATAACCTCTCAGGGCACGGGCTGGATACTTATAAGATCCACACTCACCCGACGGTGCCAAACTATGACAACGCAGATACAACGACTCTAGAAAAGGGGCAAACAATCGCAATAGAACCCTTTGCCACAAACGGGGCAGGGATGATTCAGGAGTCTAACCGGGCTACAATCTTTTCCCTCATACAAAAAAAACCAGTACGAAGCCAGTTTGCCCGGAGCATCCTCAAGGAGATCGAGACTTACAATGAACTACCATTTACCACTCGATGGTTGATGGGAAAGTTCCCTAAAGCCAAGGTCTTGATGGGACTCAAGGAATTGCTTGCTGCAGGTGTCATCAGGCAGTACCCTCCACTGGTTGAGACGAACAAAGGGATTGTGACCCAGGCGGAGGTCTCCATCCTGGTGGATGACCCACCCATTGTGCTTACTCCCTGGAATTCTATGGAGACATGATTTCGCACTGCTCCCACAGGAGATTTCCTGATGGACTTAGGCTCTAAAGATACACTGATCCAGATGTAATTTGTTGTCTCACAATGTGCTGGGGAAATCCTCAAATCACCCACAAGACAGAGTTAAGCAATAAGAAACTTTATAAATATGCCAGCCCTTTGATTTTTGATGGAAGAGGTAATAGGAGTGCTGCTACGCTACTTTTCGCTTATTGCCATTATCCTTCTCATCGTTTTCTGGAAATATCGCTGGTCACTGGTCAGCAAGATTGTTTTTATTGTGGGCTATGGAACGTTTATGGGCACTGTTCTTGCCTCAGTGAGCTATAACCTTCACGTATCAACGGTTCTCAGAGTGGCAATCCTGCTTGTCTTTGCAGTCGTTGCCCTTGTACTCCCCATCATCTTCCTCCTTAAGCATATGCTGATCAAACCGTTCTATGACATGAAAGGTGAAATTGAAGTCCTGTCCAAGAAAGACCTGACAGAGGGACAAAGGGTCCATAAGAATGATGAGTTTGGTGAAATCGCAACCAGTCTTGAGGTATTGAAGGAGAATCTGAGGGATGTTATCACAAGCATCAAAAAAGCGTCTGCTGACAATGCAAAAATCGCAGAGAATCTCTCATCATCAAGCCAGGAAGTGACTGCCTCTACCGAACAAGTCTCATCAACGCTCCATAGCATCTATGAAGAAACCCGGAAGCTCATTGAGATTACCGAGAAAGATTCAGAATCCCTCTCAAAACTTACGGCCCAAACAGAAGAGAGTGTCCAGAAACTGAATATCTCACGGGATAAACTCAACAATACAAAAGTCAAGACAGAAGAGGGGTCTAAATACGCCAAAGATGCCATCACCAAAATCGGTACTATCACTGAATCCTCGAACAAAACAGTCAAAGTGATAACAGAGTTGGAACAGAAGTCAACCAGCATACCAAAGATAGTTGATTCGATCAATGAGATCTCTGAACAGACCAATCTACTTGCATTGAATGCCGCGATTGAGGCTGCCCGGGCGGGCGAGGCAGGCAAGGGTTTTGCGGTGGTCTCAGAAGAGATCAGAAAGCTTGCTGAGGAAACACAAAACTCCACTAAGCAAATCTCATCCCTAATCGAAGAGATTGTGGCCAGTACCAAAGATGCGGTCAATTCTGTGCAAAACACGAGTGAAGAGGTGGATTCCGGCTCTACTGTCATAAAAGGAGCATTGTCATCACTTGAGGAAATAAAATCTTATGTGGACGAGGTGATGGGTACGTTCAATACACTGGAAGACGAAGTCCAGGCCCAAGGAGAACAACAAAGCAAGGTCTTTGAGAACCAAAAGAAAGTGCAAGAATTTGTTTCTTCAGTGTCCCAGTCTGTCAATGATATAACTGCCGCGTCATCTGAGACATCAACCGCGATGACTTCTGTTTCAGAAGAGTCGCAAAAGCTGGCAGGTACTGCAGAGTCTCTGCATGAGGCTGTAAACCAGTTCAAGACAAGGCTTAAAAAGAACTAGTGAACCCCTATTCTGATGTTTGACCAGGCGAAGCAGCAGGCACTCTCAAAACTAGATCGGAGCAAAAAAGGCGAGGTGGATGAGGAGATACTGCCCTTGATCACAACCCTCAACAAAAAGAGGAATTTTTACACTACCAGTTCATGCGCGGGCCGCATCGTCCTTCTGGAACTGAAGGGTGAGAAGAAACATGAGGCTCACTGGCAGTTCTGTTCACACACGTCTGTCAAAGAATTGGACCTGCACGTTGGTGAGTTTCCGGTATGGTTCAGGTTCGACCCCCCGATCATCCACCTTTGCTCACGAGGGCTGACTGATGCGCAGGCGTTTCTTGGTATGGCAAAGATTGCAGGGTTCAAACACACAGGCATCATCTCCACCGGCAAAAAGATCATGATTGAACTCATGGGCCATGACAAGATTGTAACCTTGGTTGCAGAAAATGGACATCGCCTGGTCGATACAAGGTATATTGAAATACTGGTCAAAAAGGCCAATGAAGCCATGCAACGGAGCCATGCCCGCCTGGAGTACCTTCACACGCTGATGGGAGACCTTACCTAAAATCTTATAAATAGATACAGTTTGTTTTATAGGCATGATACTGGGGAGAATAACCGGACGGGTAACAACGGCGGAATTCCATTTTCTTGTAGAAGGTACGCCGCAGAAGTTCGATTATGTCCAGGTCTATCACCGTGAATACGGTTATGTGCTTTGCCAGATTGTTGAGATGGAACGGCGTGAAGGGGAGACAAAGGCAAAATGCACGGTCCTTGGCTATCTTGAGCATGGAACTGTACGACCCATAAGGACTCCTTTTGAACCAGGGTGCGAGGTGCTGCCAGCAGAGGATAGTTTTATCCAGGATGTTGTGAAGCTGGATAGCGACAAAGGCGCGTACCTGGGTTTTCTTGAAGGCAAAAAGATCCCAATCCATATGGACCTGAACAAGCTGCTTACCAAACATATCTCAATCCTTGCCAAGAGTGGCGCAGGCAAGTCATATACAGTCGGAGTCCTTCTTGAAGAGATCATGGAAAAGAAGGTGCCTCTGCTTGTCATCGATCCCCATGGAGAACACTCAGCCATGAAGTACCCAAACGATAAGGATGACCTGGAAGCGTTTGGTATAATCAAGAAAGGGTTCTCGGATCAGATAGAGGAGTACGGGGATTCCAGCATAAGTCCGGAGCTACGCCCACTGAAACTGCAGGAGAAAATGACAACCCAGGAACTGCTTCATCTGTTGCCAGCCAAACTGAGCGCAAATCAGCAGAATGTACTATACGCAGCCCTCAAAAACGTAGAGGAGCCCACATTCCTGAACATCCTGCAGGCCCTTGAACTGGAAGAGAATAACGCAAAGTTCAGTGTGATCAATATCATCGATTACCTGTATAACCTGGGTATCTTCTCACAAAGCAATACACCTTATGAAGAACTGGTGAAATCTGGACGGTGCTCCATCATCAATCTCAAGGGTATTGAACCACAGATGCAGGAGATCATCGCATCAAAACTGCTTGCAGACCTGTTTGAGCTCAGGAAAAAGGGAAAGATACCACCATTTTTCACGTTTATTGAAGAGGCGCATATCTTTGCACCTGAGCGGTCCTTCGGTGAGACAAAAGCTTCACGAATCCTGCGGACCATCGCATCAGAGGGGCGAAAATTCGGCCTGGGCCTGGGTGTTGTCTCACAGCGGCCTGCCCGGGTTGATAAATCTGTCCTTTCGCAATGCTCCACTCAACTGATCCTGAAAGTCACGAACCCTAATGACCTTCGGGCCATATCCGCCTCTGTTGAAGGCCTGACACCTGAGAGTGAAAAAGAGATCGTCAATCTGCCCATCGGCACCGCTCTTGTTACCGGGGTGGTTGATGTGCCTTTGTTCGTGTCAGTTCGACCCAGAAAAAGCAGGCACGGAGGAGAGGCGGTAGACATGCTTGGGCAGACTGATTTTCTGGACGAGGTTGAATCTTTTGAGAACAGTGAAATCCTCCCCATCATTCCTCCGAAAATCTCTGCAAAAGAGCTTGAAATAATCCATGAGACATCTCTAGAGAAGGTACGGCTGATTCCTGCAGCCCATTTGACATGCCAGACGGACCATGAATTCAAGCTGCTGGTCGACCTATACAATGCGGGAATACTGTGCGATGATACAGTGTACTATCTTCCTGATATCGATAGCCTGACCACGCAAGAGTTGGCGTTTCTCAAACGGGTGTTTAAGCATAAATGGTTGCAATCAGAACTCGCACCACAAACGCTCCTTGATAAGGGCTATGTGATTGAAAAAAGTGATGGGTATGTATTGAACCCCCAGTATATCTTTTCAAGCCTCCAGGGAAGACGTGACTTCCAGAATATCGAATATCAATCAATCAAATATGATGAGATTCTCGAAGAGACCTGTGACCTTGAGACCATGAAGGAGAAGATTGGCAGATTTGTCTCGGTCATGGATCATCAGAAGTGCTACCTTGTGGAATACCAGTTCCAATCATAGGTATAATAATATTTATATATAATCCATAATTTATTGAATATGGTATGAACAATATTCTCATCGTTGATAATGACAGGCATAGTCAAAGTGCCCTTGAGAATCTCTTAGATGGTTACTCCCTCACATTTGCTAAAAGTACCAAACAGGCAAGTAATATCATCAAAGAGGGAAGTATCGATATTACCCTTCTTAGTACTGGTGTCAAAGACTCCATACAGTTTGTGCACAATAGTATCACCTCAGGCCACTATCCCGATTTTATCATCATGGGAGATAATGATGGTTGGGCAACCGCCCAGGCATTCAGGCATGGGGCAAGCGATGTCATCACAAACCCCCTGGCTAACGGGTATCTCCGTAAACGAATTGATGAGATTGCACGGCTCAAGGATACAGGTTATGACAACCATCGCATCCTGAAGAACTATGAACGCATGATGAACAATAAACTCCCCTATGTGTTACCGCATCAGGAAACGGCACGGGATCACCTGCGCGGGTTATGGGATGTTGTGGGAATCCAACTCTATGAAGAGTACTATGGAACCATCAACGAGGATCTGGAACGATTCGAACTTCTGGAGGCAAGTTCCTTCCATGATATCGGAAAACTTGCTATCCCAGAACGGATCCGCAACAAAACAGGAAGATTAACTGCAAAAGAGAAGGAAAAAGTAAGGGAACATCCTACCGTAGGCGCGCGTATGATGCGCGCACTGAAGGGATATGAACGAGCGGCTGACATCATACAGGATCATCATGAGTACTATGATGGCAGTGGTTATCCTGAGGGGAAATGCGGTAAGGAGATCCATCCAGGAGCACGGCTTCTCTGTCCAGTAGAAACCTTTCTTGGGTATACCCATTATAAACCATACCGCGGAGAGGGCATGCCGTATGTTGATGCCATCCAGCGGCTTAAGGAAGACATGGACAAATTTGATCCACCAGTCATAGATGCGTACGTGTACTTCCTGCAGCATAGATTTATAAATGGATAACCATTCCGGGCAGGCATGAAAATCGTCGGCGCAAGCCTGGAAGCTCGTCAACCATTAGATGATGTAGTTGATCTGCAAGATCATCTTCTCTCCATAAATGACCTTCCAATCGAGATCCTTGAAAAGTACTGCGACGCGAACGAGTTTGCTAAGGGTTTTGAAGCGGTCAAACAATTCAGGCAAACACTGGAACAGCAGGTTGTCCATGAAGTAGAGGAACTATTACAATCTTATCTGGAGCAACGCTATCCGAAGAAAAAGATCACTCTTGATCCCCGATTCCATACGCGTGACGGCATCAATTTCATATCTTATGATTTCGGAAATAAGCTCCCTCTAAAAGAGTTGCATGTACGGGTAAAAAAACGATTGCATGAGTCAGTTCTTCGAAACAATCTTCGTAATGAGCCTGTGCTTGATCTGATCGGTCTCGAAGGCCGTATCCATGACCCTTCATTCAATGGTAACCCTTCAAAAAAGCAAAGGGACAAGGAAGCCAGCATGGCGTATGAATTCGCCTGGGATTTCCTTGAGACCCTCAAAACCAAAGGAGTCATCAGGCCTTTCAACTATATAAAACATTACCGGACAACCCAATTCTTCAATGACTCGCACCAACACTGCCTTGAAGCTACGGGTGTACATCAGAAAGTACATCATAAGAATGTGACCTATTACCTCAATATCCTGGAGTTTCAGGATGATTCCTTCCAAAGCAAGATCAAACGTTATCTGCAGGATCTCACTAAACAGGATATGAATGTTTTAGG